>DASUAX010000018.1:0-30414 GCA_035763525.1 Gaiellaceae bacterium
TGGTAGGAGGTGACGATGCCGTGCATGTCGGCCGGCAGCCGCCCGTCCGCGGCGGCCCACGCCGGGTCGAGGTGCAGCCCGAACGCCGCGGCTGCCCGCGCCCACTGCAGCTTCAGGTGGGCCGTCGGGGCGACGACGACGAGCCGGCCCGGATGGTCGGCGAGCTCGTGGCGGGCGACGGTCAGCGCGAACGTCGTCTTGCCGGCGCCGGGCGTCGCGACCGCGAGGAAGTCGGACGAACCCGCCGCGACGAACCGGTCGAGGGCGGCCTTCTGCCACGGTCTGAGGCGAACGATACGAGTCATGCGGACGATCCGGCACGGGATTGTCGAGCGCCGTGCCGGGGCGCGGCAGGTTAGCGGGAGGGTCCGCCGGAGCCCGTCAGGCCCGCTGGTACCGCGCGACCGTGAACGCGATCAGCACCGGCACGTTCAGCATGAAGAGCGCGAGCAGGAGCGTCAGGACGACGAGCTGCGTGCCCCGCGTGTGGTCGTAGACGAAGGCGTACTCGATCATCCCGGCGATCACGGCGTACGCGAGCAGCGACCAGCCGGCGACCTGCTTGAAGCGCGCCCATGCGAAACGGCGGATGCGCGACAGCAGGAACACGTTCGCGAGCTGCAGCCCCGCCGCCAGGACGATGATCGCGATCGCGACGCCGGTCTGCGCGTGCTTCGGCAGGTACGCGGCGTTGTAGATGACCCCGACCGCGACGGCGACCATCGAGGCGGCGCCGATCTCCGTCACCGGCGGCAGCTTCCGGTCGACGAGGCTCGCGGGAAGGGCGGCGGCCTGCTCGCTCACGAGACCAGCCTCGTCATGATCACGAGCGTCGCGACCTGCATCACGCCGGTGATGCCGGCGGTGTAGACGAACCGTTTCATCAGCTTCTCGATCACGCGCCCGTCGGGTTGCGGCTTCTTCAGCTCGAACAGCACCGCGACATTCGCCGGCTCGAGGTAGGCGAGCGCGATCACGGCCATCACGCCGACGACGCAGAACGACGCCACGACCCACGCGTGCCTCGGGTTCGAGGTGTCGAGGAACGCGTCCTGGCGCGCGAGCTGGAAGCCGGCGGCGAGGGTCATCGTGACGATCGTCGGCATCAGGAGGAGCATCTTCGGCATGAACCGCGTCGAGAACTCGATGCGCGCGGGGATCGACATGCGGCCGATGATCGGGCCGACGACGAACCCGACGAACAGGTCGATCGCCGTCCAGAGCCCGCCGCCGACGACGTGGCAGAAGACGAGCCCCCAGCGCGCGTCGCGGGCGATTGCGACGACGACGCCTGCGAGCACGAGTGCGACGATCGGCAGCCCCTTGACGGGGACGATCTGGAGCTGCGGCCTCTCGGCCGCCGCGATCGGCGCGTCGGCGACGACGGTCATTCGCCGAGCTTAGAACGTACGGGCTCCTACGGGTAGTCCACGACGGTGACGGGGACGTCCGGGTTGGCGATCGTCGACGGCCCGCCCGTGTCGTTGACGACGTTCAGGATCCCGCCCTTCCCGTGCGACGCGTCGAGGAAGATCGTCAGCAGGTCGTGCAGGCTTCCTGCCGGCAGCGTGTCCGGCACCTCGAACGCGTGCGCCGCGAACACGTCGACTCCCTGGTTGAAGAAGCTGTAGCTCCCCATGCCGTACCCGTTGAAGCGGGTCACGCCGTCGGCGACCTTGAACGCGGCCCAGCCGTCGACGTCCGGCGCCTCCATCCACGCGGCCTGGCTCGGCGGGTCGTAGGGCATCTCGTTCTGGAAGAAGACGACGGCGCCGTCGTTCCCGTTCCAGATCACCTCGTAGCGCTGGTAGTGCTCGACGAAGAGGCCGTAGGCGGTGACGTGGTCGCCGCCTACGACGACGCCCGTGTCGGCCGTATTGACCTGCCAGCCGACGCCGTTCCCGTGATCGGCCCGCCACGCCCAGATGTCGTCGAGGATCACGTTGTCGCTGTTGACGACGAGGCTCGTCGTCGCGCGGCCGGGCTCGGCGCCGCCGATCCGGAAGAAGACGTCGCTGAGCGTCGTCGGATCCGACGCCTCGCTGTCGCTGCGCGCGTTACCCGCGCCCACCTGCATCAGCACCGGCGAGTTGACCGGGCCGGCGTCGACGATCAGGCCCGAGAGGATGATGCCCTTCACGTTCGCGGTCGTGATCGCCGCGTTCCCGTTCGTCGGGACGAGCGTCGGGAAGCCGAGGCCGAGCACGACCGTGTCGGGCCGGTTGACGACGATGCTCTGGTCGAGGCGGTAGATCCCGGGTGTCAGCAGCAGGTTCCGCCCGGCGCGAACGGCCGCGTTGATCGTTGCGGCGGAGTCCGACGGAGAGGCGACGTAGAACTTGCCGAGCGGGATCGACGTGCCCGGTGTCGCGCCGCCGGACCACGACGTGCCCGCCGTGTTGGTCGCCGCCGACGGGACGAAGACGTTCCAGTTGCCGACCGCGTCGACGTACGGGTACGGCGCCTCGCGCGTCACGCGGCTCGTCGCGAGCGTCGTGTACGGGCCGCACCCTCCCGCCGCGGGGAAGCACTCCGACGGCGCGCCGTCGACGCCCGAGAAGACCTGGTTCCAGACGCCGTTCGTCCAGCCGTCGAGCGAGCTGTTCCGGACGAGGAACTGCTGCTGCGAGCCGTTGATGACGGTGCTGCCGTTGAACTGCGAGTCGGCGATGAAGCCGCCGCTCGCGAACGACGGGCCGGTGCAGTAGTCCATCAGCGTCGTCAGGCCGTTGACGACGACACGCCGCATCGGCGCGGCCTGCGAGACGGCCCAGAACTCACCCGAGTAGCAGCCGAAGTTCGGCGTCTCGACGTTGATCGTCAGGTTGGAGAGCGAGCGCCAGAAGTTCGTCAGGGCGACGCAGCCGCCGGAGTCGCACTGGTTGCGCACGTACACGGAGCCGTTGATGACGACGTCGCCGGGCGAGCGGCCGAGGCCGGCCACCTGGGTGTAGTAGCCGACCTGGAAGTTGAGCGGCTCCTCGGCAGACCCGTACGTGCCGGGCTCGAACAGCAGGGCGTAGCGCTCGCTCCCGAACTGGTTCGGGACCTGCTGGGCCGCGATCCGGTCGACGGTCGCCTGGATCTCGCTCGTCGACATGCTCGGGTCGAACACGATCACGCTCGGCCCCAGGTCGGGTGCCGCGGCGGCGGCGCCGCCGCTCGAGGCAAGGGCGGTCGACGCGAGCGCGAGCACCAGCGCGACGGTCATGGACACACGACGGGTCAACGGCCTCTCCCTTCTCGTGTGGGCACACTCTCGGCGCCGCGGTGCCCTGGGCCGCCCGATCCTACGACATCAGTCGATCAGCTTGCGCTGCATCGCGAAGATCCCGAGCCGCCAGATCACGAGCCCGAACACGACGAGCGCGCCGACCCGCAGCAGGTCGATCCAGCCGAGCATCCCGAACGCCGAGTCCCGCACGAGCTGCACGCAGTGGTGCAGCGGGTTGGCCTCGCCGAGCACCTGCGCCCACCGCGGCAGCCGGTTCAGGGGAAAGAACGTGCCGGCGACGAGGAAGAGCGGCGTCAGCACCGCGCTGACGATGTAGCTGAAGTTCTCGATCGACTTGGCGAAGCCGGCGACCATGATCCCGAAGCAGCCCCAGCCGAACCCCGCGAGCCAGCCGACGAGCGGCACGACGAGCATCTCCCAGCGCGGGTCGAGGCCGAAGAACATCGCGACGATCATCGGCACGCAGCCGTAGACGCCGGCGCGCGTCGCGATCCAGAGCGCCTCGGCGGTCACGAGCTCCTCCGTGTCGACGGGCGCCGCGAGGATCGCGTCGTAGGTGCGCTGGAACTGGTACTTGACGAACGTCCCGAACATCGCCGGAAACGCGCTCGAGAAGAGCACCGCAGTCGCGACCGTGCCGGTGCCGACGAACTGCACGTAGTCGTAGCCGCCCACCTTCGCGACGAGCGAGCCGAACCCGAAGCCGAACGCGAGCAGGTAGATCGTCGGCTCGACCGTCGACGAGAACGTGGCCGAACGCCAGTACGACGAGAAGTTCACCACCTCGCGCACGAGCACGCCCGCGAGCGCCGAGCGCTCGAACCGGTGCAGCCGCTCCTGGCGCGCGACGACGGCCATCAGCCGATCTCCTCGCCGGTCAGGAGCACGAACACGTCCTCCAGGTTCGCCGGCCGCCGCTCGCCCTCGAAGCCGTCGACGCTGCCCGCGCCGAGCACCGCGACGCTGGTGCCTGTGCGCCGCGTGGAGAGCCCGCGCGCGGCCGCCTCCCGCTCCACCTCGGCGAGGCGCGACGGGCCGCCGTACACCTCGAGCACCTCGTCGCCCGCGTGCTCGGTCACGAGCTCCGCCGGCGGCCCGGCGGCGACGGCCTTGCCGTGCGACATGATCAGCACGGTGTCGGCGAGGCGCTGCGCCTCCTCGATGTAGTGCGTCGACATGAGGATCGTCGTGCCCTCGCTGCGCAGGCGGTCGATCAGCGCCCACAGCTCCTGCCGGATCTGCGGGTCGAGCCCGACGGTCGGCTCGTCGAGCAGCACGAGCCGCGGCCGGTGGACGAGCGAGCGCGCGATCAGGAGGCGGCGCCGCATGCCGCCCGACAGCCTGTCGACGCGCGTGTCGCGCCGGTCGCCGAGCCGCGCGAGCTCGAGCGACCGCTCGATCGCCTCCTTCCGCTCGCGCCGCGGGACGCGATAGAGGTAGGTGAAGACGAGCAGGTTCTGCTCGACCGTCAGCGTCACGTCGAGGTTGTCGAGCTGCGGCGTCACCCCGAGCAGCGCCCGCGCCTGCTTCGACTCGTCCGGCATCCGGAAGCCGAGCACCTCGAGCTCGCCCTCGTCGGCGATCGACTGGCCGGTCAGCATCCGCATCGTCGTCGACTTCCCCGCCCCGTTCGGGCCGAGCAGACCGACGCAGGTGCCCGCCGGCACCGACACGTCGAGGCCGTCGACCGCGCTGATCTGCCCGTACCGCTTGACGACGCCGCGCAGCCTGATCGCGAGCTCGCTCATCCGGCCGAGGCTACCGGCGCCGGAAACCCTCGCCCGGGGGATCGCCGGTGCTCGAGCCCGCTCGACTACCCGGGCTCGAACGGGGCGCCGGGCGCGAGCGGCTACCAGACGGGCGTCAACAACGCGACGAACTGCGGCAACCGCCAGGGCAACCTGTAGCCGCTAGGAGAGGAGGCCGCGCGCCTCGGCGATCGCCGGCTCGAGCGGCCACGTGCGGCCGACGCCGCGCTCCAGCTCGACCTCGTCCTCGGGCAGGTCGAGCCGGGCGTGGATCCGGACGAATGCGCGCCGCTCGCCCTCGGGAACCTCGCCGCCGATCGCCGCGAACGCGGCTTCGGTCGCGCCGATCAGGCGTGCCGCCAGCGCGCCGTCGCCGTCACATGCCGCAAGCTCGGCCGCGACGGCAAGCGTGTGCGCGAGCAGCAACGTGTGACCGACCTCCTCGGCGAGCTCCACGCCCTCACGTAGGAGCGCCCGTGCGCGGTCGACCTCGCCCAGACGGAGCACGGTCGGCGCGAGGTTCGTGAGCGAGACCGCGAGGTTGAGGGGGTCGTCGATCTCGCGCTGGAGCGCGATCGCCTGCTCGCTGTAGTCGACCGACGCCGCCAGGTCGTCGCGCTGGTCGGCGATCGCGGCCAGGTTCGAGAGCGAGACGCTCTCGCGCACCCGGTGACCGAGCCGGCCGAAGCGCACGACCGCCTCCTCGTACAGCTCGCGAGCCTGCTCGAGGTCGCCCTCCGCGACGGCGACGCCGCCGAGCTCCGCGACGCAGCGCGCGACCTCGTCCTCGTCGCCGTGCGCCCGGTAGATCTGGAGCGCCTCGTTCCACTGGTCGCGGGCACGCGCGGTCTCGCCCTGGTGGGCGGCGAACGTCGCGGCCCCGTTCAGTGCCGCCGCATGCAGCGTCGGCTCGACCTGCGCCTCGGCCGCCGCGTCGAATGCCGCCCGCGCCTCGACGAAGCGGCCGCGCACGAGCCAGAACCAGCGCTGCGCCACCGCGAGCCGGACGGCCGTCTCCCCCTCGCCGTGCGCGCTCGCCCACGCGAACGAGGCGCGGAGGTTGTCGGCCTCCCGCTCGAGCACCGCCATGCCCTCGGCCTCCGCAGCGCCGCCGGGAAGGATGAGCTCCCACGCGCGCTCGGCGACCTCCAGGTACCGCGCCGCGTGGCGCCGGTGCAGCTCGTCGACCTCGTCGCGCTCGGCGAGGCGCTCGAGCGCGTACTCGCGAATCGTCTGGAGGAGCGTGAAGCGCTCGCCGCGGCGGCGCACGAGGCTCGCCTCGACGAGCGCGGCGAGCGGCTCGTCCACGTCCGTCCCGAGCACCGCTCCGAGATCGTCGAGCTCGACCTCGCCCGCGAAGACGGCGAGCCGGGCGAGGAGCGCCTGCGCGGCCGGGTCGAGCAGCGCGAAGCTCCAGTCGAGCGTGGCGCGCAGCGCCTGCTGGCGCGTCGGCAGGTCGCGCGCCCCGCCGACGAGCACGTCGAGCGCGTTCTCGAGCCGCAGCTCGAGCGCGCGCAGCGGCAGCACGCGCACGCGGGCCGCGGCGAGCTCGAGCGCGAGCGGCAGCCCGTCGAGGCGGGCGCAGATGCGGGCGACGAGCGGCGCCGTCTCCTCGGTGAGCGCGAACTCGGCGTCGACGGCCGTCGCGCGAGCCGTGAAGAGCGCCTCCGCCTCGTGCGAGGGAAGCGGCGGCACCGCGTACTCCTGCTCGCCGCTCACGCGGAGCGGGACGCGCGAGGTGGCGAGCACGCGTAGACGCGGTGCGTTCGCGAGCAGCGCCGCGACCGCCGGGGCCGCGCCGGACGCGACCTGTTCCAGGTTGTCGAGCACGAGCAGCAGCGACGAGTCGGCGAGGCGTGCCTCGACCGCCTGCGCGTCCTCCCCGAGCGCCTGGCCGATCGTCGGCACGATCAGCGCCGCGTCCTGGACGTCCGACAGGTCGACGAAGGCGGCGCCGTCTCGTGACAGGTGCGCGAGCCGCTCCGCGACCGCGAGCGCGAGCCGGGTCTTGCCCGTTCCGCCGGGACCGGTGAGGGTGACGAGCCGAACGCCGTCGCGCCCGAGGATCGCCTCGACGGCCGCCAGCTCGAGCCGGCGGCCGACGAGAGGCGTCGCCGGCGCGGGCAGGCGCGGCCGGGAGGTCTCCTCGCGTCGCTCGAGCGTGAGCGACGGATCGTGCTGGAGCACGGCACGCTCGAGCTCGCGCAGTCCGGGCCCCGGCTCGACGCCGAGGTCGTCGGCGAGCGTCCGGCGAGCGTCCTGGTAGGCGGCGAGCGCGTCGTCCTGCCGGCCGGACCGGTAGAGGGCGAGCACGAGCTGCTCGCGGAGCCGCTCGCGGTACGGCTCGGCGGCGACGAGCTCTTCGAGCTGCAGCACGACCTCGCGGTGCTCGCCGAGCGCGAGGCGGGCGTCGATCCGCAGCTCGAGCGCCTGCAGCCGGAGGTCGTCGAGCCCGGCGGCCGCGGCGCGCACCGGGCTGTCGCCGAGGTCGGCGAGCGCCTCGCCGCGCCAGAGCGCGAGCGCCGCGGCGAGCAGCTCGTCGGCGTGTGCCGGCATGCCGCCCGCGAGCGCAGTCCGCGCGTCGGCGAGCAGTCGCTCGAAGCGGGCGACGTCGAGCTCCTCGGGCTCGACGCGCAGCCGGTAGGCGGCCCCGCGCGTCTCGAGCCGTTGTGCCCCGATCGCGCGCCGCAGCCCGTGCACGTACACCTGGAGCGAGGCGATCGCGCTCGGCGGCGGCCGCTCGCCCCAGAGCACGTCGACGAGCCGCTCCCGCGAGACGGCTGCACCCCGGCGGAGGAGAAGCTCGGCGAGCAGCGCACGCTGCTTCGGGCCGCCGAGCGCCAGCACGGCGTCGTCGCCCACCACCTCGACCGGACCAAGCAGGCGGAACTCCGTCCCGACCCCCTCCCTCAAGAACGACCCAAGCGGATCTTAAGCGGCTCCCCCGATCGTGACCAGCGACCCCACGAGAAAGGAGCACCGATGATCCGCACAGGCGACACCATCCACAACCCGGTCACCGGCGAGCGCATCGTCTTCCGCCAGACCGCTGCCGACACGGGCGGCGAGGCCGTCGTGATCGAGACGTTCGTCGAGCCGCACGGCTTCGTCGCGGCCGCCCACGTGCACCCGTCACAGGAGGAGCGCTTCCAGGTGCTTCGCGGCACGGTCGGCTTCAAGATCGGCCGCACGGAGCAGGTCGCCGGCCCCGGCACGCACGTGACGGTGCCGCCGGGGACGCCGCACCGCTTCTGGAACGCCGGCGACGACGTCGCGCAGTTCGTCTGCGAGATCCGGCCGGCGCTGCAGTTCGAGTCGCTGCTCGAGACGATGTTCTCGCTCGCAGCCGACGGCAAGACGAACCGCAAGGGCATGCCGAACCCGCTGCGCCTCGCGGTGATCGCGAACGCGCACTTCGACACGGTGCGGCTGCCGTTCCCGCCGGCGGCGCTGCAGAAGCTCGGCCTCGTCCTCGGCTCGCCGCTCGGCCGGATCCTCGGCTACGGCGCCGTGTACACGCCCGCCGGCGCGGCCGGCGAGCCCCTGCCGGCATGAGGTCGCTTCGCCGGCGGCTGTTCCTCGCCGCGCTCGTGCTCGCCCTGCTCGTCCTCGCCGGTGCCGGTGCCCTCGTCGGCACCGGCCGGCGCCTTCGCCCCGCAACCCACTGAACGGAAAGGAGAGCCTCGATGAACCTCGTCAAGCACCGGCCGCTGCTCCTGCCGGCCGCGCTCGCCGTCGCCCTCTGGATCGGCGGCCTCGTCGTCACGAACGCGCTCAGCGACAAGATCCCCCACCACGCGACGGATGCGCAGCTCCTCGCCTGGGTGCAGGGGAACCAGAACCCGATCCTGATGGGCGGCTGGCTCTGGGCGCTCGGCTGCCTCTCGCTCGTCTGGTTCGCGGCGATCCTCCGCTCCCGGCTCGCGGAGGCCGAGGGCGGACAGCACACCTACGCGACGCTCGCCTTCGGCGGCGTCTCGATCGCCGCGGTCTTCGGCCTCCTGATCCCGGCCGGAGACATGGGCGCGGCGATCGACCACGACCGCGTCAGCGCCGCCACGGCGGGGATGCTGCACAACAGCGCCGACATGTTCTTCGTCGCCGCAGAGCTGGCGCTGATCCTCTTCTTCGTCGGCACGGCCGTCGTCGCGCTCCGCACCGGGATCCTGCCGAAGTGGTGGGCGCTCTTCTCGCTCCTGATCGCGGTCGTGCTCGTGATCGGGCCGATCGGCTGGGCCGCGCTCACCTTCGGCACGCCGGTCTGGCTGCTCGGCACCGGCCTGATCGTCGGGTCGCGGGCGCGGACGCGCGGACGCGCGGTCGCCGCCGCCGCCGTCTGAGACACACGCGCGCCTGCGCCGGCGGCGGCACGCCGCCCGCGCAGGCGCGCGGTACGGTGCGGGATGCCCTGGACCCGCCTCAGGCGACTCGGCCCGGAGCGGCAGCTCGCCGTCGACCTCGGTACCGCGAACACCGTCGTCTACCAGCCGGGCAAGGGCGTGATCGCGTTCGAGCCGTCCGTCGTCGCGGTCGACGAGCGCTCGGGCGAGGTGTACGCGGTCGGCGCGGAGGCGCGCCGGATGATCGGCCGGACACCCGCGCACATCACGGCGACGCGCCCGCTCCGGCACGGCGTGATCGGCGACTTCGAGATGGCCGAGCAGATGCTCCGCTACTTCATCCGCTCGGCGACCCGGCGGATCGGCGCCGGCGCGGAGGTGATGGTCTGCGTCCCGAGCGGCCTCACGCAGGTCGAGCGAACCGCGGTCGAGGAGGCGACGATCGCAGCCGGCGCGGCGCGCGCCTACCTGATCGAGGAGCCGCTCGCCGCGGCGATCGGCGCCGGGCTGCCGGTGGCGGAGTCGGTCGGCTCGCTCGTCCTCGACGTCGGCGGCGGCACCTCGGAGATGGCGGTGACGGCGCTCGGCGGCATGGTCGTCTCGCACTCCGTGCGCATCGGCGGCTACGACCTCGACGAGGCGATCGTCAAGCTGCTCCAGGACGCCCACCGCCTGCTGATCGGGCAGGAGCAGGCCGAGGCGGTGAAGCTCGAGGTCGGCGCCGCCCGCGCCGGCGTGCTCGACGCGACCGCCGAAGTGGCGGGCCGCGACCTGACCACCGGCCTGCTGCGGCGGACGACCGTCGACGCGCAGGCTGTCGCCGAGGCGCTGCAGCGGCCGCTCGACCAGATCATCGAAGGGCTCGAGCTCGTGCTCGAGCGGACACCGCCGGAGCTCGCCGCCGACATCGCCGACCGCGGGCTGATGCTCGTCGGCGGCGGCGCCCTCCTGCGCGAGTTCGACGCGCTGATCCGCTCGCGCACCGGCCTCGCCGTGACGAAGAGCGACGACCCGCTCACGACCGTCGCGCTCGGCGCGGGCCTCGCGCTCGAGAACGCGGAGACGCTCGCGGTCGCACACGCGCACCGCCGCGGCCGCCGGCGCAGGCGCGCGTAGAGTCGGCGGCATGAACCGTGCCCTCCCGCTCCTGACGAGCCGCGACCTCCGCGCCACGCTCGCCTTCTACGAGCGGCTCGGCTTCAGGAGCAGGGGCGCGCCGCCGGAGGAGTGGGACTACCTGATCATCGAGTGCGACGGCGTCGAGCTCCACTTCACCGGCACGGTGCTCGGCGAGCATCCGCCGGGCGCGTGCTTCATCTACACGGACGACATCGACGCGCTCTACGCGCGGTGGCAGGAGGGCGCGGGCGACGCGGCGCGCTTCACGCCCCTCCGGCACACCGACTTCGGCATGCGCGTCTTCTGGATGTACGACCCGGACGGGAACGAGATCCGGGTCGGCTGGCCGCCCCGCTAGACGAGGCGGCCAGACGGACGTACTAGCCGCGGGCGTACTCTTCGGCGGCCTTCGGCTCGAACTCGAAGCCGACGAACCTCTCGTCGCCGACGATCTCCGCGTCGTGGCCCGGCTCGATCACGTAGACGTCGCCGGGCGCGAGCTCCAGGACGGTGCCGTCCTCGTGCTTCACGCGCATCCGCCCCGCCTGCACGACGCCGACGTGCCGGTGTTGGCACGAGTCGGTGCCCGCAACGGGCTTCACGCACTCCGACCAGCTCCAGCCGGGCTCGAGCGTGAGCCGCGCCGCCGTCGTGCCGCCGAGGTGGACGATGTCCGAGCGCGTCTTGTCGGGCGCGCGCGTCTCGTCCGGGGAGTCGAAGTCACGCTTCTCGACACCTGCCATCGCGACCTCCATGTGTGGGGGCCACGATTCTCTGCTCCACGCGGGCGGCGGTCAACCGGACTCGAGGACGAGGCGGCCCCGTCTCGAGCCGCCTCGTCGCGTGTCGATCATCTCGTCTCCCGTTAGAGGAGCCAGACCAGGAGGAGGATGATGATGACGAGCAGGACAACGCCTCCGCCGATGTACATACGTCACCTCCTTCTTCTCTAGGTGCAGCGCTGTAACGGCTGACCTGTGATTTCGGCTACGGCCTTGACCGCGGTCGCGGCGAGGTGCATAGTCGCCTAACTAATGGGGCAGATTGTTCCCCATAACTGGGACGCGGTCGACGCGGCGATCGGGGACGGCCTCGAGCGGGCGGTGAGCTTCCTGGAGGCGCTCGTCGCCGAGCCGAGCGTCGTCGGGCACGAGCTGGGCGCCCAGCACGTGGTCGCGAAGGAGCTCGAGCGGCTCGGGTTCGCGGTGCGCGAGCTCGAGGTGCCCCAGGGGATCGAGGAGCGCCCCGGCGCGGGCGTGCCGTCCCTCCCCTACGCCGGCCGCCCCGTCGTCGTCGGCGAGCGCCCCGGCGAGGGCCGCTCGCTGCTCGTCAACGGGCACGTGGACGTCGTCCCGCCCGGCGCCGCCGACCTCTGGCCGGCGGATCCCTTCGGGCCGCGGCGCGTCGACGGCTGGCTGCACGGTCGCGGCGCCGGCGACATGAAGGCCGGCTTTGCAATGGCGGTGCTCGCGATCGAAGCGCTCCTCGCCGAAGCGCCGGAGGCGATCGCCGGGCCGCTCTCGTTCGTATCGGTGATCGAGGAGGAGTGCACCGGCAACGGCACGCTCGCTGCGGCGCATGCCGGTGTGCTCGCGGACGCGGTGCTGCTGCCGGAGCCGACGAATCTGGAGCTGATGCTCGGCGGCATCGGCATCCTCTGGCTCGAGCTGACGCTGCACGGCCGCTCCGCACACGCGCACCAGCCGCGCGCGGGAGCGAACGCCGTCTCGCTCGCGCTGCCGCTGCTCGAGTCGCTGCGCGCGCTCGAGGCAGAGATGAACCCGAACGGCGACGGCCGCCACGCGCTCAACATCGGCACGTTCCACGGCGGCGACTGGCAGTCGAGCGTGCCCGGAATCGCGCGTATCGGCCTGCGCATCGGCTTCCCACCCGAGTGGCCGGTGGCGGAAGCGCAGGCGCGCGTCAGCGAGGCGATCCAGCGGGCGGCGCGCGCGAACGGCCGGCTCGCCGAGCAGCCGCCGACCCTCCGCTTCAACGGCTTCCGCGCCGAGGGCTACGAGCTCGACGAGGGGCACGAGCTCGTGCGCGAGCTGTCGGCCGCACATGTCGAGGTGCACGGCGCGCCGCCCGCGATCGCGGACGGCACCGCGACGACCGATGCCCGCATCTACCTGAACCAGTTCGGCGTGCCGGCCGTCTGCTACGGGCCGCGCGTCCGCAACATCCACGGGATCGACGAGGCGGTCGAGCTCGACAGCATCGCCGCCGGCGCGCGCGTGCTCGCCCGCTTCCTCGCCCGCTACTACGGAGCGGCGGCGTGATCGAGCTCGCGCCGGCCGGCGGCGTGCTGCAACCGCTCGAGCTCCGCCGCGCCGAGGAGCAGCTCGCCGAGCGGTTCGTGACGGCGATCGCGCTCGGCGAGTTCGTGCCGGGACAGCGGCTGCCGTCGGAGCGTGCGCTCTCGGCGCAGCTCGGCGTCTCGCGCAAGACGATCCGCGGCGCGCTCCACTCGCTCGCCGACACCGGCTACGTCGTGATCGCGCGCGGTCGCAACGGCGGTGCGATCGTGAAGGAGGACTGGCTTCCCGCCTCGGGCGAGATCGTGCGGCGCACGCTCGGCGAGAGCTGGGAGGCGTTCGAGCAGCTGTTCGACCTGCGCCACCTCGTCGAGCCGCTGATCGCGCGCACGGCGGCGGAGCGGCGCGACGACGACGACGTCGTCCGCATCGTCGCGGCATGCGACGCCTACGACGCGGCCCCTGACCGCGAGGCGTCGCGCGCCGCCGACGCCGCCCTGCACGCCGCGATCGCCGACGCGACGAAGAACGTGCACCTGGCCGCGCTCTCCAGGCAGATCCGCGTGCAGGTGAGCCTCGGCTTCAGCTCGGAGCCGTACACGCCCGCGATCAGGCAGCGCGCGATCGCCGACCACCGGCGCCTCGTCGAGGCGGTCGCGGCGCGCGACACGCAGGCCGCGGAAGACATCGCGCGCGAGCACTTCCTGCTCACCGAGGACGCGCTGCGCCGCCTCGCGCGGAAGGTGAAGGTGCAATGAGCGTAGGCTCGACGGAGCTCATTCAAAGAGCGAAGGCGCCGGCTCGGCCGGCGCCGGGAGCGGGCCGATGAGCGTGCGGACGCGCTACGTCGCGACGCGCGTCGCGCTGACCGTGCCGACGCTGCTCGCGATGAGCCTCTTCGTCTTCCTGCTCATCCGCCTCGTCCCGGGCGACCCGGTGCGCACGATGCTCGGCTTCCGCGCCACACCGGAGAACGTGCGCACGATCCGGCACGAGCTCGGGCTCGACCGGCCGCTCGTCTCGCAGTACTTCAGCTGGCTCGGCGGCATCTTCCGCGGCGACCTGGGCCAGGACTACATCAGCCACGAGTCGCTGACGCAGCTCCTGCGCGAGCGGATCCCGGTGACGCTCGAGCTGACGATCGCGTCGATGGCGCTCGCGCTCCTCGTCGGCGTGCCGCTCGGCGTGATCGCCTCGTCGGGGCGGCGGCTCGGCAAGGCGACGGCGAGCATCTTCACGATCGCGGGGATCAGCATCCCCGACTTCTGGCTCGGGACGATCCTCATCCTCGTCTTCGCGGCGAAGCTCGGGTGGCTGCCGCCGACGGGCTACGTGCCGCTCTCGGAAGACCCCCTCCAGAACCTGCGCTACATGACGCTGCCGGTGCTCACGCTCGCCACCGGCGAGGCGGCCTACATCCTCCGCACGACGCGCGCGTCGATGCAGGAGACGCTCGAGCGCCCGTTCGTCACGTTCCTGCGCGCGAAAGGCCTGCGGCGCCACGCGATCGTCTACAAGCACGCGCTGCGCACCGCGTCGCTCCCGATCGTCACCGTCGCGGGGATCCAGTTCGGCGTGCTGCTCGGCGGCGCGATCGTCGTCGAGACGCTCTTCGGGCTGCCGGGCGTCGGCAAGCTCGTCGTCACCGCGATCAACCAGCGCAACTACACGGTCGTGCAGGGGAGCGTGCTCGTGATCGCGGCGCTCTTCATCGTCGTCAACCTCGTCACCGACCTCTTCTACGGCCTGCTCAACCCGCGCCTCGGGGAAGAGCGCGCATGACGGCGGCAACAGTCGCGTTGCGCCACGTCCGCCCGCGGACGATCACCGCGCGCCTCGGCGGCCGCCAGGCGGCGGCCGGCATCGGCATCCTGACGCTGCTCGTCCTCGTCGCGCTGCTCGCGCCCGTGCTCGCGCCGCACTCGCCGGACGCGATCGACGCCGACCACATCCTCGCCGGCCCGAGCTGGTCGCACCCGTTCGGCTTCGACGCGCTCGGCCGCGACGTGCTCTCGCGCGTCCTCTTCGCCTACCGCGCCTCGCTCGGCGTCTCGATCGGCGCCGTCGCGCTCGCGCTCGTGCTCGGGCTCCCGATCGGCGTGATCGCAGGCTACTTCGGCGGCGTCGTCGACAACCTGCTGATGCGGCCGATCGACCTGCTACTCGCGCTGCCGGCGCTGCTGCTCGCTATCTCGCTGATCTCCATCACCGGGCCCGGCGAGCTCGTCGCGCTGTTCGCGATCGCCACGATCTACCTGCCGATCCTCGCCCGCGTCGTGCGCAGCTCGGTGCTCGCGGTCAGCCGCGAGCTGTACGTCGAGGGCGCGCGCGCCCGCGGCGTCTCGCACGCGCGGACGATCTGGAGTCACGTCGTCCCGAACGCGCTCGGCCCCGCCGTCGTGCAGGCGAGCGTGCTCGCCGGCTTCGCGCTCCAGATCGAGGCGGCGCTCTCGTTCCTCGGCCTCGGCGCGCAGCCGCCGACGCCGTCGCTCGGCCTGATGCTCGCCGACGGGTACCAGGTGCTGCAACAGGCGCCGTGGGCGGACATCTTCCCCGGCCTCGCGATCGCCGTCACCGTCGTCGCGTTCAACCTCGTCGGCGACGGCCTGCGCGCGAAGCTCGACCCGAGGGGGATCAGCGGGTGACCGTCCTCCGTCTCGACCACGTGTCGGTGCTGTACGGCCGTGTCTCCGCGGTAAGCGACGTCTCGCTCGCGGTCGACGAGGGCGAGATCTTCGCGCTCGTCGGCGAGTCGGGCTGCGGCAAGACGACGCTCGCGATGGCGGTGATGGGGCTGCTGCCCCGGTCGGCGGCCGTCGCGGGCACGATCGAGTTCCTCGGCCGCGACCTGACGGCGCTCGGCGAGGACGAGCGCGCAGCGCTGCGCGGCGACCGGATCAGCATGGTCTTCCAGGACCCGGCGAGCGCGCTCGACCCCGCGTTCTCGGTCGGCGAGCAGATCGCCGAGACGATCCGCGCCCACAAGCCCGTCGGGCTGCGCGAGGCAAAGACGCGGGCGATCCGCCTGCTCGAGGAGGTCGGCATCCCCGACGCCTCGCGCCGCTACCGCGACCCGCCGCACCGTTTCAGCGGCGGCATGCAGCAGCGCGTCGTGATCGCGACCGCGCTCGCGAACGAGCCGGCGCTCCTGATTGCCGACGAGCCGACGGCCGCGCTCGACGTGACGATCCAGGCGCAGATCCTCGGCCTGATGCGCGAGCTGCGCCGCCGGCACCGGACGACGAGCCTCCTGATCGCGCACGACTTCGGCGTCGTCGCGCAGCTCTGCGACCGCGCCGGCGTCCTCTACGCGGGCCAGCTCGTGGAGGTGGCGCCGGTCGCCGCGCTCTTCTCCGAGTCGCGACACCCGTACACGGCCGCGCTCCTCGGCGCGCTCCCGAGCGCGGAGCACGCGCGCGGAGCGCTGCCCGCCGCGCCGGGCCAGGTGCCGGACCTCGTCTCGCCGCCGCCGGGCTGCCGCTTCCAGCCGCGCTGCCCGCTGCGCCGCGCGGAGTGCGACCTGGTGCCGCCGCTCGCGCCCGTCGGCGACCACCTGACCGCCTGCTGGGCGACGCCGGAGACGCAGGCGCTCGGCCGCGAGCTCGCGGAGGCCCGCGCGTGAGCGACGTTCTCGTCAGGACGGAGGGGCTGACGCGCGACTTCGCGGTCGGCCGCGGCCTCGGTGCGACCCGCACGCTGCGCGCCGTCGACGGCGTCGACCTCGACGTTCGCAAGGGAGAGATCCTCGGCGTCGTCGGCGAGTCGGGCTCCGGCAAGAGCACGCTCGGCCGGCTGCTGCTGCGCCTGATCGAGCCGACGAGCGGCCGCATCGTCTTCGACGGCACCGACCTCGCCGCCCTCGACCGCCGCGCCCTGCATGCGTTCCGGCGGCGCGCGCAGCCGATCTACCAGGACCCGTACAGCTCGCTCGACCCGCGCTGGCGCGTCGCGCGCACGATCCGCGAGCCGCTCGACGCCTTCGGCATCGGCACCACGACGGAGCGGGAGGCGCGCGTCGCCGAGCTGCTCGAGGCCGTCGGCCTCTCCGGGCGGCACGGCGACGCGCGCCCGCACGAGCTCTCGGGCGGCCAGCGGCAGCGCGCTGCGATCGCCGCGGCGATCGCGCCTCGGCCCGACCTGGTCGTCGCCGACGAGCCGGTCTCGGCGCTCGACGTGCTGGTGCAGGCGCAGATCCTCAACCTGATCGCGTCGCTGCAGCGCGAGTTCGGGCTGACGATCGTCTTCATCACCCACAACCTGTCGGTGGTCGAGCACCTCGCCGACCGCGTCGCCGTCATGTACCTCGGCCGCGTCGTCGAGCTCGGGCAGACGGCCGCCGTGCTGCGCGACCCGCAGCATCCGTACACGCGAGCACTGATCGACTCGGTGCCGCATCCCGACCCCGCGCGAAGCCCCGAGCTCTCCCCGCTGCGCGGCGAGATCCCCTCGCCGATCGACCCGCCCTCGGGCTGCCGCTTCCACACGCGCTGCCCGATCGCGATCGACGTCTGCAAGAGCGTCGACCCGCCGCTTCGCGCCGACGCGTCGGGGCGCGTCGCCGCCTGCCATCTCGCCCAGCTCGACCAACACGCCGCCTAAAGGAGAGCCCATGCCGATCGCCCACGTGAACGGAATCGACGTCAACTACCAGCTGGAGGGCGACGGCGACGAGACGATCGTGCTCGTCAACGGGCTTGCCGACGACCTCGAGACGTGGGCGTTCCAGCTGGACGACCTGCTCGGCGCGGGCTACCGGGTGCTGCGCTTCGACAACCGGGGGGTCGGGCAGTCGAGCGCACCGGAGGGCCCGTACACGACGAAGCTCTTCGCCGAGGACGCGAAGGCGCTCGTCGACGAGCTGGACTTGCGCGACTTCCACCTCGTCGGCGTCTCGATGGGCGGGATGATCGCGCAGGAGTACGCGGTCGCGAACGGCAGCGACCTGCGCTCGCTGACGCTCGCGTGCACGTACGCGGAGCCCGGCCCGTTCTGCTCGCGGATGTTCGCGATGTGGGCCGACCTGGCGCCGCAGCTCGGCGTCCCGTTCGTGATGCGCGACGTCACGTTGTGGGCGTTCACGGTGCCGTTCTTCGAGGAGCGGGAGGAGGAGCTGAAGGAGTTCGAGGCGGCGATGGCCGACCTGCCGCAGTCACTCGACGCCTACCTCGCGCAGCTCTCGTCGATCCGCACGCACGACACGACGGGCCGGCTCGACCGGATCACGGCACCGACGCTCGTGCTCGCGGGCGAGGAGGACATCCTGATCCCCGTGCGCCTGTCGCGGCGCCTGCACGAGGGGATCGCGGGGTCGCAGTGGAGGACGACCAAGGGAGGGCACGCCTGCCTCTGGGAGCACCCGTCGGAGTTCAACCAGGCGCTGCTCGAATTCGTCGACGCCCACCGGGGCGGAGAGAGAGGGTGATCGAGATGGAAGACGGGAATCGCTCGGTGGACGAGCTGTTCCAGCTGGCCGAGGAGGGGCGCATCAGCCGGCGCGAGCTCCTCACCCGGCTCGGGCTCGCCGGCGGTGCGGTCGCGCTCGGCGGCGCGTTCGCCGGTGCGCTCCGCTCGCCGGGCGCGCACGCGGCGACGATGCTCGCGGGCGCGAAGCGCGGCGGCACGCTGAAGGCGGCGCTGACGGGAGAGCCCGACAGCCTCGACCCGGCGAAGTCGCAGATCTACACCGGTGCACAGGTGTACGACAACATCTTCAGCAAGCTCGTCGACATCGACCCGCGGCAGCGGTTCTACGGCGTGCTCGCGAAGAGCTGGCACCAGCAGAACGCGAAGACCTGGGTGTTCGATCTCAAGCCGAACGTGTTCTTCCACAACGGCGAGCGGTTCGGCGCGGCCGACGTCAAGTACACGTTCGAGCGGATACTCGCCCCGAAGACGGCGAGCGGCTACGCGCCGCTCTACTCGGCGATCTCCCGGATCGAGGTCGTGAACGCGCACCGCGTCGTCTTCCACCTGAAGACGCCGTTCGGGCCGTTCCTGACGAACCTCGCGAACAACGGCGAGATCGTGAACCGGAAGGCGATCCAGGGCAGCAAGAACCCGGCCCGGAACCCGGTCGGCACGGGCCCGTTCCAGTTCGTCGAGTGGGTGCAGGGCGACCACGTGACGCTGAAGCGGTTCGACCGCTACTTCGAGCAGGGGAAGCCGTACCTGGACGAGATCCAGTTCAAGTTCCTGCCGGTCGACCAGAGCCGCATCGACGCGCTGCGATCGGGCGACCTCGACTGGCTCGACGCGATCCCGCTGCAGCAGCTGCGCCAACTGATGCACGACGGCTCGTTCACCTACGTCGGCTCGAAGCTCGCGGGCATCCCCGACTTCCTGTCGATGAACGTGAAGAAGGCGCCGTTCTCGAACAAGGCGCTGCGGCAGGCGGTGGCGTGGGCGGTCGACAAGGACGAGATCCGCGCGGTCGCCTACTTCGGCGCCGGCGAGAACGGGTCGGAGGAGGTGCCGTCGGCTTCGATCTGGCACGACAACGCCGACCCGTACCGCGGCGGCCCGAACCTGAAGAAGGCGAAGCAGCTGATGAACGCGTCCGGGCACGGCAACGGGCTGACCGTGCAGTACCTGGGACTGCCGCAGTACCCGGAGCTGCTGAAGACCGGCGAGGTGGTGCGCGAGCAGCTGAAGAAGATCGGCATCGACATGAAGATCCAGCAGGTCGACGTGTCGGTCTGGTTCGACCGCTTCAGCAAGGGCAACTACCAGATCACGTCGGCCTACCAGGAGCGGACGATCGACCCGGACAACTTCTACTCGCTCGTCCTGAAGAGCGGCGCGGCGATCAACGCGACCGGGTACTCGAACGCGAAGGTCGACAACCTGATCGCGCTGGCGGCGAAGGAGACGAAGTTCGCGAAGCGGAAGGCGCTGTACACGCAGCTGCGAAAGATCGTCTTCGACGACGTACCCCTGATCTTCGTGCACTACGAGACGCTGAACTACCTGATGCGGAAGAACGTGAAGGGCTCGACGATCAACCCGACGCTCGAGCTGCGCGCGGGGAACATCAGCGAGGGCTGAGGTGCGCCGTGGGGGCGGCTCCGGCCGCCCCCACGGGTTCACGCAGCAGAGACGCCGAAGACGGCGTCGTAGAACCGCAACCAGTTGACGGCGATGCCGCGGCGCGCGGCGGCGAGGCTCATCCGCCCCGTGCAGACGAGGGTGTGCAGCCGGTCCTCGAGCCGGTCCTTGACGTGGTAGCTCGCAGCGCCCGAGCCGGGCTCGGGGAACAGGTTGGCGACGGCGTTGCTGCCGCCGAGCTCGAGCGGCACGATGTGGTCGAGCTCGATCGTCCGCCCGTAGAGACGAGGCTGCATCCCGTAGGCGGCCTCGACCGCGAACTTCTCCGACTGCGGCACGTTCCTGATCGAGCTCGTGTGGAAACCGGGCGCGCAGATCACCTGCTTCGTCACGTTCGCGTAGTACGCGCCCGGCGAGCAGCGGCGGTCGGGCCGCGTTCCGCGTCGACAGCCGCGCGAGCGCACCCGCACCCCGAGGACGACCGAGCGCCCCCTCACCGCCGTCGTCGTCCCGCCGGACGGCCGTGCGAGCCGGCGTGCGACGCCGCCGTGGTGAGAGCACGTACCCGATCGGTGCTGCGAGTAGCTGTACGTGCCGTCGCGGCAGACGGCGGTCGCGCCCGGCGGGGGCGCCGAAGCGGACGCCGTCGAGACGGCGACCGTGACCAGGAGGGCAACGCAGGCCGCAGCGCGCAGGACGCCCACGTCCTCACGATGGCATCTTCGGACCCGTTTGCAAGGGCCACGGCCGCTAGCGTTCGAGCATGGAGTACGTGAACCTCGGCAGGACGGGGCTGCGCGTCTCGCGCGTGTGCCTCGGGATGATGAGCTACGGCGCGCACGAGTCGCGGCCGTGGGCGCTCGACGAAACTGCGGCCGAGCCGATCGTGCGCCGCGCCGTCGAGGGCGGCGTCATCTTCTTCGACACCGCCGACGTCTACAACGGCGGCCAGAGCGAGGTCGTCACCGGCCGCCTTCTCTCACGCTTCTTCGGGACGCGTGAGGAGTACGTCGTCGCGACGAAGGTGCACGGCCGCACGATGCCCGGCGAGAACGGCGCCGGCCTCTCGCGCAAGCACGTCCTCGCCTCGATCGACGCGTCGCTCTCGCGGCTCGGGCTCGACTACGTCGACCTCTACCAGACGCACCGCTGGGACCCGCGCACGCCGATCGAGGAGACGATGGAGGCGCTGCACGACGTCGTCCGCGCGGGCAAGGCGCGCTACGTCGGCGCGAGCAGCATGTACGCGTGGCAGTTCGCGAAGGCGCAGTCGGTCGCGCCGACGCCGTTCGTGTCGATGCAGAACCACTACAACCTCGTCTACCGCGAGGAGGAGCGGGAGATGATCCCGCAGTGCGTCGACCAGGGCGTCGCCGTGCTGCCGTGGAGCCCGCTCGCGCGTGGCCTGCTCGCCGGCACCCGCACGCGCGAGGGCGAGCGCCTGACGACGCGCGCGCAGACCGACTCGTTCGGCGACTCGCTCTACGTGCCGGAGCTCGACTTCGCCGTCGTCGACCGTGCGGCCGAGGTGGCATCCGAACGTAGCGTGCCGACGGCGCAGGTCGCGCTCGCGTGGCTGCTCGGGAAACCCGGCGTGACGGCCCCGATCGTCGGCGCGACGAAGCTCGCGCACCTCGAGGACGCGCTCGCCGCGGAAGCGCTGTCGCTGTCGGACGAGGAGGTCGCGCGGCTCGAGGAGCCGTACGTCCCCCACGCCGTCTCGGGGCACTGAGCCGCGGCCGAGCACCGCTCGAGGTGTGGTGCGACGCTACGTCGCGCGTTACCAGACCGCCCTCGCGGCATCGAACGCGTGAAGCCGCTCGTCGCGCGTGACGAGCGGCGCGTCTGCAGCGCGTGCGGTCGCGTAGATGACGCGGTCGAATGGGTCACGTGCAAACTGCAACTGGGCGGCATCGACGGCAATCTCGGCGTCGAGCTGCAGGAGGCGGGTTCGATCCTGGGCGACCGCGGCGCGGATCCAGGAGCGCGTGGGGCGGTCGAGCTCGATTCGCCGCCGTTCCACGAGATCCGCGAGCTCGAGGACGGTGTACGAGGAGACGCCGACGACTCGAGCGGCGGCGATCGTGCGCGTCGCGCGGCGGGACAGCTTGCCCGGCTCGGCGAGCCACCAGAACCAGGCATGCGTGTCGAGCACGACTACGCCGGCCAGTGCGGCTCCCGGTCCTCGTACAGCGGCTCGACCAGCTCGTCGTCCGAGACCAGCTGCCGAGCGGTGCCGACGAGGCTCGGCGGCGGCTCGACCGGCTCGACCCGTGCAACGGCTTTACCCCGCTTCGTGATCACGAGCGGCTCCCGGGTCTCGGCGACCCGGTCCAGCAACGCGAGGCACTTCGCCTTGAATTCGCTCGCAGCGATCGACTTCGCCATATGACCAGTTTACCTGGTCACAAAGCGGCGCCTAGCCGCGAACGCACCTGCGCGGCCATGGCGAGGTTCCGCTTGCGCTCGTAGCGAGCGAGCGCCTCCTCGAGTGCGCCGGTCGCACCGCTCGAGTCGCCGTCCGCGAGCAGCACCTCGCCGAGGTCCCACCAGGCGTCGCCCCGCCAGGTGAGCTGGTCCGTCTGCTCGATCGCTTCGATGCCCCGCCGCGCGAGGCGCGCCGCCTCGTCGTGCTCCCCGCGACCGGAATGGACGCGCGCCTGGAGGGTCAGCACCAGACCGTCTTCGGGATCGACGTCGCGGGCGAAGTCGGCAAGCGGCGTTGCTTCTTCGAACCGGCCGAGCAGGCACAGATGGCGCCCGAGGGTGACGCTGAGCCCCGCCTGGAAAGCGACCAGTCCGCGCTCGACCATCAGATCGACCACTCGCCGGCCATAGTCGACCGCACGCTCGTAGTCACCCTCGAGTGCGGCGAGATACATCGGCCATTCCAGCGCTCGCGCGTCCGCCGCCTCGTTCAACCGCTCGATTGCCGGCGCGGCGAGCGCCCACGCGTCGTCGTAGCGACAAAGAGCGGCGAGGAGGTACGCGCGCTTGAGGTCGTACGACGCGTCGCCCAGCTCCGGCGCCAGCTCGTCGAGCGTCCGGAGCGCCTCGTCCGCCGGCCGCGAGCCCCAGACGAGCCCCGCCGGGACCCCGAACGCATCGCCCCTCGGCCAGCCTGCGGCACGCGCGTGAGTGATGCAGCGCTCGGACGCCTTTGCCCAAGCGTCCATCTGGTTGCGCCCGTTGGCGACGCCGTAGCCGAGCGCCCTCCACAGGACGACGAGCGCCGCGTGGTCCTCCGCGGCCTCCGCGAGGGGCAACGCTTCCTGCGCCAGTGCCTCGAGCCTGTCGAGCGCCTGATCTGCCTCCGAGAACACGCGATAGTGGGCTGCGGCTACCTCGGCGAGCACCCCGCCGTAGGTGTCTCCGTCCAGGCGCGCCCGCTCGGCGGCGGCAGCGACCGAACGCGCCGCACCGGCGGGGTCTTCCCAGTGGAGCGTCTCGGCGTAGTCGATCTCGAGCTGGACGTCGACCGCGAACGGCCGCGTCAGCTCGAGCGCGCGGGCGAAGAGCCCGCGCGCGACGCGGTCGTTGCCCGGGAGCAGAATGCGCCTCGCCGCCTTCGTCAGTCGCCTCGCCGCTCGCAGGCTGAGCTCCGCATCCGGCGTGCCCAGCTCGACCCTGAACCTCGCCGCCTGCTCGAGGTGGTAGCCGATGATCTCGTCCAGCTCCACGAGGTCTGCGCCGTGCTCGTCGAGCCAGTCGGCGAAGAGCTCGTGCAGCTCGGCGCGGGTCGCCTTCGGAAGCGCCTCGTAGGCCGCGTCGCGGATCAGCAGGTGGCGGAAGCGGAAGCCGTCGTCTCCGGTGAGCTGGGTTCGATCCGGGCGGATGAGCTGCCGCCGGACGAGCGCCGCGAGCTTCGGGGTCACCGGCACGTCGGGAGAGGCGAGCGCCTGCACGGAGCCGCGGTGGAAGATCTCGCCCTCGACCGCGCCGCGCTCGAGGATGGTCCGCTCCTGCGGATCGAGCTGGTCGAGCCGCGCACCGAGGAGCGCGCGCAGGGTCGGCGGCACGTCGACGGCCCCGTCCTCCCGCGCCATCGCCAGCATCTCGGTGAGGAAGAGCGGGTTTCCTCCGGCGGCGGCGGCGACTCGCTCCCGTGTCCCCTCGGGCAGCCCGACGAGGAGCTCGTCGACCGCCTCGTTCGCGAGCGGCTCCAGGCGAACGGCGACGGGCCATTCGGGCCGCCGCGCGAGCAGCTCCGGCCGCGCCATGCAGAGAAGCAGGACAGGCGCAGTGCCCGAGAGCAGCGCGACTCCCTCGACGAGGTCGAGGAATGTCTCCTCCGCCCACTGGATGTCGTCGAACACGACGACGAGCGGCGCCTCCTGCTCGAGCAGCTTCCGCAGCGCCCAGCCGACCTCCTCGGGGCCGGCCAGTCGGGCCGTCTCGCCGAGCACCGACTGGATCGCCTCCGCGGCGTCGGGGTCGGCGGGCAGCGTGCCCAGCTGTTTGATCACCTCCATCAGCGGCCAGTACGTGATGCCGTCGCCGTACGGCAGGCAGCGGCCGCGGACGACCCGGGCGGCGAGGCCGCCGAGCGCCTCCGCGACGAGACGCGACTTGCCGACGCCCGCGTCGCCGACCACCGTCACGAGCTCGCAGCGCTGCTCCGCCACCGCGCGCTCCCAGGCGGCGCGGACCGTCGCGACCTCGTCCTCGCGGCCGACGAACGGCGCGTCGTGCGCCCGCTCGGGCGCCTCGCGAACCGTTTCGAGCCGGTACGCAGGCACGGGCTGCGCCTTCCCCTTCAGCTCCAGCGGCTCGATCGGCACCGCGTCGACCGCGCCGCGCACGAGCGCGCGCGTCGTCTCGCCGAGCAGGATCGTGTCGGGATCGGCCGCCTGCTGCAGGCGGGCGGCCACGTTCACGGCGTCCCCCGTCGCGAGCCGCTCCGGCGTGCCGACGACGACCTCGCCGGTGTTGACGCCGATCCGTCCCTGCACTCCGAGCCGCGAGAAGGCGTCGCGCATCTCGGCGGCTGCCCGCACCGCGCGCAATGCGTCGTCCTCGTGGACGACCGGCACCCCGAACACGGCCATCACTGCGTCGCCGATGAACTTCTCGACCGAGCCCTCGTGCGCTTCGACGATCGCCTTCATCTGCTCGAAGTAGCGCGCGAGCAGCGCCTGGAGGGCCTCCGGGTCAGTGCTTTCTCCGAGTGCCGTCGAGCCGACGACGTCGCAGAAGATGACGGTGACGGTCTTCCTGTGCATGCGGGCGGATCATCGCCGCTCGCCCCCGCGGAGGGAAGACCGGCCGCCCGCTCAGGGGAAATGCGTCCCGTCGATGCCGAGGTCGAGGCTCCCGCCGCGACGGCACCCGGATGGGACGACGTACGCGGGCGTGCCGGCGAAGTCGGCCGGGTTGTCGGCCAGCTGCGCGCGCATCAGCCGCCTGGCCGTCCCGGCGCTCAGGCCGAGCGCCTGCCCGACCCGGACGCCCGACTGATATGCGTAGCAGTTCGCGATCGCCTCGCTCCTCTCGCCGTGGAGATGCCACGCTTCGTGGGCGAGCACCGCGATCGCATGCGCCGACGACTCCTCCGTCTTTGCGCTCATGTGCCGGATCCTCGCGAGCCGGTAGCAGATCCCGGGCGTCAGCCACATCAGGCGGCCGCCGACCTCGGCGAGCCCGTCGGCGTCCTGCACGTAGCCGACGCGCCGGGCGCCGACGTCGCAGACGACCTTGGCCGGATGACCGGCGATCGACGCCGCCTGACGGTCGAGGAGCGCGAGCGTCGCCGCCCGCTCGTGCGCCGGGAGCTTCTGCCACGTCGCGCGCGAGCGATCGAGGAAGACGACCCCGGAGAGCAGCGCGAGGACGACCACGCCCTGCACGAACCGCCGCCGGAGTCGGGGACGCCGCCGGGCCGGCGGCGCTGCGGAACCCTCGGGCTCGTCGGCCCCTTCGGGTACGGCTGCCCAGCCGAGCTCGGCCAGGTCGCGCGCCTGTGGCCCCGGATCCCGGGCCGTCCTCCGCTCGACCCTCCCCAGCCCCGAGAGGAAGAACTGCACCTCGACCACCGCCGCTGCGGCGAACGGCAGCAACGGCGGCACCCACGCCTGCAGCGTGCCGCTCGCCAGGTAGGCGAGCGCGAATCCGCCGATCAGCATGCGCCAGAGCCAGATCAACGCTGGGCGAGGTCGTCAGTCCACGAGCGACTCGCGGAGCAGCGCGAGGGCCGCGTCCTCGATCTCCCGCTGCGAGAGCAGCACCAGGTTGGCGGCGGCGCCGAGCGGGATGAACGAGTCCTTGCTCGCGACGCGCGCAATGCGACCGCGGAAGCCGGCGTCGACGAGCGCCGCGACGACTCCCTCGGAGACGCCCCCGGTGCGCCGTGTCTCGTCCACGACGAGCACCGCGCCCGTCGCCTCGGCGGCTGCGAGCAGGTCGCCGACCGGGAGCGGCGCGAGCCAGCGCAGGTCGACGACGCGCGCGGAGAGGCCGGCCTTGCGCAGCGAGCGCGCCGCCCGCAGCGACATGCGCAGCCCGTTCCCCCAGGTCACGATCGCCAGGTCGCCGCCGTCGCCGTACGTGCGCGCGACGCCGAGCGGGGCGTCGCCCGCCGCGTCCGCAAGCCACAGCTCGTCGCCCGGCGCGTACAGGTCGCGCTCGTGGTAGAGCGCGATCGGCTCCAGGTACACGCACACGCTGCCGTCGACACGCGCCGACTCGAGGCAGGTGCGCAGCATCCCGGCCGCATCGTCCGGCCGCGCGGGCGAGGCGACCACGAGGCCGGGCACGTCGCGCAGCACGCCGAGCGCGTTGTCGTTGTGGAAGTGACCGCCGAACCCCTTCTGGTAGCCGTAGCCGGGGACGCGCACCACCATCCCGTTCCGGTACCGGCCCTGGGAGAAGAACTGCAGCGTCGCGGCCTCGCCGCGCAGCTGGTCCTCCGCGTTGTGGAGGTAGGCGAGGTACTGGATCTCGGGCACCGGCAGCAAGCCGCTCACGGACGCACCGAGCGCCAGCCCGAGGATCGACGTCTCGTCGAGCAGCGTGTCGAACACGCGACCGGCGCCGAAACGCCGCTGCAGCCCGCGCGTGACGCCGTAGACGCCGCCCTTCACCGCGACGTCCTCGCCGAAGACGAGCACGGCCGGGTCGGACTCGAGCGCCTCCTCGAGTGCCTCGTTGATCGCCTGCGCCAGGGTCGGCGTGCCCGCGAACGCCGCGGGCGGCGGGACTGCGAGCTGCGAGCGCGGCGCGAGCGGCCGCATCACCTCCTCGGCCGACTCGAGCTGTGGCAGCGCCGCCGCCGCGACCGCCGCCGCCCACACCGCGTCCCGCTCGGCGAGGTAGTCCTCCGCCAGCTCGCGACCGCTCCGGCCGGCCGCCTCGACGAGCCAGCGGCCGGTCGCGAGCAGCGGGTCGCGGCTCCAGTCGTCGCGGATCTCCTGCGGCGTGCGGTAGGCGCTCTCGACGTCGGCGCCGGCGTGGCTCAGGTAGCGGACGGTGCGCAGGTGCAGTACCGCCGGCCGCCGCTCGGTGCGCACCCACTCCGTGAGGTCACGCGCGATCTCGAGCGCGACCTCGGGCGCATCGCCGTCGGCCGGCTCGTAGCGGAGCCGTGCCCGCGCGCGCAGCGCGGCCTCGACCCACCCACCTGGCGAGCGGACGCTGATCCCGAGGCCGTTGTCCTCGCACACGAAGAGGAGCGGCAGCGGCAGCCCCTGAAAGGCGAGGTGCTCGGAGCTGTTGAGCGCCGCCTGCGCCGTCGCGTGATTCAGAGACGCGTCGCCGAAGCTGCAGACGACGACCGCGTCCCGCGGCCAGGGCGAATCGAGGCCGAGCCGCTTCGCACGCTCGATCGCGAAGGCGACGCCCACGGCGCGCGGCAGGTGCGAGGCGATCGTCGAGGTCTGCGGGATCACCGCGAGCTCCGGGTGCCCGAACACCTTGTGCCGCCCGCCCGCGATCGGCTCCGCCCGGGCCGCGGTCACCCCCTGGAGGATGTCGGGCACGCCGTCGCGCCCCGCCTGCGCCGCGCGGGCGAGGTAGAACGCGCCCGAGCGGTAGTGGAGGAGCGCCGGGTCGGTCGGCTCGAGCGCGAGCGCGACCGCCGCGTTGCTCTCGTGGCCCGCGGAGCCGATCGAGTAGTAGCTGCGGCCCGTCGACTGGAGCCGGCGGGCCGCGAAGTCGCAGTGGCGGCTCCGCACCTGCGCGCGCCAGACCCGCTCGGCGTCGTCGGCGTCACCGCTCCCGGAGCGGGCCGGCAGCGCGCGCAGCGCCTCGAGCAGGTGCTGCTCCAGGGGATCGAGGTCGCCTGTCGACACGGTCACCGCTCGAGGCGGCGGAAGGCGACCACGCTGTTGTGGCCGCCGAAGCCGAACGAGTTCGAGAGGGCGACGTCGACCTGCTCCTCGCGCGGGGCGTTCGGCAGCGTGTCGAGGTCGCACTCCGGGTCCGGCTCCTCCTGGTTGATCGTCGGCGGGAGCACCCCGTGGTGGAGGGCGAGCACCGTGAAGACGGCCTCGACAGCGCCGGCGGCGCCGAGCGTGTGGCCCGTCGCTCCCTTCGTCGATGAGACGAACGGCAGGTGGTCGCCGAAGACGAGCTTCAGGACGCGCGTCTCGGCTGCGTCGCCGGCCGGCGTCGAGGTGCCGTGGGCGTTCACGTAGCCGACGTGGTTCGGCTCGAGCTCCGCGTCCGTGAGCGCCATCGCGACTGCCCGGGCCGCATTCGCGCCGACCGGATCGGGGTCGGAGACGTGGTTCGCGTCGGACGAGACGCCGTAGCCCGCGATCTCCGCGTAGACGCGCGCGCCGCGCGCCTGTGCGTGCTCGAGCTCCTCCAGGACGAGCACGGCCGCGGCCTCCGCGATCACGAACCCGTCACGCTCGCCGTCGAACGGTCGCGACGCCGTCGCCGGGTCGTCGTTCCGCGTCGAGAGCGCGCGCATCGCCGCGAAGCCGGCCACCGCGACGGGAGTCACCGGTGCCTCGGTCCCGCCGCACACCATCACATCGGCCCGACCGAGTCGGATCGCGTCGACGGCGTCGCCGATCGCCATGTTGGAGGCAGCGCATGCGGTGCTCTCGGCGAGCAGCGGCCCACGCGTCCCGAGCTCGATCGACACCCACCCCGCCGGGAGGTTCGGGAGCGTCTGCACGATCGCGAACGGGCTCAGGCGCTCCGGCCCGCGGTCCTGCAGCTGCAGCACCGTCTGCTCGAAGGAGGCGACGCCGCCGAGCGCCGTCCCGATCGCCGTCCCGGCACGCTCTCCGGCCGCTGCGACGTCGAGGCCCGAGTCGCGCTCGGCCTCGCGGGCGGCCGCGAGCAGGAGGCGGGTGCAGCGGTCCATCCGCCGCGCCTTCTTCGCGTCGACGACGCCCGCGACGTCGAGGCCCTTCACCTCGCCCGCGATCCGCACCGGGAACTCGCCCGCGTCGAACTGCGTGATTCGATCGACGCCGGTCCGGCCGGCGAGCAGCGCCGTCCACGCCTCCTCGACCGAGTTGCCGATCGGGCACACGAGGCCGAGGCCGGTCACCACCACTCTCCGCCGGGTCACGAGCGCAGGGTATGCGCTCGGCTACCCTGGCCCGCGCCGGCTGCCCCGCGGCCGGCCACCTCGCCATGGAACCCTCTTCCCGCATCGAGCGCCGCGACGACCTGCGCAACGTCGCGATCGTCGCCCACGTCGACCACGGCAAGACGACCCTCGTCGACGCGATGCTCTGGCAGTCGGGCTCCTTCCGCGAGAACGAGGACGTCGCCGAACGGGTGCTCGACTCGACCGACCTCGAGCGCGAGAAGGGCATCACGATCCTCGCCAAGAACACGGCCGTCCAGCGCGGCGCGACGAAGATCAACATCGTCGACACGCCGGGCCACGCCGACTTCGGCGGCGAGGTGGAGCGCGCGCTGACGATGGTCGACGGTGTGCTGCTGCTCGTCGACGCGAGCGAGGGGCCGCTGCCGCAGACCCGGTTCGTGCTGCGGAAGGCGCTCGAGCTGAAGCTGCCGGTCGTGCTCGTCGTCAACAAGGTCGACCGGCCCGACGCCCGCGTCGCCGAGGTGGTGGACGAGGTGTACGAGCTCTTCCTCGATCTCGACGCCGACGAGTCGCAGATCGAGTTCCCGATCGTCTACACGAACGCGCGCGACGGCCGTGCGGGACTCGCTGCCGACGAGCTCGCGCCCGACCTCACTCCCCTCTTCGAGCTGCTGCTCGAGCGCATCCCCGCGCCGACGTACGACCCCGAGCATCCGCTGCAGGCGCTCGTCACGAACCTGGACGCGAGCCCGTACGTGGGCCGCCTGGCGCTCCTGCGCGTGCGCCACGGGACGCTCCGGAAGGGCGCGCAGGTCGCGTGGTGCCGAGCCGACGGCACGATCGAGCGGGCGCGCGTGACCGAGCTGTACGTGACCGAGGCGCTCGACCGCGTGCCGGCCGAGCAGGCGGGGCCCGGCGAGATCGTCGCGCTCGCCGGCCTGCCGGAGGTGACGATCGGCGAGACGATCGCCGATCCCGACGACGCGCGCCCGCTGCCGGTGACGACGGTCGACGAGCCGTCCCTCTCGGTCACGATCGGCATCAACACGAGCCCGCTCGCGGGCCGCGAGGGCAGCAGGCTGACGGCGAGCCAGGTCAAGGAGCGCCTCGACGCGGAGCTCGTCGGCAACGTCTCGCTGCGCGTCCTTCCCACCGAGCGGCC
>DASUAX010000019.1:0-4037 GCA_035763525.1 Gaiellaceae bacterium
CCCCCCCCCCCCCCCCCCCCCCCCCCCCCCCCCCCCCCCCCCCCCCCCCCCCCCCCCCCCCCCCCCCCCCCCCCCCGCTTGAATGCGGATACTGCTCTGGCACGGCTACCTGCTCGGCGGGACGGGCTCGAACGTCTACACGCGTTCGCTCGCGCGCGAGTGGAGCCGCGCGGGGCACGAGGTGGTCGTGGTCTGCCAGGAGCGGGCGCCGGAGCAGTTCGACCTCGGCGGCGCGCGCGTCGTGAACCCCGACCTCCCGGGCCGGCTGCTGCCCGTGTTCGTGCTCGACCGGTACGCGGGGCTCGAGCCGAGGCTCCTGCAGGACTTCACGGACGCCGAGAAGGCGGCGTACGTCGACGCCAATGCCGGCGCCCTTCGCGAGCTGCTCCCGGCCGACGTCGTCTTTGCGAACCACGTGCTGATGGGTGGGGCGGTCGGCGCGGCGAGCGGCGCGTCGTTCCGGGTGAAGGCGCACGGCTCGGAGCTCGAGTACTCGATGCGTGGCCGGCCGGAGCTCGAGCGGTGGGGCGCCGAGTCGCTTGCGCGGGCGGAGGCCACCTACGTCGGCTCCGTGCACATCCGCGAGGTGCTCGAGGACGTCGTCGGTCACGTCCACGACGTGTACGAGGTGCCGCCCGGCGTCGACGTCGACGAGTTCGTGCTCGAGGAGCGCGACGAGGCGCTCGCCGCGCTCGTGGACGAGGCGCGGCAGGACCCGCCGAACCCGGGCAACCGCGAGGAGCGTCTCCCCGACGAGGGCAACGCGGCGCGCCTCGCGGAGTTCCTCGCAGGCGGCGAGCCCACCGTCGTCTACTTCGGGAAGCTGATCGAGCAGAAGGGCGTGCAGGTGCTGCTCCAGGCGATGCGCGGGATCGACGCTCGTCTCGTCGTCGTCGGCTTCGGGCCGTACCGCCCGATGCTGGAGTCGGCGGCGCCCGCACGTACGCTCTTCACCGGTCCGCTCGAGCATCGTCACCTCGTGCACCTGCTGCCGCTCGCAGACGTCACGGTGGTGCCGTCGATCTTCCCCGAGGCCTTCGGCATGGTCGCGGCGGAGGCGGCTGCCGCCGGCTCGCCGCCCCTCGTCGCGCGCCACTCGGGACTCGCCGAGGTCGCCGCCGGCATCGAGGCCGAGTACCCGGAGCGGCTTCGCCACCTCGCGTCGTTCGAGACGAGGAACGCCGAGGACCTGCGCGCGAAGCTGCGCGAGATCCTCGCGCTCTCGCGGGACGAGCACGATGCGTTGCGCCACGCTGCACGCCGCGCCGTCGTCGAACGCTGGTCGTGGGCCGGTGTCGCGGGACAGTTGCTCCGGGCGATGCCGGCGTCGGACACCTGAGTGTCTGACACACGGTAATCACGCGGCTACGCTCCGCGAAATGGGCGACGAGCAGAAGGGCACCTGGCAGGAGCTGCTGGCGCGGAACCGCGCGGAGTTCGAAGCCGGCACCGATTTCACGGTCGCGGTCGAGGAAGAGTTCGCCCTCCTCGACCCGGAAACGCTCGAGCTCGCCGACCGCTTCGAGGAGCTGAAAGCCGCCGCCGACCGCACCGACTTCGCCGAGCACGTCGTCGGCGAGCTGATCGCCTCGGAGATCGAGGTGCGGACGGGGCGCTGCACCGACTTCGCGGAGGCGGCCGCGCGCATGGAGGAGCGGCGGGTGCAGATTCATGCGCTCGCCCGCGACCGGCACATTGCGCTCGGCGCCACCGGCACGCACCCGTGGAGCCGCTGGCAGGACCAGCGGATCATCGACACGCCGCACTACCGCCGGAACGACGAGATCCTCCGCTACGTGGTGTGGCGCAACAACACCTTCGGGCTCCACGTGCACATCGGGATCGCGGGCGCCGACCGCGCGATCGCGGTGCACGACGCGCTCCGCAACTTCCTGCCGGAGATCCTCGCGCTCTCCGCCAGCTCGCCGTTCGTCGAGGCCGTCAACTCCGGCCTCCACTCGGCGCGCACGGAGGTCTTCACGCGCATGTTCCCGCGCTGCGGCGTGCCGGACGCGTACGGCAGCTGGCGCGTGTGGGAGGACTACGTCGCGTTCCTCTACCGGACCGGGTCGATCAACGAGCACACCCAGATCTGGTGGAGCGTGCGCCCGCACCTCGCCTACCCGACCGTCGAGATCCGGATCGCCGACGGGCAGCCCGACCTGGCGGAGGCGCAGTCACTCGCAGCGTTCTGTCATGCGCTCGCGGCCCGCTGCGCCCGCGCCCACGACGAGGGCGAGCCGCTGCCGGCCCTGCCGCACCGCCTGATCGAGGAGAACCTCTGGCGTGCGATCCGGTACGGGCTCGCCGGCGAGCTGCTCGACTTCGAGCGCGGCGAGCCGGTGCCCGCCCGGGCCCGCCTCGAGCAGCTCTGTGAGTGGGTCGCGCCGGTCGCCGACGAGATCGGCGCGGCGCCGTTCCTCGCCGTCCCCGGGCGGAACGCGGCGGAGCGCCAGATCGCCCGGTACGAGGAGGGGGCGAGCCTGCGCGAGATCTATGCCGAGCAGGTGCGGGCGGCAGACGCAGGCTCCACGGGGCCTGCGGGACCGGAGGCGCCGGCGTGGACGGCGCCGGGAGCGAAAGCCGAGCCGACCGGTGGCTGAGGACGAGCTCCGGCAGTTCCAGGAGCAGCTCGCGGCGCTCGACGTCGGCGACTTCGTCGTCTCGGCCGCCTCCACGCTCGCAACGCTCGCCACGGCGAAGCTCGAGGCCGGCGACCTGCCTCAGGCGAAGCAGGCGATCGATGCGCTCGGAAGCCTTCTTCCGCACGTCGAGGGCGAGCTCGCGGCGGAGCTGAAGGCGGCCCTCGCGAGCCTCCAGGTCGCCTTTGCACGGGCCGCTTCCGCGTAGGCTCCAGCCTCAGCTTGTGATACACAATCTCCCGCGCCGAAGCCCTTCGGCGCTTGACTTTGTGAGGGAGCAAAACTGATGGATTGGTTCAGGCACCATCCCGTGCTCCTCGGTCTCGTCGGCGCCGGCGTGGCCGTGGGCTACGGGCTCTATCTGACCTGGTGGCTGCTCAGGCAGCCCGCCGGGAACGAGCGGATGCGAGAGATCTCGGCGGCGGTGCAGGAAGGCGCCGCGGCCTATCTCAAGAAGCAGTACACGACGATCGCGGTCGTCGCGATCGTGCCGTTCATCCTGCTCGGCGTCTACCACAAGCTCGGCTGGGGGACGGCGTTCGGGTTCCTCGTCGGCGCGGTGCTGTCGGCGGCGGCGGGCTTCATCGGGATGAACGTGGCGGTGCGGTCGAACTCCCGCACGGCGGAGGCGGCGCGCGGCGGGCTGAAGCCCGCGCTCGACGTCGCGTTCAAGGCGGGCTCCGTGACCGGCCTCCTCGTCGTCGGGCTCGGCCTGTTCGGCGTCACCGGCTACTACTGGTTCCTGACCGGGGCGCTGCACAACTCACCGGTGTCGGCGATCGACGACCTCGTCGGGCTCGCTTTCGGCGGCTCCCTCATCTCCGTGTTCGCGCGCCTCGGCGGCGGCATCTTCACGAAGGCGGCCGACGTCGGCGCCGACCTGGTCGGGAAGATCGAAGCGGGCATCCCGGAGGACGACCCGCGCAACGCGGCCGTGATCGCGGACAACGTCGGCGACAACGTCGGCGACTGCGCCGGGATGGCGGCCGACCTGTTCGAGACCTATGCGGTGACGGCGGTCGCGGTCATGCTCCTCGGCACCCTCGAGGGCCTCGCCGACGCGCGGCTGTACCTGTACCCGCTCGCGATCGGCGGCGTGTCCGCCGTCGCGTCCGTGATCGGCACGTTCTTCGCGCGGCTCGGCAAGGGCGAGAACGCGGTGATCAACGCGCTCTACAAGTCGGTGCTCGTCGCGACGTTCCTCTCGGCGCTCGGGTTCATCCCGATCACGATGGGCTTCGACCACGGCTCGTACGGCTTCCACCGGCTGTACATCTCGGCGATCACCGGTCTCGTGGTGACGTTCCTGCTCGTCGCGATCACCGAGTACTACACGGGCACCCGCTGGAACCCGGTGAAGGCGATCGCGAAGGCGTCGCAGACCGGGCACGCGAC
>DASUAX010000020.1:0-3239 GCA_035763525.1 Gaiellaceae bacterium
ACCGTCACAGACGTGTAACGGAACTGCGAAAAGGCCCGCACGATGAGCGGTGACCCTCTGGTCGCGTCCCGCGGAGCCTCGTGCCACTCGTGGACATGGCCGTGAGCGCCCGCGGAACGGGCACCGGCACGCGGACGCGCGGGCCTACGCTCGGCGCGTTCGTCGCGCTCGGGCTCTTCTGGGGCGCGTGGGCGTCGGTGCTGCCGAGCGTCCAGCGCGCGACGGGCGCATCGAAGGGAGGGCTGGGCCTCGCGCTGCTCTTCATCACGCTCGCTGCGATCCCGACGATGCTGTTCGTCGCGGGACCGCTCGTCAACAGGTTCGGCGTGCGTGCGATGACCGTGACCGCCGCGGCGTTCGCCGCTGTCGCGACGCTGCCCGGGCTCGCGACATCGCTCCCGGCGCTGATGGCGACGCTCGCGGCGACCGGCGCCGCGAGCGGGGCGCTCGACGTCGCGATGAACGCCAGCGCCGCGCGGCTCGAGGCGGACGGTGGGCGCCGACTCATGCCGATGGCGCACGGCCTCTACTCGGTGGGCGTGCTCGTCGGCGCCGTCGCCGCCGGGCTCGCGCGCAGCGCGGGCGCCGGGCGCGAGTCGATCCTCGTCGTCGTCGCGGTGCTCGTCGCAGCGGTTGCCGCGTGGACGACGACCGATACAGGCGAGCTCGCGGCGCCCGACGCGCGCGGCCTCCAGTTCGGTCGCGCACTCATCTTCATCGGCCTCGTCGGCGCCGCCGCGTTCGTCGTCGAAGGCGGCATCGAGAGCTGGAGCGCCCTCTTCCTCGAACGGCAGCTGCACGCGCATCCCGCCGTGAGCGGCCTCGGCCCGGGCGCCTACGCGGCGGCGATGGCGGCCGGACGCTTCTTCGGCCAGGCGTCCCGGAGCTCCGACCGGCGCCTGCTCGTCGCGGGCGGCGCCGTCGCGGCGGCCGGATGCCTGCTCGCAGGTGGGGCGCCGAATGCCGGCATCGCACTCGGCGGGTTCGTGCTGGGCGGCCTCGGCGTCTCGCTGAACGCGCCGATCGTGTTCGGCGCCGCCGGCCGCCGCTCGGCGTCGGCGGTCGCGACCGTGACGACGCTCGGCTACGCCGGCCTCCTCGTCGGGCCGCCGCTCGTGGGCGGCGTCGCGCAGGCACTGTCGCTGCGCTGGTCGTTCGTCGTGCTCGCCCTGGTCGCGGCCGCGGCGATGGCGGCCGCGACCAGGGTCCGTCTCGACTAGGCCGCGGTCTCGAGCGCCGGCTCGAGCTCGACGACACTCGCCACGCGGCGACGCCCGATCGCGAACGCGGCGAGCGCGCCGGCGGCGACGACGGCCGCGCCGATCCACACGGCGGGAACCATGCCGCCCACGAACGTATGACCGCTCGCGTAGCCTCCGGAGTGCGAGAAGACGAGCGCCAGCACCGCGACGCCGAACACGCCGCCGAGCTCGCGGATCGCGTTGTTGGCACCGGATGCCTGCCCCTCCTCCTCGCCGCGGACCGATCCGAGCACGACGTTCGCGATCGGCGCGAAGAACATGCCCATGCCGACACCGGAGATCGCGAACGGCGCGATCAGCTCGGCGTAGGGAGTCGTGGGCGTCGAGACGGCCGCGATCCAGCCGAGCCCGAGCGCCTGCAGCGCCAGGCCGGTGCCGATGATGCGGTGCGCGGGCAGGCGGTCCGAGAGCGCGCCCGCGATCGGCGCCACCACCATCGGCATCGCCGTCCACGGGAGGATGCGCAAGCCGGAGCCGAGCGGCGAGTACCCCTGCACCGTCTGGAAGAACTGCGCGAGCAGGAAGATCGAGCCGAACATGCCGAAGCTCATCAGCATCGACGCGACGTTCGCGAGCGCGAACGTACGGTTGCGGAAGAAGCGCATCGGCAGCATCGGGTGCTCCGCACGCAGCTCCCACGCGACGAACAGCGCCGCGACGACCGCACCGGCGGCGAGAGCGCCGACGATCTCGGGCGACCCCCAGCCGACCGAGTTGCCGCGGACGAGGCCCCAGACGATCCCGAAGAGCCCGGCGCTCGCGAGCACCAGCCCGCGCAGGTCGACGCTCCCGAACGGCCCCCTCGTCTCGGCGAGACGCGGCACCAGCGCGAGCAGGACGAGGCCGACCGGCACGTTCAGCCAGAAGACCCAGTGCCAGGAGATGCCGTCGACGACGGCGCCCCCGACGAGCGGCCCGAATGCGACGGCGAGGCCGCTGATGCCGCCCCACGCGCCGAGGAAGACGCCGCGCCGCTCCTCGGGAACCGCGGCCGAGAGGATGGTCAGCGTCAGCGGCGTCACGATCGCGCCGCCGAGCCCCTGCACCGCACGCGCCGCGTCGAGCGCGCCGATCGACGGCGCGAGCGCCGCTGCCGCCGAGGCGGCCGTGAAGACGGCGATTCCGATGGCGAACAGCCGCCGCCGCCCGAAGCGGTCGCCGAGAGCGGCGCCGGTCAGGAGGAGCACGGCGAACGTGAGCGTGTAGGCGTTCACGGTCCACTCGAGGCCGCTGATCCCGGCGTGCAGGTCCCTGCGGATGACCGGGATGGCAGTGGTCACGACGAGGTTGTCGAGGGTGACCATGAAGAGCGCGAGCGAGGTAATCGCGAACGTCCACCAGACGCGTCCTCCCGTTGCTTTGTGACTCATCACTTACCTCCTGGTGAAAAAAAGAGAGAGCCCCACGCTAGGGCTCCATGCCGTCCTTGCAGCCGGCGAGCAGCCGCCGGCCCCATTCCTCCTCCGGCGCCTGCATCGAGGCGAGCACGTTCATCAGCATCCCGTTGGCGAAGAAGCGCGAGATCTCCTCGACCGGGAGCCCCGACACGCGCTCGACGTAGGCGACGAGGTCGCCGTACCCGTTCCGGACGACGGCCGCGACGGCCGTGTCCTCGCTCGCCGCGTATGCCTGCATCTGCGCGCGCAGGTAAACGCGGTCGGAGGCGAGCAGCTCGCCGTAGGCCGCCCCGATCGCCTGGAGTGCGTCGTCTCCCCGCTTGCCCTCCGCCGCCCGCTGCATCAGCTCGAGCGTCTGCCGGAAGCACCGCGCGACGACCGCGAGGTAGAGGTCCTTCTTGGTGCCGAAGAGCCGGAACACGTACGGCTGCGAGATCCCCGCACCCTTCGCGATCTCCTCGGTCGAAGCGCCGTGCAAGCCGTGCTCGGCGAAGACGCCGAGGGCAGCGTCGAGGATCTCCTCGCGCCGCTCCTCCTTCGTCTTCCGCTCCGTGACGACCATGCGCCTAGGTTAGTGATG
>DASUAX010000021.1:0-13736 GCA_035763525.1 Gaiellaceae bacterium
GACTGCGTCCACTGCGGCTTCTGCCTGCCCACGTGCCCGACGTACGAGCTGTGGCACGAGGAGATGGACTCGCCGCGCGGCCGCATCCACCTGATGGGGGCGCTCGTCGACGGGTCGCTCGAGCTGACGGACACGGTCGTCAGCCACTTCGACCGCTGCCTCGGCTGCATGGCCTGCGTCACGGCGTGCCCGTCGGGTGTTCAGTACGACCGGCTGATCGAGTCGACACGGGCGCACGTCGAGCGCCACCACCGTCGCGGCACGGCCGACCGGATCCTGCGCGCGTTCGTGTTCGCGCTCTTCCCGCACCGCCGCCGTCTCCGCGTAGCGCTCGCGCTCCGGAGACTGCCCGCACCCGGGCCGCTCGCCCCGCTCCGCGCAATCGCGCCGCCGTGGCTCGACGGCGAGTGGCCGCCCCAGCACCTGCCCGGCGCGGGCCCACGCGTCGCCGTGGTCGCCGGCTGCGTGCAGAGCGTTGTCTTCGGCGGCGTGAACCGGGCGACGGCGCGCGTGCTCGCCGCCGACGGCTACGACGTGCACGTGCCTCGCTCGCAGGGCTGCTGTGGCGCGCTGCACGCCCACGCGGGCCGGCTGGACGAGGGGGTCGCGCGCGTGCGGGCGCTCGAGCAGGACCTCGGCGGCTTCGACTTCGTCGTCACGAACGCCGCCGGCTGCGGCTCGCACCTGAAGGATCACGGCGCGGCGCAGGTGGTCGACGTGTCCGAGCTGCTCGCCGACGCGCCCGCGCCGGCGAAACGGCACCCGCTGCCGCTCCGCGTCGCCTTCCAGGACTCGTGCCACCTGAAGCACGCGCAGCGGATCGAGGCCGAGCCGCGCTCCGCGCTCACGGCGATCCCGGGCCTCGAGCTGGTCGAGCCGCGCGAGCAGGAGCTCTGCTGCGGGAGCGCAGGCATCTACAACATCGTCCAGCCGGAGGCGGCGCGCGAGCTCGGCGACCGCAAGGCGCAGCGCATCGCCGAGACCTCTCCGGACGTCTACGCGAGCGCCAACCCCGGCTGCCTCGTACAGGTGACCGCGGCGCTCCGCCGCGCCGGGCGGCCGCTCCCGTCGCTCCACCCCGTCGAGCTCGTCGACGCCTCGATCCGCGGCGTCGCCCCGGACGAGCTGCTCGCCGGCGCGCGGCGCTGAGCTGCGATCGCGAGTGGCTGGAGTTCAAAAAACGATCCTATTCTGAACTCATCTGATAGTCTTGGGACATGCCCGAGGCGACTCTTTCCAAGGAACGAGTGGTAGACGGCATCGTCCGGTTGCGGAGGCTCACCAGCGAGCTTGGGGACGAGGAGCGCGCGGAGCTCGACCCTGTGATCACGTTGCTCGAGGATGCCGCCGGCCAGACTCTGTCCCAGTCGGAGGTCGCTCGGCTGCTCGGCGTCAGCCACACGACGATCGGTCGCTGGATCAAGAAGGGCGAGATCCCCGTCGTCCCGACGCCGCGCGGCCGCAACGAGATCTCCCTCGGGCAGGCGGTTCGGCTGTTGCAGTCCGTGGAGGAGCTGACCGAGACCCCGCGCGAGGAAGCGCTCGCCAGGGTCATTCATGACCGGCGTGACCGCGCGAACCGTCTCGATGTGCGCACGCTGCTTCCAGCGCGGCTGCTGAAGAACGCCAGGGGTCACCGCAAGGCAGAGCTGCGATCGTTGGCGTACCACTGCGCGGTTGCGCAGCGGTTGAACAAGCAGGTCATCAGCGATGCAAAGCGCCGGTTGTTGCGATGGGAGCGAGCCGGACGTGTGCACCCAACCTGGGCGGGCGAGTGGCATCGGGTGCTCGCGATGCCTGAAGCAAGAATCGCTCGCGTGCTCTGTTCGGACTCGGAGCGCTCCCGCGCGCTACGACAGAGCTCGCCGTTCGCCGGCGTGCTCAGCGAGCAAGAACGCCGACGTCTGATCAACGGCCTCGAGGATCTCTGAGAGTGAACGCAGCGGAGCTCGAACACGTGATTCGGGCCGCCGCCGCAATCACCGGCGACGAGATCGTCGTGATCGGCAGCCAGGCGATCCTCGGCGTCGAAGAACACCCACCCGCCGAACTACTGGAGTCGATGGAAGCCGATCTCTACCCGTTGGGGACACCGGCAAGAGCAATCGAGATTGACGGCGTGCTCGGTGACGGATCCGACTTCCACGAGCAGTTCGGCTATTACGGCCACGGTGTCGGACCTCAGACGCCAATCCCGCCCGCGGGTTGGGAAGCCAGGCTGACGAAGAAGATCTATCCGGCGAACGAGCTCTGGAAGAAGCCGGCAGTTGCGTGGTTCCTCAACGCCGACGATCTCGTTCTTGCAAAGCTCGCCGCGGGCCGCCCCAAGGACATGGCGTTTGCGACAGAGGCAATCCGATCGAACCTCGTCGAGACCGAGAACCTCGAGCGAGGCCTCGAGCAGATGCCGGAGAGCCACCGAGAGGTGACGCGAGAGCGGCTGGCCTCGGCAGTCTCAAAGGCCGCGCGCACGTAGCCGCCGGGTCAGCGCAGCGACGCCCACGGCTCTTCGGCGGACACGTCGACGAGGCCGTACCCGCCGTCGCCGAGCGACGGGCCGATCACGACCTGCAGGTGCGCCGTCTCGTCGCCGTCGTTGAACGACGCGTGCACGACACCGGCGTCGAGATAGACGGAGTCGCCGCGCTCGAGCGTCGTCGAGTCGCGCTCGATGAACTGCGTCACCGTCCCCTGCTTGACGATGATCATCTCCTCCTGGCCGTCGTGGCGATGGAAGTCGTGACCCTCGCCCGGCTCGAGCGTCACGTCCATGACGACGAGCTGCTGCGAGCGGGTGTTGGCGGGGCGGCACCGCCAGCCGATCGTTCCCCAGTCGAACTGCTCCTGCTCGACGTCTGCCTGCTTGACGAAGGTGCTCATTGTTCCTCCTCCATGGGGATGGACTTGAAGCGGCGCATGTTCTCGGTCATCGCGACCTCCGTGGGGAGGCGCTCCATCGACGACGCGCCGAAGAAGCCGACGACGCCACGCGTCCGCTCGATCACGTACGCGGCATCGTCGGGCTCCGCGATCGGGCCGCCGTGGCAGAGGACGAGGATCCCGGGGTTGACGCGCTTCGCCGCGTCGTGCATCGCCTGGATCAGCTCGACCGACTCGTCGAGGGTCTTCGCGGTCTCGGCGCCGATCGCGCCGCCCGTCGTCAGCCCCATGTGCGGGACGAGCACGTCGGCGCCGGCTTCGGCCATCGCGGCCGCCTGCTCCGGGTCGAAGACGTACGGCGCGGTCAGCAGCCCGCGCTCGTGTGCGAGCCGGATCATCTCGACCTCGAGCCCGTAGCCCATGCCGGTCTCCTCGAGCCCGGCCCGGAACGTGCCGTCGACGAGGCCCACGGTGGGGAAGTTCTGGACGCCGCTGAAGCCGATCCGGAGAAGCTCGTCGAGGAACACCGGCATCAGCCGGAACGGGTCGGTGCCGCAGACGCCCGCGAGCACCGGCGTCTCCTTCACGACGGGCAGCACCTCGCGCGCCATGTCGACGACGATCTCGTTGGCGTCGCCGTACGGCATCAGCCCCGCCAGCGAGCCGCGGCCGCCCATCCGGTAGCGGCCGCTGTTGTAGATGATGATCAGGTCGGCGCCACCCGCCTCGGCGAGCTTCGCCGAGAGGCCGGTCCCGGCGCCGGCGCCGATGATCGGCTTCCGCGCCTCGACCTGGGCCGCGAGGCGGGCGAGCGCCTCCTCGCGCTTCACTTGCCCGCACCCGCCTGGATCAGCTCGTGCAGCCGGTCGACCATCGCGTCTGCGAAGGCCGGGTCGTTCACGTCCTCCGGCCGCTCGTGCAGCTCCACCTCGTCGCCGAGCGCCTCCTTCAGCGAGGCGAAGAGCGCGGCGTCGGCGTCGGGGTCGTGGAACGGCTGACCCGGCAGGTCGATCATCGAGACGCCGCCGAGCGGGACGAAGACCGCCGTCGGCGACTGCGCCGCCGCGAGCTTCCTGCCGATCATGCGACCCAGCTCGGCGCACTCGCCGCTCGTCGTGCGCATGAGCGTCACCGTCGGGTTGTGCACGTAGAGGTTGCGCTGCTCGAAGCGTTCGGGCACCGTCTCGCGCGGGCCGAAGTTGACCATGTCGAGCGCGCCGAGCGAGACGACCTGCGGGACGCCGGCCGCGCCTGCCGCCTCGAGCCGGTCCGGGCCCGCCGAGAGGACGCCGCCGACGAGCTCGTCGGCGAGCTCTGTCGTCGTCGCGTCGAGCACGCCCGCCAGGAAGCCGTCCTTCGCGAGCGCCTCCATGGAGCGGCCGCCGGAGCCGGTGGCGTGGAAGACGAGCACCTCGTACCCGAGCTGCTCGAGCCGCTCGCGCGCCCGCGTGACGCAGGGCGTCGTGACGCCGAACATCGTCGCGGCGACGAGCGGTTTCCCCTCGAGCTGCGGCGGCGCCGCGCCGGCCATGCCCGCGATCGCGGCGGCGGCGTTGGCGATGATCTGCGCCGACACGCTGTTGACGCCGGAGATGTCGACGACCGAGTACATCATCGTCACGTCGACCGCGCCGACGTACGGCCGCGTGTCGCCGGACGCGACCGTCGACACGAGCAGCTTCGGCACGCCGACCGGCAGCGCCTGCATCGCGCGCGCGGCGATCGACGAGCCGCCGGAGCCGCCGAGCGCGACGAGTCCGTCGAGACGCCCCTCCTCGTGCAGCCTGCGGACGACGACCTCGGCGCCGGCGCCCATCGCGGTGACGGCGGCACCCCGATCGCCTGCGGCGGCGAGAGCCGAGGCGTCCGCGCCGGCGGCCCGCGCGACCTCCGCCCGGTCGACGTCCGGCTCGAGCCCGTCGGGCTCGTGGACACCGGCGTCGACCACGAGCACCTCGAGCCCGTGCCCGAGCAGCCGCTCGCGCAGGAACGCGTACTCGTGGCCCTTCGTGTCGAGCGTGCCGAGGCAGACGACGGTCGGCAACCCTACGCGCGCTCCGCGAGCGGCTCGACCCCGAGGAAGCGGCGCTGCAGCTCCATGTCCGACTTCAGCTCGGTCGCGGTCGTCTCGGCGTACATCGACCCGCCGACCATCACGAGCTGCCGCTCGGCGACCGAGGTCGCCATCCCGAGGTTCTGCTCGATCAGCAGGATGGCGAGGCCCTCCTGCGCGAGCGCCTGGAACGTGTCGACCAGGTGCTCGACGATCGCCGGCGCGAGGCCTTCGGACGGCTCGTCCATGATCAGCAGCTCGGGGTTCGTCAGGAGCGCACGGCCGATCGCGAGCATCTGCTGCTCGCCGCCCGAGAGCTGAGCGCCGCCGTTCCGTCGCCGTTCGGCGAGCCGGGGAAAGAGCTCGTACACCTTGTCGACCGTCCAGCGCCGCCCGGCGGTGCCGCGCGAGATCATCCGCAGGTGCTCGTCGACCGAGAGCGACGGGAAGAGCCTGCGGCCCTGCGGGACGTAGCCGATCCCGAGCTTGGCGATCTTGTAGGAGGGCCTCCCGACGAGCTCCTTGCCCCGGTAGCGGATCGACCCGCTGACGCGCGCGGGCGGGATGCCCATGATCGCGTTGCAGAGCGTCGTCTTGCCCATGCCGTTCCGGCCGATGATCGAGGTCGCGCCGCCGACGACCTCGAAGGCGACGTCCTCGAGCGCCTGCGCCGTGCCGTAGTACGCACTGAGGCTCTCGACGCGCAGCAGCGGCGTCGCTTCACTCACCGCCGCTCCTCCCGAGGTAGAGATCGTGCACGGTCTGGTTCGCGCGGATCTCGTCGGGGGTGCCCTCGACGATCACGCGGCCGTCGTGCATCATCGTCACGCGGTCGGCCACGCGGAGCGCGACGTCCATGTCGTGCTCGATCAGGATCAGCGTGATCGACGCCTCGAGCGACAGCAACAGGTCGGTGAGCGCGACGCGCTCGCCGCGCGACAGCCCCGACGCGGGTTCGTCGAGCATCATCAGGCGCGGGTTCGACGCGCGCGCCATCGCCACCTCGAGCTGGCGCTGCTCGCCGTGGGAGAGGAGGCCGACGAGGGACCGGCAGCGGTTGCCGAGCCCGACGGTGCGCGCGAGCTCCACGGCGCGCTCTCGCAGCTCGCCGTCGCGCCGGCGCAGCTTCAGCGGCCGGAAGTGCCCCGAGCGGACGCCGAGCAGCGCGAGGTAGATGTTGTCCTCGACCGACAGGCCGAGGAACGAACGAGACTTCTGGTACGTCCGGCCCATGCCGAGCTTCGTCCGCGCCCGCGGGGGCAGCGTGCTGACGTCGGCGCCGAGGAACTCGATCGCCCCGGCCGTCGGCGGGACGTCGCCCGAGATGACGTTGAACAGCGTCGTCTTGCCGGCCCCGTTCGGGCCGAGGATCGCCCGCCTCTCGCCGTCCGCGACGTCGAGGTCGACGTCGCGGACGGCGTGAAGGCCGCCGTAGCGCCGGCCGATCCCCCGCAGGCGGAGGATCGGCTCGGCGCTCGCGGATGCGACCGTCTGGGTCAAGCGCTAGCCGGTCACCTTGGGCACCCGCGTGTGCCCGATCCAGGGCAGGTTCCGCTTGACGCAGGCCGGGAAGTTACGTCCCGGTGCCGGCGTCTTCGACGTGAACGTGCCGCCGAACGACTGGTCGACGCCCGGGATGTAGCCGACCGTCTTCACGGCCAGCTTCCCGTTCTTCAGGTAGAGCTGCTGGTAGTAGACCGGGATGACCGCCTGGCGGTTCTTGTCCAGGTGCACCGGCCCGTACGGCGTGCGGAGCTTGACCTTCCCGATCGCCGCCTGCAGCTTCTTCTGGCCGCCGGAGATGTCGCCCTTGACGGCCTTCAGGCCTGCCAGCAGGCCCCACGTGTTCACGTAGTAGCCGAACGTGAACGTCGACGACGCCTGCGGTGCCGCGGCGCCGAACGGCGGGATCTGCTTGAAGACCTTGCCGACCATCTTGTTGTACGCCTGGGCGGCCGGCGTCGCGAGGTCGCCCGCCGTGCCCGCACCGCCGACGTACGCACCGGCGACCCGGCTCGACAGCTGCTCGAACTGCCCCGGGGTGCCCCAGAACAGGTTGCCGATGAACTTCTTGCCGTCGATCGGCCCGTGTGCCTGCTCGTACGCCTTCAGGAACGGGATCAGGCCCGCGCCGCCGACCGCGACGAAGGTGCCGTCGACGTTCGTCGGCATCTGCTGTGCGTACGACGAGTAGTCCGTCGTGTTCAGCGGCGGGAAGACCCGCTTCGTCACCTTGCCGCCGACCGCGCAGAACTCGGCGACGAAGCCGGCAGCCGACGTCCACGCGAACGAGTAGTCGTCCGCGACGACCGCAGCCGTCTTCCAGCCGAGCTTGTTGTACGCGAGGTCGCCGAGACCGGCGTTCCACTGCGCACCGTCGCCGTTGAAGCGGAAGAAGTTCTTCGCCCGCACCTTCAGCGTGGTGTCCTGCGCGCCCGCGGCTCCGTCGACGAACGTCTTCGTCGGATGCTGCTTGGCGTAGTTCGCGACGGCGATCGACTCGTCACCGGACAGCGGGCCGATCATGATGTCGGCCTTCAGCTGCTCCATCAGCCGCTTCGTCTCCTTGATCGCGGTGTCGGCGCGATCGTTCGAGCAGCCGATCCCGACGAGCTTCAGCGGGTGACCGTTGATCTGCCCGCCGACCCAGCCGTCACGCGGCTTGTTCGGGTTCTTCGCCTTCGCTCCGGCGTACTGCACCATCGCCGTCACGACGCCTGCCATGTCCTGGTTGTCGAACGACCCGAAGGCGCCCTGACAGTCGGACAGCACGGCGATCCTGATCGGCGACGCGCTGTTGCGGGCGGTCGCCGTCGCCGCGACCGCCGTCGCCGCGACGATCACGGCGCCGGCGAGCGGGATCAGCTTCCACCTGCTCTTGAGAGCACGCATTCCGATGCCCTCCTCCTTTCACAACCGTTTGATGTGGACGAACTCTGGGGGGTTAGGTCTTGCGCCACACGCGGAGTCGATCTGTCAGCGCCTCCTTTCAGACACTGGGCTCCACCTGGCCGGCTTCGATGGGGTTTCGGTCCGTCGGGCCCCGCCGCCGGAACGGCGAGAGCGCGATCGCGCGGTCCCAGAGGCCGACGAGGCCGCCGGGCGACACGAGCACGATCACCAGGAAGATCGCGCCGATCAGCGTGTGGAACCGCGGTCCGATGAAGCTGATCTGCTGCGAGTAGTTGTTGATGATCACGAAGAAGAGCGCGCCGACCCAGGCGCCCTCGATGCGGTAGAGGCCGCCGACGACGGCGATCACCAGCACGTCGATCGTCGCGCTGAGGTCGATCGACGCGGGGTCGATGTGCCCGTTCCACCAGACGAAGAGGACGCCGCCGACACCGGCGACGAAGCCGGCGAACGCGAACGCGATCGTTCGGTGGAGCAGGACGTTGTAGCCGAGCGACGCCATGCGGACGGGGTCGTCGCGCAGCCCCTGGAGCGTCAGTCCGAAGGGCGTTCGCGAGATGTAGCGCAGCAGCAGGTAGACGGCGAGCGCGACGCCGAGCGCGACGTAGTACAGCCGGTTCTGGTGCGCGTCGACGGGGCCGATGTGCTTCGGCGCCGGGATGCCGCTGATGCCTCCGAAGCCGGAGACGTCCGTCACCTGGCCGAACGTCAGGTTGGCGATCACCGAGTAGGTGAGCGTGATCATCAGGAAGTAGATGCCGACGCTCCGGCTCGCGAGCGCGCCGAAGAGGAGCGCGGCGGCGACGGCGATCGCGAGTCCGAGCACCACCCCCCACCACGGGCTCCAGCCCAGGTTCAGCCCCTTGGTGTTGCCGTTCGTCGTGACGTTGCCGACGACGAATCCGGCGATCCCGTAGATCGCCACCTGCCCGAGCGAGACCATGCCGCCGTAAGCAGAGAGGAAGATCAGGCTCGCTGCCACGATCCCGAGGAAGAGCATCTGGGTGAGAAGCGTCCCGACCCAGTAGCTCGACAGGTAGAGCGGCGCGAGCACGGCGAGGACGAGCGCCGCGACGCCGACGACCCGGTCCGGCGTCACCCGCGTCACTCGGGTCTCCCGAACAGCCCGAGCGGCCGCACCGCGAGGACGATCGCGACGAGCACGAAGGTGAAGATGATCGAGTAGTAGGTGTAGTTGGAGGGGAGGTAGGCGGCCGCGAAGTTGCTCGTGATGCCGAGCAGGAGCGCGCCGATGGCTGCGCCGCCGAGTGACCCCATCCCGCCGATGATCACTACGACGAGCGAATAGAGCAGCCAGTTGGCGTCGACGCCGGGCGCGAGGCTCGCGAACGACCCGCCGATCACGCCGCCGAGGCCCGCCAGCGCGGAGCCGATCGCGAACGCGATCGCGAACGTGAGCTGGATGTTGACGCCGAGTGCGGAGACCATGGCGCGGTCGTCGACGCCGGCGCGGATCACCATGCCGGTGCGGGTCTTCTTCAGCCAGAGCCACAGCAGCACACCGATCGCGACTGCGATCGCGAGGATGACGAGGCGCGTCTCCGTGTACTGGATGCCCTGGACGCGGAGGTTCACGAAGGTGTCCCAGTTGCGCGGCCACGCGATGTCCTCCGCGACGCCGCCGAAGTGCGCGAGCATCTGGTCGGCGAGGATGATCGAGACGGCGATCGTGATCAGCGCCTGCCGCAGGTCCTGGCCCTGGTTCCAGCGCAGGAAGAGCTGCTGCATCGCGAGCCCCATCCCCGCGATGGCGACGGTGCCGACGAGCGCGGGGACGATCCAGTGCGTCAGGTTGACCTGCGAGCTCGACAGGCCGAACGACCCCCCCTCGCCGACCATGTGCCGCTGCAGCTTGAGCGCGACGTACCCCCCGAAGAGGAAGAACGCGCCGTGGGCCATGTTCACGACGCGCATCAGCCCGAAGATCAGCGTGAAGCCGCTCGCGACGACGAAGTAGAGCGCCGCGGCGGTGATCCCGTTCAGGAGCGTGATCAGGAAGTCCTTCGGATCGTGCACCGCCGAGCCGAAGGAGGTGGCCCACTTGCCGGTCGTCGGCGCGAGGAAGAGCACCCAGAGGGCCGGGACGATCACGATCGCGCCGAGCAGGAGCAGCCCCAGCGCCTGGAGCACGCGGCGGCGGAGAGCGAGGATGCGCGCGCGGTCGGAGCCGGCGAGTCCCGGCGTCGGCGCAGCCGCCTGCGTCATGCCGCGGCGGGCTCCAGGTAGAGCGCGGCCTCGAGCGACTCGTCGGTCTGGGGGACCATGTCGACGAGCCGCCGGAGCTGCGGGTAGCGCGACCGGTCGAGCGTCGAGACGTCCGGCCAGTTGAGCTCGACCAGGTTCCCGGCGGGGTCGCGGAAGTAGAGCTGCACCTGCCCGGACGGCAGCTCGACGAGATCCGCACCCCACTCCGCCGACGTCGCGACCGCGACCGCCTGGTACGCGGCGTCGAAGTCGTCGACGGTGAAGCCGACGTGGTGGCGAGACGGCGCCGTGCCGGCGGGATCGAGGAAGAGGTGGAGCTGCAGGTTTCCCACTCGCAACCATTGAACAGGCGTCGCGAAAACGGGGGTCGGGATGCGTGACATTCCGAATACCCGCTCGTAGAACCGGGTCGACTCCTCGAGATCCCGCGCCGAGATGCTGACGTGGTTGATCGCGGTGACCCGCACGGGGACGAGTGTCCCGGGTTTTCGGCCATAGGTCAAGGCGGCATCTAGCCACTGGTAGCGATAGGTTTTGCCTATGACGCTTCGCCAGTTCGAGTGCTTCGTCGCGGTCGCGGAGGAAGGCTCGTTCACCCGCGCGGCGCGGCGCGTCGGCATCTCGCAGCCGTCGCTGTCGCAGCACATCCGCGCGCTCGAGGCCGAGCTCGGGGGGCTGCTCTTCGACCGGCTGCCGCGCAGCGTCTCGCTCACCCCGGCCGGCCGTACGTTGCTGCCGGAGGCTCGCGTCGCCGTGCGGGCGGTCGAGCGCGGCTGGCAGAACGCGCGCTCGGTGCTCGCGCTCGAGGCGGGCGAGCTCGAGATCGCGACGGTGCTCTCGCTCGCGGTCGGGCTGCTCCCGCGCCACATCCGCGTGTGGCACGAGCGCCACCCGAACGTCGCGATCCGGCTGCACGAGTTCCGGCACCGCGTCCTGCTCGAGGACGCGGTCGAGCAGGGCGTGGCCGACTTCGCGCTCGGCCCGCGGCCGGTGCGGCGCTGGGAGGGACCGCTCGAGGTCGTCGGCTGGGAGGAGTTCGTGCTCGTCTCGCCGTCCAGCGAGCCGCTCGCCCGGCAGAGGTCGATCACGCTGGAGGACGTGCGCGACCGCGACTGGGTCCTCTACCACCCCGACCACGGCCTCGCCGGAGTCGTGGAGGCGGTCTGTCGCCAGGCGGGCTTCCGCCCGCGCGGCACCGTGCGCACGTCGCAGGCGGAGGGCGCCGTCCGCCTCGCCGCCGCGGGCCTCGGCATCGCGCTCGTACCCGACAACATCGTCCTGCGCGAGCTCGACTGCGCGGTCCTGCGGGTCGAGCCCCACCTCGTGCGCGAGGTCGCGGTCTACGCGCGCGCACCCTGGTCGCCGACCGCGGAGGCGTTCGTCGACGTGCTGCGCGCGGAGGCGCGCCCGCTCCCGCCCGGCGCGCAGATCGTCCATCTCTGACGCGGCTACAGTGGCACGCGTGCGTCGCGTCCTCCCGCTCCTCGCGGTGGCGCTCTGCCTCACCGCGTGCGGCGGCAGCGGCGAGCCGTCGGCGCTCACCACCACCGCGGCTGCGCCGACCGCGCCGCTCCCCTCCTTCGAGCAGGCGCGCGCCCGCACGCTCGCCGCCGGCAGCGTGCGCGTCGTCCAGACGACGGCGCTCGTGCTCTCCGGCACGCGGGTCGAGGCGCACGACCGGGGCAGCCTCTCGCTCGACGGCCGCCGCGCCCACCTCTACCGGCTGAGCCCCGGCCAGAGCGTTCCCGGAGAGGTGATCGTCGACGGCCCCATCATCTACTCGAACGCGAACGTGCAGGCGGCGATGTCGTCGCCGGAGGTGAAGCCGTGGACGCGGCTCGACCGGCGCAAGCTGACGGCGGAGGAGAAGGCGCAGCACCCGGACGAGGTGGGACATGCCGTGACGCCGCTCTACCTCGCCTTCGGCGCCCGGGCGGTGAAGCTCGACCGCCGCGTCGCCGACGGCGCGCTCTACTGGGCGCGCGTCGACCCGAGCCTCGTCGAGCAACGCGTGCCGTCGGCCAGGCGGACGCTCGTGGCAGGGGCCCTGCGCGCGGACTACCCGCGCGCCGACTTCAACGCCAAGTTCTGGGTCGACGGCAAGGGCCGGATCCGGCGCGTCATCGTCGCGTACGCGACGCCGAAAGGGACGCCGGTCGCCGTCGACACGTCGTACGACTCGTTCGGGACGAAGGTCGACGTGACGCCGCCGCCGGCGCGGTCGACGAAGGACATCACGCCGGCCCGGTAGGCGTGCCGACCTCGCGCTCCCACGCGAGCCCGGCCGCGAGCACCGTCTCGTCGCGCGGAGCGACGAGCTGCAGGTCGCCGATCGCGAGCGCGGCCCAGCCGAGGACGTTGAACGGCCGCAGGAACGCGGTCAGGGGAATCCGCACGTCGAGCTCGTCGCAATCGACGGGCGGCACGGGCACGCCGATCGTCGGGGCGAGGTACAGGTCGACGTCGGGCACGTAGCGTCGCCACTCGGCGACGGCGGCGCGCGCCCGCTCGACCTCGGCCGGGTCGACCTGCTGCGCGAGCTCGAGCTTCGCACGGACGTTGTCGCCGTACTCGGCGGCGCGGGAGGGGAACGTCTCGCGGTGAGCCTCGGCGGCCTCGTGGAAGAAGAGCGGCCACGTGTCGTGCGACGGCTCGGGGATCGTCGCCCCGACGACGGTCGCGCCGAGCGACTCGAGCGTCTCCACGTGCGCCTCCGCAGCGGGGTTCGCGGGCGCGGCCGGGCCGCCCACAGAGGGCGGCCGTGTGAGGAGCCCGACGCGCAGCCCGGCGAGTCGCGGCTCCGGCAGCGGCGCCCCGGCGAGCACGCTCCACATCGCCGCCGCGTGAGCGACCGTCGTCGCCATCGGCCCGACCGTGTCGAAGGTGGGGCAGAGCGGGTAGACGCCGTCGGCGGGAACCCTCCCCCAGCTCGGCTTCAGGCCGACGACACCGCAGCAGGCGGCGGGGAGGCGGACGGAGCAGCCGGTGTCGGTGCCGAGACCGAGCTCGCACATACCCGCTGCGAGCGCGGCCGCGTTCCCGCCCGACGACCCGCCGGTCGTGCGACCCGGCAGCCGCGGGTTCTGGACCGTGCCGTACCACGGGTTCTGGCTCGTCACGCCCCACGCGAACTCGTGGAGGTTCGCCTTCCCCGTGACGACCGCGCCGGCGGCGACGAGCCGCTCGACGGCCGTGGCCGTGCGCGTGGGCACGTGGTCGCCGTAGATCCGCGAGCCGTACGTCGTGCGCACGCCGGCGGTGTCGATCAGGTCCTTGACGACGAGCCGCAGCCCGTGGAGCGGCCCGGGACGTGCGGACGCCGGCTCCACCTCGGTGATCAGCGCGTCGTACGGGTCGCTCACTGGAGGAGCGCCGTCGCCTCGACCTCGATGCGCGCGCCGGGGACCGCGAGCCGGCTCACCTCGACCAGCGTGCTCGCGGGTCTCGTCCCGCCGAACACGTCCCGGCGCACCGCGTTCACCGCGACGCGATCGTCGACGTCGAGGAGAAATACCGTCACCTTCACCACGTCGGCGAAGCTCGCTCCGGCTGCGGCGAGCACCGCGCCCACGTTCGCGAACACCTGCCGCGCCTGCGCGACCACGTCGTCGCCGCCGACGAGGCGGCCGTTGCCGTCGACCGGGACGCAGCCCGAGACGAAGAG
>DASUAX010000022.1:0-12251 GCA_035763525.1 Gaiellaceae bacterium
CTCGTGCCTGAGCTACGCCGCCTGCGTCCGCAGGCCGAGCTCGCCGGCGATCGGCTGCAGCGCCGAGACGACGTTCGCGATGTGCTCGTCGAGGTCGAGCCCGAGCAGCTCGGCGCCCTCGTACACGTCCTCGCGCGAGACGCCGGCGGCGAACGACGGTTGCTTCAGCTTCTTGCGCACCGACTTCGGCTCGAGCCCCTCGAGCCCCGTCGGTCGCACGAGCCCGCAGGCGTGAACGAAGCCCGACAGCTCGTCGCACGCGAACAGCGTCTTCTTGAGCGGCGTGTCGCGCGGGAGCCCGAGGTGGTTCGCGTGCGAGAGGATCGTCTCGACGACCTCCTCGCCGTACCCCTCGTCGCGCAGAATCGGCGCGCCGTCCTGCGGGTGCTTGTCGAGGGTCGGGTGGATCTCGTAGTCAAAGTCGTGGAGGAGCGCGGCGACGCGCCACAGCTCCTCGTTCTCGCCGAACCGGCGCGCATACGCGGCCGTCGAGGCCTCCACCGCGAGCGCGTGGCGCAGCAGCGCCTCGCTCTTCGTGTACCGGGTCAGCGTCTCCCAGGCATCCGCGCGGTTCGTTCCCACGGCGATCTAGCATAGTTCCGTCCGTGTCCTCCACAATCGCCAGACCGGTGGCCGAGTCGTTCGTGATCGAGGGAGGCCATCCGCTACGCGGCACCGTGCGCGCGGCCGGGAACAAGAACGCCGCGCTGCCGATCCTCGCCGGCTGTCTGCTGACCGGCGAGCCGGTGCACCTCTCGAACCTCCCGCGTATCCGCGACGTCGAGACGATGATGGCGCTCCTGCGCGATCTGGGCGCCGAGGCCGAGTGGACGGGCGACAACGAGGCGCGCGTGCACGCCGCGGACGTCTCGTCGGAGGTCGACGAGCGGCACGCGAGCCACATCCGCGCGTCGTTCCTGCTCGCCGGGCCGCTGCTCGCGCGGAACGCGCGCGCGAGCGTGCCGCCGCCCGGCGGCGACGTGATCGGCCGCAGGCGCCTCGATCCGCACATCCACGCGTTCGCCGAGCTGGGCGCGACGATCGACGTGGGCGACCGCTACGAGCTCGCCGGCGCTCTGCGCGGCACGCACATCCATCTGGACGAGCCGTCGGTGATGGGCACCGAGAACGCGATCATGGCCGCGACGCTCGCACCGGGCGAGACGGTGATCTCCAACGCCGCCTCGGAGCCGCACGTGCAGGACCTGTGCCGGTTCCTGCTTGCGCTCGGCGCGAGGATCACCGGGATCGGCTCCAACGTGCTGCACGTCACCGGCGTCGACCGGCTCGGCGGCGGCGAGCATGCGATCGCGCCGGAGCACATCGAGGTCGGGAGCTTCATCGGCATGGCGGCGCTCACCGGCGGCGACGTGACGATCGAGGGCATCTCCCCCGACGACCTCTGGCCGGTCCTGCCCGTGCTCAAGCGGCTCGGGATCGAGGTGGAGCTCGCCGACCACTCGGTGCGCGTCCCGCCCGACCAGGAGCTCGTGATCCAGGACGACCTCGGCGGCGCGATCCCGAAGGTCGAGGACGGTCCCTGGCCGCAGTTCCCGGCCGACCTCACCTCGATCGCCGTCGTGGTCGCCACGCAGGCGAAGGGGACGGTGCTCGTCTTCGAGAAGATGTTCGAGAGCCGTCTGTTCTTCGTCGACAAGCTCGTCTCGATGGGCGCGCGGATCATCCTCTGCGATCCGCACCGCGCCGTCGTCACCGGTCCGGCGAAGCTCTACGGGCAGCGCATGTCGAGCCCGGACATCCGTGCCGGCATGGCGATGGTGATCGCCGCGCTTTCGGCCGAGGGCCGCTCGACGATCGGCGACGCGTACCAGATCGACAAGGGCTACGAGCGGATCGACGAGCGCCTGCGCGCGCTCGGGGCGCAGATCGAGCGCGTCGAGACGTAGGACTATCCGCCCGCCAGCGCGAGCCTGACCGCGGCGGCGACGTCGATCGTCCCGTAGGCGACGTCGCGCGTCCAGCGGCCGTCGCCGGAGGCGGTCTGCTCGAGCACGCGCGCGACGCCGGCGGCGTCGAGCGTCGGGGCCGCCGCCATCACGAGCGCCGCTGCGCCCGCGACGACCGGGGCCGCGAAGGAGGTGCCGGTGCCGTAGCCGTAGGCGCCGGGAAGCCCGAGCCCGGGCGCCCGGGCGAACAGCCCCGGCGGTGCGGTGCCGGCGAGCGCGCCGACCACGTCGACGCCGGGCGCGAGCACGTCGACGTACGGCCCGGTCGAGGAGAAGCGCGCCCGTCGCCCGGACGCGTCCGCCGCGCCCACGACGAGCCCAGCACGGCCGATCAGCGCGGCCGGATAGGTCTCCGGGTTCCCGTCCTGTGCGAGGTTCCCGGCCGCAGCGACGAGCAGCACCCCCCTGGAGAGCGCGTAGTCGATCGCGTCGTGCTCGACCTGCGACGTCTCGGTGCCGCCGATGCTCAGGTTGACGACGTTCGCGCCGTGGTCGACGGCCCAGGTGATCGCCCTCGCCTCGTCGGCATCGGAGAAGTCGGTGCCGCCACGGTTCGCGCGCACGATCTGGAGACGCGCGTCGCCGCCGAACCCGACCGTCGACGTGGAGCCTCCGGCGATCGACGCGACGAACGTGCCGTGCCCGAGCGTGTCGCGGGCTGTCGGCGTGTCGGAGGTCACGTCCCACGTCTCGACCGCCTTGCCTGCGAAGGCCGGCACCGACGTGTCGGCGCCGGTGTCGACGATCGCGATCGTGATCCGCGAGGCCGCGGCTCGGACCCACGCGGGCACGAGGTCCTCGTGCGTCGCGCTCCAGGACCAGCCGGGTGTCGCAGAAGCCGGCGGTACGGCCGCGGCGAGGCTCGGCGTCCGCTCGACGGGTCTCCGCTGCGCCCAGACGGGCAGCAGCGCGACCACGGCGACGATCGCCGCGTAGAGAGCCCTGGTCACGACCAACGCCGTTCACGCTACGACGCCGTGCGCACACGAACAATGGGCCGACCGGCCTACTCGCAGGCGATACGCTCACGCGATGTCCGGGACACGGAGCGGTGCGCGCGTCGCCCTCGCGGCGGAGGGAACGGCGAACGTCGCCACGGGGCTGCCCGTGCTCGACCACCTCGTCGGCGAGCTCGCGCGATCCGGCCGCTTCCGGATAGCCCTCGAGGCCGCGCCGGACAGCACCGAGGAAGCGGTCTCCGCCGCGGCCGAGGCGCTCGGGACCGCATTCCGCGACCGGCTGCGTGCCGGAGCGGGGTGGGCTGTCGTCCCGGCGGCGGAGGCGCTCGCGACGGCGGCGCTCGAGGTCGACGCCGAGCCACGCCTCGTCACGAACGCAGACTTCTCCGGCAGCCGTGTCGGCGGCATCTCGAACGACGTCGCCTCGCGTTTCCTGGCCGAGCTCGCGCGAGCAGCGGGCGTGAACCTGCACGTGCGCGTCCTCGAGGGCGACGACCCGCAGCACGTGCTCGCCGCGATCTTCAAGGCGGTCGGTGCCGCGCTCGGCCAGGCGTGCCGCCCTGCACCCGCATCCGACATCGAGGAGGGCACGTGAAAGACGTGGTACGGACCGAGGCTGCGCCGGCTCCCTTCCAGGGGGCGCCGTACTCGCAGGCGATCAAGGCGAACGGCTTCGTGTTCGTCTCGGGGCAGCTGTCGCTGAAGCCCGGCGACAAGGAGCTCACCGCGGGCGACATCGGCTCGCAGACGGAGCAGGTCTTCGCGAACCTGCGCGCCATCCTCGAGGAGGCCGGCACGTCGCTCGACAACGTCGTCAAGACGACCGTCTTCCTGCAGGACCTCGGCGACTTCGCCGGGATGAACGAGGTGTACGCGAAGCACGTCGGTGAGCGGCCTCCCGCGCGCTCGACGGTCGAGGTCGCCGCGCTTCCCTCCGGCGCGCGCGTCGAGATCGAGGCGATCGCGACTCTCTGACCGTGTGAGTGCCGTCGAGGAGTACGTGCGGTCGCTCGGGCTGGACGCGTACGTGGTCGGCGGCGCCGTCCGCGACGCGTTGCTCGGACGCGATTCGAAGGACGCCGACTTCCTCGTCCCCGCCGTCGACATCGCCGGCCTGAGGGCGGCGCTCGCCCCGCACGGCCGCACCGAGGAGCTCGTCGTCGCCGGTCGCGCGGTCGGCGTTCGCTTCCACCCGCGCGACCCGGCGGTGCGCCGCCTCGCGCGCGGCGGCATCGAGCTCGCGCCCCCGCGGCGGGAGGTCTCGACCGGTCCCGGCCGGCACGATTTCGAGATCGTCGTCGACGCGACGGCGAGCGTGGAGGAGGACCTCGGCCGACGCGACTTCACGATCAACGCGATGGCTCGCCGCCTCTCGGACGGGAAGCTCGTCGACCCGCACGGCGGCCACCGCGACCTCGACGCCCGCGTCCTCCGCACCGTCTCCCGGACGAGCTTCGCGGAGGATCCGCTGCGGCTCGTCCGCGGTCTCCGCTTCGTCGCGCAGCTCGACGTCGACCCGGACGCCTCGACGGTCGCGCAGATGCGGCGCGAGGCCGCGTCGGTGCGGCTCGTCTCCGGCGAGCGCATCGGCGGGGGGATCGCCGCGGACGGCCTCGGCGAGCTCTCGAAGCTGCTGCTCGCGCCGCACCCCGCGAAGGCACTGAGGCTCGCGCGCGACACCGGCGTGCTCGTGCACCTGCTGCCCGAGTTCACGGCGGCGGTCGGGTTCGAGCAGGAAAGCCGTTACCACTCGCTGACCGTCGACGAGCACACGTTCCAGGTGGTACAGGCGGCCGCCGACGCGAACTTCTCACTGGTCGTCCGCCTTGCTGCGCTCTTCCACGACCTCGGCAAGCCGCACGTCGCCTGGCGCGGCACCGACGACCGCCTGCACTACTACGCGAAGACCGGGTACTCGGCGAAGAGCCACGAGCAGGTGAGCGCCGAGCTCGCCGACGTCGCGCTGGCGCGGCTGCGCTACCCGACGGAGCTCCGCCGCCGCGTCGTGCGGATCGTGCGCTCGCACATGGTCGACGTGGGTCGCTCCGATCCGCTTCGCGCGCGCAAGCTGCTCGCCCGCTACGGCTACCCGGTGCTGCGCGAGCTGCTCGACCACAAGGAGGCGGACATCCGGGGCAAGGGCGAGCGGCCGGTCGACGACGACCTGGCGAAGCTCGAGCGGCTCCGGCGGAGGGTCGCGCGGGAGCGGTCGCAGCCGCACCGGATCCGCGACCTCGCCGTGCGCGGCGACGACCTGATCGGCATCGGGTTCAGGCCGGGTCCCGAGCTCGGTCTCGCGCTCCGACGACTCCTGGACGACGTCGTCCGCACTCCCGACCTGAACACGCGCGACGAGCTACTGCGCCGGGCGAAGGCGCTGCGCCCGTGATGCGCTGGGAGCAGCCCGGCTACGTCGTCGCGTTCACCACGCGCGCCGGCGGCGTCAGCGACGGCGTCTACGAGTCGCTCAACCTGAGCGTGGGCACCGGGGACGACCCGGAGCGGGTGGCGGAGAACCGGCGGCGCGCCTGCGCGTCACTCGAGCTCGACGCGTCGAGACTCTCGTTCAACCGGCAGGTGCACTCGCCGACGGTGCACAGGGCGGGGCGCCGCGGCGAGCCGGGCGACGGGCTCTGGTCGGACGAGCCGGGCCTGCCCATGCTCGCCTTCTCGGCCGACTGCCTCCCGATCGCGATCGCCCGGAGCGACGGGGAACGGCGGCTCGCCGTCGTCCACGCCGGCTGGCGCGGCCTCGCCGAAGGCGTCGTCGACGCCGCCGTCGCGGCCCTCGGCGGCGAGACCGTCGCCGCGATCGGGCCGGCGATCGGGCCCTGCTGCTACGAGGTCGGCCCCGAGGTGTCGGAGCTCTTCGACGAGGATCTCACCGTGGCCGGCCACCTCGATCTCCGGGAAGCCGCCGAGCGCGCGCTGCGGCGCGCGGGCGTCGCCTCCGTCGAGCGCCTCGATCTCTGCACGCGCTGCCACCCGGAGCTCTTCTTCTCGCACCGGCGAAGCGGACGTGCGCGCGGCGTGCAGGCGGTGATCGGTGCCGTCGCCTGAGGTGATCCGGGAGCGGCTCGCCGCCGTGCAGGCCCGTGTGGGGGAGGGCGTAACCGTCGTCGCGGCGACGAAGTACGTGCCGCTCCGCGAGATGGCGACGCTGCTCGAGGCAGGGGTCGCCGTCGTCGGCGAGAACCGCGCCCAGGATCTGGAGGCGAAGCACGCCGAGTACGGCGACGCGTTCCGGTGGCACTTCATCGGCCACCTGCAGTCGAACAAGGTGAAGGTCGTGAACCGCATCTGCGAGCTCGTGCACTCGCTCGACTCCGACTCGGCCGCGCGCCGGCTCGAGGTGCCGGCGCTCCTGCAGGTGAACCTGGCCGGCGAGGGCTCGAAGTCGGGCGTCGAGCCCGACGAGATCGAGGCGTTCCTCCGCTACGGCGTCCGCGGCCTCGCGACGATGCCGCCCGCGGCGGCGACGCCCGAGGAGTCGCGGCCGTGGTTCGCGCGGCTGCGCGGCCTCGCGGAAGCGCACGGCCTGCGCGAGCTCTCGATGGGGACGACGCAGGACTACGCCGTCGCGGCCGAGGAAGGCGCGACGTACGTCCGCGTCGGATCGGTCTTGTTTCAGGAGGTGTCAGACACTCCCGGTGTCCGACACCTCTAGAATCCGCGCGTGCCTCTCGGCGATCTCTGGTCCCGGACGCTCGTCTACTTCGGCATCGCCGAGGAGGACGACGACTGGGAGGACGAGGACGGCTACGCAGCCGAGGAGAGCCTCGAGCAGAGCTACCGCGAGCGGCCGAACGTCCGGCGCCTGACCCCGCGCCGGCGCACGCAGGAGTACGACGACTGGACGGAGTCCGAGGCGGACCGCCCGGCGACGACCCGGGTCGCCCCGGTGCGTCAGCCGAGGGTGCGCGACGCGCGGCCGCAGATCGAGGCGCTCCCGAGCGCGGCCAACGTCCGTGTCCACCTCGTCCTCCCGCGCAGCTTCAACGACGCGCAGCAGATCGCGGACAAGTTCAAGCAGGGGATCCCGGTCATCCTCAACCTGCAGGGCGCGGACGCAGAGCTCTCCAAGCGGCTGATCGACTTCACGAGCGGGTTGACCTACGCGCTGAACGGCGGGATGCAACGCGTCGCCGACAAGGTGTTTCTGCTCACGCCGCGAAACGTCGAGGTGTCCGCCGAGCAGCGTGCGGCGCTGCTCGAGCGCGGCGGCTTCTTCAACCAGGCGTAGGAAACGGCTCCGCCGTACCGAAGGGGAGGCGGCAAATGGTCCTGCTCGACACAGTCACGCAGGTCGAGCTGTTCCTGAACGTCTTCGTCAGCGTGTACGTGCTCGTCATCTTCGTGTACGTGCTGACGTCCTGGATCCAGCTGCCGTACTCGCTGCGCGGCGCGCAGCGGTTCCTCTACGACGTCTGCGAGCCGTACCTGCGCCTGTGGCGCCGCGTCCTGCCGATGGCGGGGCCGATCGACCTGTCCCCGATGGTCGCGGTGATCGCGCTGATCGTGGCGGAGCGGATCGTGGTGGCGATCATCGACCGGCTGCAGTAGAAAGGAGACGGAGATGCGATACACACCCGTGGAGCTGAGACATGTTCGGTTGAGCCGGTCGTTCTTCGGCGGCTACAAGCGGAGCGAGGCGGACGTGCTCCTCTCGGACGTCGCCGACAGCTTCGAGGACGTCTGGCGGGAACGCGGGGAGCTCGCCGACCGCCTCGAGGACGTCGAGAAGCGCCTCGAGGAGATCAAGCAGCGCGAGAACCTGCTCGCGACCACGCTCGTCGCTGCCGAGAAGACGGCGGCCGAGGCGGTCGAGTCGGCGAAGCGCGAGGCGGAGATCATCGTCGCCGAGGCCCACCAGGAGGCGCGCTCGATCACGCGAACCGCGCTCAACGAGCGGGAGCGGCTCTTCGCCGAGGCGCGCCGCGTCGAGACCCTGCTGCGCTCCGCGCTCGGCATGGTCGAGGAGACCCGCTCGGGGGAGGGGGCGTCGGGAGAGCAGGACGACGATGCGTCCTCGTGGCCGAACCGCGAGAACACGAGCGAGTTCGCCGCCGTGTCCGAGGAGGACGCGGATGCGCCGCAGCTCCCGCCGCTCTCCGCGGACGACGAGCAGGGCCCGGACGTCCCGTGGTCGGGGCGCGACTTCGCCTGGGGGTAGGGCTACCCTGAGGGCGTGAGCACGCGCCTGCAGCTGCGAGTCTCGCCGGGGAGCGGCGGGAGCGCCGTCGTCGGCCGGCACGGCGCCGGCTGGAAGGTGCGCGTCGGCGCGCCGCCCACCGCCGGACGGGCGAACGACGCGCTCGTGCGACTGCTCGCCGACACGCTGGGTGTCCGGGCGCGCGACGTCGAGATCGTTTCCGGTCACGGCTCGCGGGACAAGATCGTCGCGCTGGCCGACCTCGAACCCGACGAGACCGAGCGCCTGCTTTCGGCCGCGAGCGGCGCGGGAAAGGACCGTCTGTGAGCGACATCGACACCGCCGGCTACCGGGCCCGGCTCCTCGAGGCGCGTGGGCGCCTGACGAACGCCGTCGACTTCCTCGAGCACGAGAACCCGGGAAGCCTCGGCGACGAGCTCGGCGAGCCGACGGGGCTCGACAACCACCTCGGAGACACGGCGACGGCGACGTACGATCGCGAGCTGGACGAAGGGCTCGAGGCGGGCGCGCAGCAGACGCTCGGGGACATCGACCACGCGTTGCGGAAGCTCGACGACGGGAGCTACGGCACGTGCGAGGTGTGCGGCAGGCAGATCGCACCGGAGCGCCTCGCGGCCATCCCCTGGGCGCGCCTGTGCATCGACGACCAGCGCAAGGCGGACGCTTGAACGAGGTCGACGTCGACGTTCGCGTCGGCTCGTCGACCGACGGGCTGACGCCCGTCTCGGTCGCGGAGCGCTCGCTCGGCGCGGGGGCCTGGCAGTGGGGCGGCCTCGCGATCGTCGCCGTCTCGGCGGTGCTCGCCGACCAGGTGACGAAGCACGTCGTCAGCTCGACGGTCGCGCTCGACGACTCGGTGCACGTGGCCGGTCCGCTCTCGATCCATCACGTTCAGAACACCGGCATCGCGTTCGGCCTGTTCGCGGGCGCGACCTCGATCGTGACCGTCGTCACCGCCGCGGCGATCGTCTGGATGCTCGTCTTCTTCGCGCGGTCGGCCGCGCGGCACCCGGTGCTGCCCGCGGCGTTCGGGCTCGTGATCGGCGGCAGCCTCTCGAACCTCGCCGACCGGGTCCGCCTCGGTCACGTCACCGACTTCATCGACCTGAACTGGTGGACGTTCCGCATCTTCAACCTCGCGGACAGCTTCATCGTCGTGGGCGTCCTGATCCTGCTCGGCGCGCTCGTGCTCGCCGATCGGGCGCCGCGCCCGCCCCGGCGCACGCTCGACGTCGCGGCTCGTTGAGCGGCGTAGGCTCGACGGAGCCGCCCGGGAGCGAAGGTGCCGGCTTTGCCGGCGCCGGGAGCGGGCTCGACGTCCCCGCCGGCGCGGCCGGGCAGCGGCTCGACCGGTTCCTGGCGGACGTGCTCGGCACGCGTGCCGCAGCAGAGCGGGCCGTCGCCGCCGGGGCGCTCGTCGACGGCGTCGCGCGCCCGAAGAGCCACCGGCTCGCCGGTGGCGAGCAGGTGACGCTCGCGCCCGAGGAGCCGGAGCCCGTGTCAATCCGACACGAGCTCCCCGACGTGAGGCTCGCCTACGAGGACGAGCACGTGCTCGTCGTCGACAAGCCGGCGGGGCTCGTCGTCCACCCGGGGGCCGGGCACGCGGGCGACACGCTCGTCGACGCGCTGCGGGGGAAGATCGCGGGCGGCGACCCGGACCGGCCGGGCATCGTCCACCGCCTCGACCGCGACACGTCCGGCCTGATCGCCGTCGCCCGAACGGAGGAGGCTCACGAGGCCCTGTCCCTGCTCGTCAGGGAGCGGGCCCTCGAGCGGACGTACCTGGCGCTCGTCCGCGGCCGGCCGCGCTCGCGCCGGGGCCGGATCGAAGCGCCCATCGGCCGCGACCGGGGCGACCCGACGCGGATCGCGCTCGACAGCGACTCCGCGCGGGCGGCGGTGACCCACTTCGAGGTCGACCGGCTCTACGAGCGGCACGCGCTCCTGCGCGTGCGCCTCGAAACGGGGCGGATGCACCAGATCCGCGTGCACCTGGCGGCGATCGACCTGCCCGTCGTCGGCGACCCGACCTACGGCGTCCCCGATCCGGCGCTCGGCCGCCAGTTCCTGCACGCCGCCGAGCTCTCGTTCCCGCACCCGATCACGGGCGCCCGCATCGAGGCGACCTCGCCGCTGCCGCCCGACCTCGAGCTCGTGTTGAGTCGAAACACGCTCTGAAGCCGGTACCATTCGCCCGTTCCAGGTCCCTCTACCCGGTGGGGCCCCTCGGTGGACGGTGGCCGCGCTCTCTGCGCGGCATCCACGCGAGACCCGCCGGTCGAAGCACAACTCGAACCGAGAAAGGGGCTCCCATGCCCGTCGTTTCCATGAAGGAACTGCTGGAGGCCGGCGTCCATTTCGGCCACCAGACTCGCCGCTGGAACCCGAAGATGAAGCGCTTCATCTTCACCGAGCGCGGCGGCATCTACATCATCGACCTCCAGCAGACGCAGGGTCTCCTGCAGGAGGCGCACGACTTCGCACGCGCGATCGCCGAGCGCGGCGGCTCCGTCCTCTTCGTCGGCACGAAGAAGCAGGCGCAGGACGCGGTGCGCGATCAGGCGAGGCGCGTCGGCATGCCGTACGTGAACCACCGGTGGCTCGGCGGCCTGCTCACGAACTGGCGCACGATCTCCGACCGGATCCAGCGCCTGCACGAGCTGCGCTCGCTGAAGACGGAGTCGCAGCTCGAGCTGCTGCCGGCGAAGGAGCGCATCTCGATGGAGGCGGAGCTCGAGAAGCTCGAGGCGAACCTCGGCGGCGTCGCCGACATGCGCCGTCAGCCCGACGCGGTCTTCATCGTCGACCTGCGCAAGGAGCAGCTGGCGGTGCGCGAGGCGCAGCGGCTCGGGCTGCCGGTGATCGCGCTCGTCGACACGAACTGCGACCCCGACGAGGCGAACTACGTCATCCCCGGGAACGACGACGCGATCCGCTCGTGCGCGTTGATCGTGAAGGCGATCGCCGACGGCATCGAGTCCGGGAAGCAGAAGGTGAGCGCGCGCGAACTGAGCTCGAAGCGCGAGCAGCAGCAGGAGCGGGCAGAGGAGCGTGCCGAGGCGCAGGCACCGACGACCGAAGAGGTCGCGGCGGCGCCCGAGAACGAAGTCGTCGAGCAGGGCGAGACCACGGGGGAGGAGAGCGCGTGACCGAGATCACGGCGGCGATGGTGAAGGAGCTCCGCGACGCGACGAGCGCCGGGATGATGGAGTGCAAGCGCGCGCTCCAGGAGGCGGACGGCGACTTCGACGAGGCGGTCAAGCTCCTCCGCGAGAAGGGCATGGCGTCCGCTGCGAAGCGTGCCGACCGCGCGACGAGCGAGGGCAAGGTCGGCGTGATGCTGCGCGAGAACATCGGTGCGATCGCGGCGGTCGGCTGCGAGACCGAGCCGGTGTCCAACAACGACGACTTCCTCGGCTATGCCGAGCGGGTTCTCCGCACGGTCTTCGACGGGGGTGACGCGGAGTCGCTCGAGGCGGAGCGCGTGGAGGTCGCCGGCAGGCTCGGCGAGAACATCCAGGTCGTCGGCGCGAAGCGGATGGAGGCGGGAGACGGCGAGACGCTCTCCTTCTACGTGCACTCGCCGGCGAACAAGGTGGGCGCGCTCGTCCGCACGAAGGGCGGCGACGCGGCGGCGGCACGCAGCCTCGCGCTGCACCTCACCTTCGCGCGGCCCACGTACGCGACGCGCGACGAGGTCCCGCAGGAGCTCGTCGATGCGGAGCGGGAGGTGCTCTCGCGCTCCGAGGAGGTGCTGTCGAAGCCCGAGAACGTCCGCGACAAGATCGTCGAGGGGCAGCTGAACAAGCGGTTCTACGGCGAGTCGGTGCTGACGGAGCAGACCTGGTACCGCGCCGACGAGTCGACGGGCACCGTCGCGCAGTACCTGAAGGACCAGGGCATCGAGCTGCTCGACTTTGCCTGGTACGCGGTCGCGTAGAAGCACGAGCTTGGGCTTCAACCGTGTCCTGCTGAAGCTCTCCGGCGAGGCCCTGATGGGCTCGCAGGAGTACGGCCTCGACGCCCACACGGTCGACGAGGTCGCGCAAGAGCTCGTCGACGTGCTCAGCGAGGGGCTCGAGGTCGCGATCGTCATCGGCGGCGGCAACATCTACCGCGGCATGGCCGCCGCCGCGCAGGGCATCGACC
>DASUAX010000023.1:0-16660 GCA_035763525.1 Gaiellaceae bacterium
ACGACGGTGCGATCGGGGAGGGCCCCTTCGAGCTTCGCCGCGAGCGCCTCGACGAAGGCCTTGAGGTCGACAGCGTCAGCCCGAAGGGAGGCCGCCACCAGCTCGAAGTCGGGCTCGGACACCGCGCGGTCTAGCCTACAACGGGACTTGATCGAACGTACGTTCGGTAGCTACAATGGCAGTCCGATGGCAGCCGACGAGCTTGTCGTACACGGCGCCCGGGAGCACAACCTCAAGGACATCACGGTCCGGCTCCCGCGCAGCGCGCTCATCTGCATCACCGGCCTCTCCGGGTCCGGCAAGTCCAGCCTTGCCTTCGACACGATCTACGCGGAGGGCCAGCGGCGCTACGTCGAGAGCCTGAGCGCGTACGCGCGTCAGTTCCTCCAGATGATGGAGAAGCCCGACGTCGACTCGATCGACGGGCTCAGCCCGGCGATCTCGATCGACCAGAAGACGACGTCGCGTAACCCGCGCTCCACCGTCGGCACCGTCACCGAGATCTACGACTACCTGCGCCTCCTCTACGCGCGCGTCGGGCGGCCGCACTGCCCGGTCTGCGGGCGGCCGATCGCCGGCCAGTCGATCGACTCCATCGTCGAGCAGATCCTGTCGCTGCCGGAGGGCACCCGCTTCACGCTGAACGCTCCCGTCGTGCGCGACCGCAAGGGCGAGTACCGCGACCTGTTCGAGGAGCTGCGCAACGAGGGTTTCTCGCGCGTCAAGGTCGACGGGGAACAGCACACGCTCGACGAGCCGCCGACGCTCGACAAGAAGTTCAAGCACAGCATCGACGTCGTGGTCGATCGATTGGTGATGAAGGAGGACCTGCGCACACGGCTCACTCAATCGGTCGAAACGGCTGCAGCACTCGCTGACGGCCTTGTCGTCGTCGACCAGGTCGACTCCGGCGAGACGACGACGTACTCCCAGAACTTCGCCTGCCCCGAGCACGGCGTGTCGCTGCCCGAGCTGCAGCCGCGCATCTTCTCGTTCAACGCGCCGCACGGCGCGTGCCCGCGCTGCACCGGCCTCGGCGCACAGCAGGAGATCGACCCCGACCTGCTCGTCCCCGATCCGTCGCTCTCGATCGACGACGGCGCGCTCGTGCCCTGGGCCGTCGGCGGCTCCGGCTTCTACGAGTCGGTGATCCAGGCGGTCGCCGACCGGTACGAGGTCCCGACGGACGTGCCGTGGCAGGAGCTGACGCACGAGCAGCAGGACCGCTTCCTCTACGGCACCGACGGCGACAAGGTCTACGTCCAGTACCGCAACCGGATGGGGCGGCGCCGCTCGTACATGATCGCGTTCGAGGGCATCGTCGCGTCGCTCGAGCGCCGCTACCGCGAGACCGACTCGTCGACGCAACGGGAGCGCATCGAGGAGTACATGTCCTTCCGTCCCTGCCCCGTCTGCAAAGGCGCGAGGTTGAAGCCCGAGGTGCTCGCCGTCACGGTCGGCGACATCAACATCCACCAGTTCACGAAGTTCTCGATCACGGCGGCGCTCCGCTTCCTCGACCGGATCGACCTGACCGAGACCGAGCAGCTGATCGGCCACCGGATCGTCAAGGAGATCCGCGAGCGGCTGACGTTCCTCGACGACGTCGGCGTCGGCTACCTCAACCTCGACCGTGCGAGCGCGACCCTGTCGGGAGGTGAGGCGCAGCGGTTGCGGCTCGCGACGCAGATCGGCTCGCAGCTCGTCGGCGTCCTCTACATCCTGGACGAGCCGTCGATCGGCCTCCACCAGCGTGACAACGACCGGCTGATCGGCACGCTCGAGCGGCTGCGAAACCTGGGCAACACGGTCGTCGTGGTCGAGCACGACGAGCAGATGATGCGCACCGCCGACTGGCTCGTCGACATGGGGCCGGGGGCAGGCGAGCACGGCGGCCACGTCGTCGCCGAGGGGACGGCCGCGAAGGTAATGCGCAACAAGAAGTCCGTCACCGGGCAGTTCCTCTCTGCCACACGCGAGATCGCGGTGCCGCCGCGGCGCACGGGCGACAACGGCTGGTTCACGATCCTGGGCGCAGCTGAGAACAATCTGAAGGGCATCGACGTCGAGTTGCCGATCGGCAAGTTCGTCGCGGTCACCGGCGTCTCCGGCTCGGGCAAGTCGACGCTCGTGAACGAGATCGTCTACAAGGCGCTCGCGAACCGGCTGCACCGGATGCGCACCAAGCCGGGCGCACACGCGGGGGTGGAGGGGATCGAGGCGTTCGACAAGGTGATCGAGATCGACCAGAGGCCGATCGGTCGCACGCCGCGCTCGAACCCGGCCACCTACACCGACCTGTTCACGCACATCCGCGAGCTGTACTCGCTGACGCCCGACGCGAAGGTGCGCGGCTACAAGCCCGGCCGCTTCTCGTTCAACGTCAAGGGCGGCCGCTGCGAGACGTGCAAGGGCGACGGCCAGATCAAGATCGAGATGCACTTCCTGCCCGACGTCTACGTGCCGTGCGAGACGTGCAAGGGGAAGCGTTACAACCGCGAGACGCTCGAGGTGCGCTTCAAGGGGAAGACGATCTCCGACGTGCTCGAGATGTCGGTGGAAGAGGCGCTCGCGTTCTTCTCGAAGATCCCGAAGATCCGCCGCCGGCTGCAGACGCTGCACGACGTCGGGCTCGACTACATGACTCTCGGCCAGCCGGCGACGACGCTCTCCGGCGGCGAGGCGCAGCGCGTGAAGCTCGCCGCGGAGCTCTGCAAGGTGGCGACGGGCCGGACGCTCTACATCCTCGACGAGCCGACGACCGGCCTCCACTTCGCCGACATCGAGAAGCTGCTCGAGGTGCTGCAGCGGCTCGTCGACGGCGGCAACACGGTGCTGGTGATCGAGCACAACCTCGACGTGATCAAGCAGGCGGACTACCTCGTCGACCTCGGCCCGGAGGGCGGCGAGGCGGGCGGCGAGATCGTCGCCGTCGGCACGCCCGAGGAGGTCGCCTCCGTGCCGGAGTCGTACACCGGCGCGTTCCTGCGGCCGCTGCTCGAGCGCTCGGCCGTGGCGGCGTGACCGGCGGCGAGGGGCGTCGATGAACTGGAAGTCGAAGCGGGCGGTGATCGGTCTGATCGCGGCGGTCTGCGCGCTCGTGTTCGTCGGCGGCATGGTCGCCGCCTGGAACAACCGCCACCACACGATCTGCCCCGACGGCAAGCCGCCCGTGTCTCAGCGCGGCGGGCTGCTCGGACAGACGGAGTACCGCTGCCACGATGGCCGCATCGTCACCACTGCAAGCTGAGCCGTCGTCGTCGCCCGCGCGCGACTGGTGGCTCCGGACCCTGCTCGTCCTGCAGCGGCCGCGGCCGGTCTTCGTCGCGCTCCGCGACGACACGCTCGAGGCTGCCGGCGAGCGCGCCGAGCCGATCCTGCTCGTCGTCTGGCTGGCGGGCGTCGCGGCAGTGCTGGCCGACGCCGGCGCATACCTCGACGACGGAACGCGCGGCGGGCTCGACCTCGCCGTCTGGGCGTTCTTCGCCGGCGGCATCACCGGCGGCTTCGCCTATTTCGCCGTCGGGGGGATCCTCCACCGGGTCGGCAAGGCTTTCGGCTCGCAGGGGAGCTATCGCCGCGCGCGACACGTGCTCGCGTTTGCGGCAGTGCCGGTCGCGCTCTCGCTCGTCCTCTGGCCGGTGAAGCTCGCGCTCTACGGGGACGACTGGTTCCGGAGCGGCGGCCGCGACGCGGGTGCGGGCGGCATCGCCTGCGACGTGCTCACCGCAGCGTTCTTCGCCTGGGGAGCCGTCCTCCTCGCGATCGGGGTGCGCTCCGTGCACGGCTGGGCGTGGCCGCGTGCGCTCGCCGCCACCGCGGTCGCGCTCGCGCTACCGGTTGCCGTGACCGTGCTGCTCGCGTCGTAGGGTCGAAGCTCGGGCGTCGCCGCCCGCGTCGTGTTTGCGCGTTGAGACCCTGGTCCGTCCGCGGCCGGCGCTCAGCACTCTGCGGGCAGCGGACGGATCGAGTGGTCGAGCAGCGCGAGCAGCGACGGCGTGACGATCTCCGCTCCGTACGCGTATAGCGCGGCGGCGTCGCCGCCGGTACCGATTCCGCGAACGGCGAGACCCGCACGCAGTGCTGCGACGACGCCGCTGCCGCTGTTCGTCAGCGACACCGCGTCCACCGGACGGACGCCGAGCCGGGCACACGCCTCGAGCAGCGGGTCGATGGCCGGGCGCGCCCGCAGCGACCGCTCGCGCATCGACGCGGCGTCGACGACGACGTCGACGAGGTGGTCGAGCCGTGCGAGTTCGAGCATCGACCGTGTGCTCTCGCTGGCGGACACCACTGCCCTCCCGAGGTGCGCATAGGCGGCCGCCTGCACGTACCGTCGCGCCCCCGGTAGGGCGACGAGCCGGCCCTCGTGGAGCCGGCTCTCGAGCAGCGACGACTTGCGCGTCGCGATCGCGTTCACGCTCTCGGCCGGCAGGCGCAGGCCGCGGCTCGCGAGGAAGAGGCCGATTCCCTCCAGTCGCGGTCGGCCCTCGAAGTAGAGCCGGTACTCGTCGCGGCGGTCGAACGGCATGAACGCGCCGTCGAGGTCGTGTGCCGCCTGCTGCAGCACCGGATCGAGCGCCTCCGCCCACGCTGCCGCATGCAGGACGTTGCTGTCGGTGAGCACCCCGTCGAGGTCGAGGATCACGGCCTTGGCTCCCGTCGGCAGGCCGAGCATCCTCGCAGTCGGCGCGCGCGGCGGCAGCCAGCGGTGCAGGAGCAGCTCGACGTCGCGACGCTCCTCCGCCTGGAGCGCCCTTCCGTGCGCGAGCGTCTCGGCCGGCACGCGCTCGCCGCGCGCCTCCTCGACGGCGCGCGCAGCAGCGTCGAGAGCCCACTCCCAGTCGACGGCGAGGTCGTCCGCGTCGATCCGGCGGTCGTCGCTCACACCGGCATGATGGGCGACGGCGGCTCGCTGCCGACCCGTAGGAACTACGTCCCGGCGTCGGGGGCGCCGCCGATGCTGTCCCGTCGGCGGCCGAGCATCTTGAAGGCATGATCGCGACGTTCACGACCACGTCGAGGCTCACGCCGCGCGAGCTGCAGGTGGCGACGCTGATCGCCTACGGCCACACGAACGGCGAGATCGCGGTGCGGCTCGGGATCTCGGTCCGGACCGCCGAGATGCACCGTGCGAACGCGATGCGGAAGCTCGGCGTCGAGAGCCGCGCGGAGATCGTCCGCTGGGCCCTCGACAACGAGCTGCTCGTCTAGCGACGCACTTCGGCGAGCTCGTGCTCGAAGAGCGCGAGCTCGCCCTCGGACATCGAGTAGGTGTGCTTCTGCTCCGGGAACGCGCCCGCTCGAACATCGGTCGCGTAGCGCGCGAGCGCCTCGCGGATCACGGGCGCGAGGTCGGCGTACTGCTTGACGAAGCGCGGCGGCGTGCCCTCGTACAGCCCCAGCAGGTCGTGCCAGACGAGCACCTGTCCGTCGCACTCGGCGCCGGCGCCGATGCCGATCGTCGGGATCTCGAGCGCCTCCGAGATCCGGGCCGCGACCGGCGCGGGCACCGCCTCCAGCACGAGCAGGAAGCAGCCGGCCGCCTCGAGCGCGAGAGCGTCCTCGTACAGCTCGATCGCCTTCGCCGCGTTCCGGCCCTGCGCCTTGAAGCCGCCGAGGGCCGTCGCAGTCTGCGGTGTCAGGCCGAGATGCCCGACCACGGGGATCCCGGCCCCGGTGAGCGCGCGGACGCGCGAGAGCATCGGCCCCGCGCCCTCGAGCTTGACGGCGTCGGCGCCCGCCTCCTTGAGGAAGCGCACCGCCGTCTCGAGCGCCTGCTCGTCGGAGACGTGGTACGAGCCGAACGGGAGGTCGGCGATCACGAGCGGCCGCCGCGCGCCGCGGTTGACGGCACGGGTGAGGACGAGCATCTCGTCGACGGTCGCGGGGACGGTCGAGTCGTGGCCGAGCATCACCATCGCAGCCGAGTCGCCGACCAGGATCAGGTCGACGCCGGCGTCGTCGGCGATGCGTCCGGACGGCGCGTCGTAGGCCGTCACCATCACGATCCGGTCGCCGCGGCGCTTCATCCCGGCAAGCTCGGGGAGCGGCAGCTTGCCCGGGGCGGGCGTGCCGGGAGCGGGGGTGCGGGGCCGCGTGGTCATGGGCGTTCTCCTTCCGGGAGGGGGATGTTGTCGATCAGCCGCGTCGCGCCGACGCGCGCGGCGACGACCAGGGTGGGCCCGTCGAGATCGGCGACCTCGACGTAGTCGGGCTCGAGCCCGGCCGCCTCGAGCAGGGCACGGGCGGCGGCAGCGTCGCGCGTCTCGAGCGCACGTGGGATCGCGCGCGCCCGCTCTCGCTCGTCGGCCGACAGGCGCGCGTTGCGCGACGAGAGCGCGAGCCCGTCCGCGTCGCGCACCGTGTCGACGACGCGGATCTCGACCGGCACGTTCAGGTCGCGCACGAGCTGGCGGACGACCGCGACCTGCTGAGCGTCCTTCCGCCCGAACCACGCGATCTGCGGCCGGACGATGTTGAAGAGCTTCAGGCAGACGGTCGCGACGCCCCGGAAGTGGCCGGGGCGCTGCGCGCCCTCGAGCCCTTCCGCGGCGCCGGCGGGATCGACCCACGTCGCGAAGCGGGGCGGGTACATCTCCCCCGCAGGCGGCGCGAAGAGGACGTCGACGCCGTGCTCCGACGCGAACGCCGCGTCGCGCTCGAAGTCGTGGGGGTACACGGCAAGATCGGACGGCTCCGAGAACTGCGCCGGGTTGACGAACAGGCTGGCGACGAGAACGTCGCACGCAGGCCGAGCGGCGGCGAAGAGCGCGGCGTGGCCCGCGTGCAGCGCGCCCATCGTCGGCGCGAGGCCGACGGTGCCGTGGCGCGGCAGGTCGAGCTCGCCGATCGAGCGAACCACGATCACGGCCGCGTCGCCTCCGCGAGCGCGTCGTAGACCCGGGCGTAGCCGGTGTCGCGCAGCACGTCGCGGTGCCGCTCGACCGTCTGCCAGTCGCCTCGAGCGATCGGGCCCGTCAGCTGGAAGCCGTTCTCGATCGTCCGCGACATCAGAGGCACGAGCGCCTGCGGCGGCGCGCCCGCCTGTGCGACGAGGTCGGCCGCGACGCGGTAGAGCGTGACGAGGAAATTGGAGGCGATCGCGGCGCCGGCGTGGTAGACGGCTCGGCGGTCGTCGGCGAGCGCGAACGGGCGCAGCCCGAGCGTCTCCGCGAGCCACAGTGCCCGCTCCTCCGCCTCGGCGTCCTCCGCCGTCACGCCACCCCAGGCGCCGTCGAGCTGGCCGGGGCCGCCGTCCCTCGTCAGTGTCTGCAGCGGGTGCACCGAGAAGCGCCTCACGTGCGGGTCGAGCGCGGCGAGCGGCGTCGCGCCCGAGACGTGCGCCACCCAGGGGCCCGGCTCGAGTGCGCGCGCGACCTCGCCGATCGCCCGGTCGGGCACGCACAGGAGCCGTAGCTCGCCGTCGTCGCGCACGCGGAGGCCGCGCTCGCGCAGGCGCGCTGCGATCGTCGTGCCGGCGCGGCCGGCGCCGATGACGGTGACGCTCTCGAACATCTCGCGCTCCAGTCCCTCGCGGGTACCGGGCACGGTCAGCGTACCTGCCCGCGGGCGCGCTCCGTCCGCGCGGGGCGTCAACATGCCGGTGCTAGGGTCTGTCCTGTGCCGATCTACGAATACGTCTGCATGAGCTGCGAGTCGCACTTCGAGGAGCTCGTCGGGATGTCCGATCCGGATCCCGTCTGCCCCGACTGCGGCAACGCGAAGGTGGCGAAGCAGTTCAGCACGTCGTTCGCAGCACACGGCACCTCCGGGCAGCCCAGCTTCGGCGGTGGGGGCTGTTGCGGCGGTAGTTGTGGCTGCTGCTGACCTTCTTTCCTACCGCGACGAGGTCGCCGACTGCACGAAGTGCGCGCTCGCGCAGGGCCGGACGCAGGTGGTCTTCGGTTCCGGCTCGCCGGCCGCGGAGCTGATGTTCGTGGGCGAGGCGCCGGGCTTCCACGAGGACAAGCAGGGCGTGCCGTTCGTCGGCGCGGCGGGGCAGCTGCTCTCGAAGCTGCTCGCGGAGATCGGGATCGAGCGCGAGGATGTCTACATCAACAACGTGTTGATGTGCCGCCCGCCCGGCAACCGCGACCCGCAGCCGGACGAGATCCAGGCGTGCGAGCCCCATCTCTGGAAGAAGATCGAGCTGATCCAGCCGAAGCTGATCTGCACGCTCGGCAACTTCGCCACGAAGCTCCTTTCCGGCAGGCCGAACGGCATCACGCAGGTGCACGGCCGGGCGCAGGACGTGGTGCTCGGCGGCAGCCCGGTGACGTTGTACCCGATCTTCCACCCCGCGGCGGCGCTCTACACGCCGCGGATGCTCCAGGTGCTGCAGCAGGACTTCGCTCGCATCCCGGAGTTGCTCGGCCGCGCAGCGGCGCCGCCGGCGCCCGTGCCGGCGCCCGAGCCCGTGCTCGAGCAGCCGGTCCAGCTCGGTCTCTTCTAGCCTCCAGTCCATGGAGGTGGTGACGGCGTCTCCGGCGGAGACGGAGGCTCTCGCGGCGCGGCTCGCCGCGCTGCTCGAGCCGGGCGACGTCGTCTCCGTGTCCGGCGATCTCGGCGCGGGGAAGACGACGTTCGTGCGCGGCGCCGCGCGGGCGCTCGGCGTCACCGGGCCTGTCTCGAGCCCGACCTTCACGATCGGTCACCGCTACGAGGCGCCGATGCCGGTTGCGCACCTCGACCTCTACCGGGTGCGAGGCCTCGACCCGGAGGAATGGGGAGACCTGGAGCCGTACTTCGACGGCGCCGTCGCGTTCGTCGAGTGGCCCGAGCACGGAGGTGACTGGCTCCCGGCGGCGCGCGCCGTCGTTACGCTCGGGCACGTCGACGAGAACCACCGCACCGTGAGGATCGACAGTGATCTTGGCCTTTGACACCGCCACCTCGTTCGGCGCTGTCTGCGGCACCTCGCACGGCGATCGTGCGCGAGCCGGGCGCGCAGGCGATCTCCTGGTCGCGGTCGACCGGCTCGTCGGCGACCCGGCGAGCCTGGAGGGGATCGTCGTCGGCCGCGGCCCCGGCAGCTTCACGAGCATCCGCATCGGCCTGGCGGCTGCCCGGTCGCTGGCTCTCGCGCTGCGCGTGCCCGTGGCCGGCGCCTCGACGCTCGACGCCTACGCCGGTGCGACGCCCGTGATCGACGCGCGGCGAGGCGAGGTCTTCGCGCCGGGCCCCGTCGTCTGCCGTCCGGAGGAGCTCGCCGTGGCGGGCCGCAGGCTCGTCGGCGACGGCGCCGTCCGGTACCGCGACGTGTTCGAGGCGGCGGGCGCCGACGTTCCGGCCGACGACGACGAGGCTCACGTGCCCGACCCGTTGCTGCTGCTGGAACGCGCGGGGGCGTTCGGCCCGGCCGAGCTCGTCGAGCCGCTGTACGTGCGGGAGCCGGACGCGAGGCCGCAGCGATGACGGCGGTTGCCCTCCGCGTCCGGCCGCTCGAGCTTCGCGACCTGAGCGCGATCGAGGCGATCGAGAAGCGCGCCTACCCGACACCGTGGTCGAGGTCGATGTTCGCGTCAGAGCTCGCGAAGCCAACGTCGATCTGCCTCGGCGCGTTCGAGGGCGACGACCTCGTCGGCTACGTGATCAACTCGCGCTACGTCGACGCGTGGCACGTGATGAACGTGGCCGTCGACCCCGACCGCCACCGTCGCGGGATCGCGACGGCGCTCCTGCGGCGGCTGTTCGAGCTGACTCGCGACGACGAGCGGCGCGGCTACACGCTCGAGGTGCGGATCTCGAACGTCGGCGCGATCCGCCTCTACGAGCAGCTCGGCTTCGAGGCGCGCGGCATTCGCCGTGGGTACTACACGGACAACCGGGAGGACGCGCTGATCATGTGGAGGGATGGTGGTTCGGGCTGAGGGTGGGGCAATTCCGGCTGCGCCGGAATCGCTAGTTGCTCTGCGCGAGCCGGCGGATCGATTCCGCTCGCTGCACACCAACGCCGTCGACCCGTTGGAGGGCGTCTGGAGGAGCGAGCAGAACATTCGTGAGCGATCCGAATTCCTCGAGCAGCTTCCGCGCCGTGACTGTGGAGACTCCCTCCGCCGCTGCGAGCGCGCGTTCTGGGGGAGAGACCTGAGCCGGCCGCTGTGGACGCTGGGCGTAGGGCGGACGATCCACCCGCCTCGACTCGCCCCGGCGTCGTCGCGCGATTCTCTCGATCCATGCCGCGGAGTCGGCGTGGTCGAGCGAGCGGATCACTGCGACACCGAGGTCGTCGACGGCGACCATGAGCCCTCGCACCGCGGACTGCGGCAGCGGTCCGTCGTACACCGACTTACCTTCTACGAGGAGGTATCGCCAGGGCGCAGCACGTCGCAGACGGCCGAGTTGTTGCCAGAGGCGTCCTTGGATGAGCGAGACGTGCAGGTCGGTGACGGACTTTCGCTCGATCAAGGCGAGCTCGTCGATCGCGTAGTCGCCCACGGGGAGCGTTCGCAACCGCACGTCGACTCCGATCGCGGCGAGTGCTGCCGGCACTCCGCTTCGCCGCTCATGGACGTCGACAACGATCTCCATCCCCGGAGCCTGCCCCGGCTGGTGTCGCGACCGTGTGTCGTAACTGCGCCGGTTGTGCCAACTAGCGATTCCGACGGAACGGCGGAATTGCGGTGATCCTCGGGATCGAGACGAGCTGCGACGAGACCGCCGCTGCGGTCGTGACCCGCGACGGCGAAATTGCGTCCACCGTGGTCGCGAGCCAGGCCGAGCTCCATGCCAGATTTGGCGGTGTCGTTCCCGAGGTGGCATCGCGCCGCCACCTCGAGCTGATCGCGCCGGTGATCGAGGAAGCGCTCGACGGGCACGACGTTGACGTGGTCGCCGTGACGTCGCGGCCGGGGTTGATCGGCGCGCTGCTCGTCGGCGTCTCCGCTGCCAAGGCTCTCGCGTGGGCGCGGCGGCTGCCGCTCGTGCCGGTCGACCACCTGCACGGGCACGTCGCCTCGCTGTACCTGAAGCCGCTCGACCTGCAGCCGCCGTTCACGTGCCTGCTCGCTAGCGGCGGCCACACGATGCTGCTCGACGTGCAGGAGCGCAGCGGGTACCGCGTCCTCGGCACGACACTGGACGACGCGGCCGGCGAGGCGTTCGACAAGGGCGCCCGCCTGCTCGGGCTCGGGTACCCCGGCGGGCGGGAGATCGACCTGCTGGCGCGGGAGGGCGACCCCTCCGCCTACGACTTCCCGGTCGCACGAGTCCCGGGCCTCGACTTCTCGTTCTCCGGGCTCAAGACCGCGCTCCTCTACACGGTGCGCGACCTCTCGCCGGCCGAGCTCGCGGCGCGCCGCCCGGATCTCGCGGCCTCCTACCAGCGCGCGATCGTGCGGGCGCTCGTCGAGCGCGTCGAGGCGTCCGGCGCCGAGCGCGTCGCCGTTGTCGGAGGTGTCGCGGCCAACTCCGAGCTGCGGACGTCGCTCCCGGGCGCCGCGCTCGCGCCTCTGCCGCTCTGCACCGACAACGCGGCGATGATCGCATCGGCGGCGCGGTACGTGGAGCCCGTCCCGTACCCCGACTACCTTTCGCTCGATGCGCGTCCCACCGCGTAGCCTCGCGGCGCTGGCCGTTCTCGCCGCCCTCCTCGTCTTCGGCGGGCTCGCCGTCTCGGCAGGCGGCCGCGAGACGGCGTCCGCGAGCGGCGCCGGCAGCTGGCGCGGCCTGGTGGGCGCCCCGCGCGCGCAGGTGCCGCTCGGGCAGCGCATGATCGTCGTGCTCTCGACGCCGTCGGTGGCGCAGCGGCTCCGGCAGGCGCATTACGCCACCGAGGCGCAGGAGCGGGCGTGGTGGGCCTCCGCCTACGCCGCCCAGAAGCAGGTGCTGCTGAAGCTGGCGGGCCTGGGCGTGACCGTGCGGCCCGACTACAGCTACTACCGCGTCCTCGACGGCTTCAGCGCCGCGCTCGACCCGCGCGCCCTGAGCCTGCTCGAGCAGATGCCGGAGGTGGCCGGCATCTACCCGGTCCGCGCCGCGTTCCCGGCCTCGGTGTCGGAGCAGGTCCTCTCGCAGAAGGAGTTCGACGCGGCGAGCGGGCACAGGCCCGATGCGGAGCTGCCCGGCTACGACGGCCACGGCGTCACGATCGCGCTGCTCGACACCGGCGTGGACGAGACGCATCCGTACCTCGCGGGCCGCGTGCTCCCGGGGATCGACGTGCTGGGCCAGGAGACCGACGCGAGCGCCCGCGCGAACCCACAGGATGCGACACAGCGCGAGCAGCACGGCACCGAGCTCGCGGGCATCCTCGTCGGACGCGGCGGCCCGGCGGGGCTCCACGGCGTGGCGCCGGGGGCGACGATCCTGCCGATCCGCGTCGCCGGCTGGCAACAGGCAACCGACGGCACCTACGTCGTCTACTCGCGCAGCGATCAGCTGATCGCGGGGCTCGACCGCGCGGTCGACCCGAACGGCGACGGCGATACCCACGACGCCGTGCGCGTCGCGCTCGTCGGCGTCGCGGAGCCCTATGCCGCGTTCGGCGACGGCCCCGAGGCAATCGCCGTCCAGGGCGCGCTCGACCTGAACACGCTCGTGGTCGCACCGGCCGGCAACGACGGCGGCGCGGGTCCTGCGTTCGGCTCGGTGGCTGGGCCCGCCGGCGCGCCGGCCGCGCTTGCGGTCGCGGCCACCGACTCGCGCAGCGCGACCCCGAAGGTGCGCGTCGTGCTGCGGCGCGGCCTCGACGTGATCCTCGACCAACGGCTGCCGCTCGTCGGTCCCGTCGCGCCGGGCCGGGCACGCACGCTGCGCGTGGCCGTGCCGAGGTCGACGCGCGGGCTCGCGGGCGCGTCGAGCGCCGATTACTTCGACGCTCACGGCCTCAGTCTCGTCGCCGGGCGCGCCGTCGTCGTGCCCGCGGGCGCCGACCCGGCCGACACGGTGGTTGCCGCGTCGCGCGCCGGCGCCGCGGCCGTCGTGCTGTACGGCGACGCGCTGCCCGCGGGCGCGCTCCACCTCTCCGAGGATACGACCGCGCCCGCCGTCGTCGTCCCGACCGCCGCCGCCGTCGAGTTGCTCGCCGCGCAGCGCGCAGGGATCGACGTCGGCATCGCCGTCGGTGCAGTGCACGAGGGAGCGAATCCCGAGCAAGGCGTGGCCACGGGCTTCTCCTCGCAGGGACTCGCCTACGACAGCGGCGTCAAGCCGAACGTGGCCGCTCCGGGCGTCGCGGTCGCGACCTCGGAGCCGGGGCGCGCGGCCGACGGCTCCGCTCTCTACGGCACGGTCAACGGCACGAGCGCCGCGGCCGCGACGGTCGCCGGAGCGGCCGCGCTGCTCGCCCAGATGCGGCCCGACCTCGACGGAGGAGCCGTCGGCAGCCTGCTCGCGGGGTACGCCCAGCGCGGCCGCGCCGACCCGGTCTCCGTGGGCGGCGGCGTGCTCAGGCTCGGCGCCTCCGCGTCCGCCGAGGTCGCGTCGGAGCCGATGTCGCTCGGCTTCGGTGTCTGGCAGGGGCCGCGCTGGCACGCGACGCGCGTCGTGACGCTGCGCAACGTGTCGAGCCGCCGCCTCACGCTCTCCGTCGCGGCGGTGCCGAACGGAGCCACCGCGACGCTCCGCTTCCGTGTCGTCCCGGAACGCCTCACGATCCGCGCCGGCCGCTCGCGGCGCGTCAAGGTGACGCTGACGGCGCCGAAGGCGCCGCCGGTCCGGCTGGTCACCGGCTCGATCGTCGTCTCGGCGACCGGGACGCAGACGCTGCGCGTCCCGTGGGCGCTCCTCTTCGGCGAGACGCAGGGGAAGCTGATCGGCAGCGCCTCGATCAGCCGTGCCTCGTTCCCTGCGTCCGACACGGATCCCGCGATCCTGACGGTGCAGGCAGGTGCGCTCGTTCGCGAAGGCGGCATTCAGATCCAGCCGGTGCGCAGGCTCGACATCCTCCTCTACGACGCGAGCGGCAAGTTCCGCGGCGTGATGGCGCGCATGCGCGACCTGCTGCCCGGCTCGTACAGCTTCGGCATCACCGGGCGCGGCCCGACGAGCGCACGCCTGCCCGCGGGAGCCTACGAGCTGCGGCTGGCCGCCTGGCCGACGCTGCCGCTCGACGCGAAGCCGGTACGGGCGCAGGTCAGGTTCAGGCTGGAATAGGATTCGCCCGCGATGGCGACGGCCGCATCCGAATCGCATCTTCGCGAGAATCCGTACGACATCGCGAGGCTGCAGCTCGAGAACGTCGCCGAGACCTTCGGGCTCGACGATCGCCTCGTCGCGGTGCTGTCGGAGTGCAAGAAGTCGGTCGAGGTGTCGATCCCGACCACGCTCGACGACGGCAAGGTGCGGGCGTTCACCGGCTACCGCGTCACGCACAACATCGCGCGCGGCCCGTCGAAGGGCGGCATTCGCTATCACCCCGCCGTCACGCTCGACGAGATCAAGGCACTCGCGATGTGGATGACGTGGAAGTGCTCGTTGATGGGCCTGCCGTTCGGCGGCGCGAAGGGCGGAGTCGTCTGCGATCCAGGGTCGCTGTCGCGCGGCGAGCTCGAGCGCATGACGCGGCGTTTCACCTCGGAGATCATCAACGAGATCGGGCCGGAGAAGGACATCCCGGCACCCGACGTCGGCACCGACTCGTCGACGATGGCGTGGATGTTCGACACGTACTCGATGAACAAGGGGCACTCGGTGCTCGGCGTCGTGACGGGGAAGCCGCTCACGATCGGCGGGTCGCTCGGCCGCGACGCTGCGCCCGCGCGCGGTGCGCTCTTCACCCTCGAGGCGGCGCTCGGGAAGCAGGACCGTGCGATGGAGGGCCTGCGCGTCGCGGTGCAGGGGTTCGGCAAGGTGGGATCGCAGTTCGCGTCGTTCGCCGCCGAGCGCGGCGCGACCGTCGTCGGTATCTCCGACTCGACGGGCGGCGTGCACGACCCTCGTGGGATCGACGTCGTGGCCGCCCTCGCCCACAAGCGCGACGGTGGGTCGCTCGCGGAGTTCGGCGGCGGCGAACGCATCACGAATGCGGAGCTCCTCGCACTGCCGTGCGACGTGCTCGCGCCGGCCGCGCTCGAGCAGGTCGTCAACGAGGAAAACGCGGACGCCGTCAGGGCGAGCGTCGTCGTCGAGGCGGCGAACGGCCCGCTCACACCCGCCGCGGACGACATTCTCGAGGAGCGCGGCGTGCTCATCCTGCCCGACGTGCTCGCGAACGCCGGCGGCGTCGTCGTCTCGTACTTCGAGTGGGTGCAGGGCCTCCAGGAGTACTTCTGGAAGGAGGACGAGGTGAACGTGCAGCTGAACGAGATCATCACGCGCGCGTTCGAGGAGACCTGGGCGACACGCGCCGACCGCTCGACGTCGATGCGCCTCGCCGCCTACGGCGTCGCCGTCCAGCGCGTCGCCGAGGCCACGGTGACGCGTGGCCTCTATCCGTAGCGTCGCGTTCTTCCACGCGCAGGGCTGCCACCTGTGCGACCGCGCCCGCGATGTCCTCGACCGCGTCGGCGTCGCGTACGAGAGCGTCGACGTCACCGGCGACCCGGAGCTCGAGGCGCGCTACCGTGAGTGGCTGCCGGTCGTCGAGATCGACGGCGAGCGCGCCTTCGTCTACTTCGTGGACGAGGCTGCGCTGCGCCGAAAGCTGTCACAAACGTAAGGGTTTGTGACAACCGAACGGCCGTCGCCAAGCCTCGGGCACAATGGCTTCGTGATGTTGCAAAGTCCCGCCGGCAACGGCACCTCCGAACGGGTCACGGTCGGCGTCGCGGCGCGGCTCTCGCGCTACCTGCAGGTGCTGACGCAGGCGCAGAAGATGGGCAAGGAGCGCATCTCCTCGCAGGAGATCGCCGACTACACGAACATCAACGCCACACAGATCCGCCGCGATCTCTCGAACTTCGGCAAGTTCGGCAAGCGGGGCGTCGGCTACTCGATCGACTCGCTGCTCGGCGAGATCCGGAAGATCCTCCGCACCCAGGGACAGCACAACATCGCCCTCGTCGGCGCGGGCCGTCTGGGTCAGGCGATCGCGAGCTCGCCGATCTTCGCGGAGCACGGCATCAACATCGCTGCCGTCTTCGACGCGAGCCCCTCGGTGATCGGCGCCGAGATCGGCGGCATCCTGGTCGAGGACGAGGGGCACCTGGAGCAGGCGGTCCGCGAGAAGAACATCGTGGTCGGCGTCCTTGCCGTCCCCGCCGGCGCGGCGCAGAAGGTCGCCAACGACCTCGTCGGCGCCGGCGTGCGCATCATCTTCAACTACTCGGAGGCGCTCCTCGACGTCCCGGCGGACGTGACGGTGCACACGTCGAACCCCGCCGTCGAGCTCCTCCACGCGCTCTACTTCCATCTCGCCTAGTGCGGCCTCTCCAAACGTTTGACCGGAAACCGGCAGGGTCCGTGCTGGCTGCCGGCGAATCGGGACGTGTCCGAGTGAAGGAGGTGTGGATGCGTCCCCCGGAAGTGTTCGTCTGTCAGCTTGCTCCGCATGAGGGGCAGCGGTTGAAGCGGCTCTCGAAGCAGTCGAAGCTGGCTTCGACGAGGCAGCGGGCGTCGATTCTGCTTGCCTCGAACGCGCTGATGAGCGTGCCGGAGATCGCGCGGATGTGGATGACCGACGAGTCGCAGGTGCGCAAGGTGATCCACGAGTTCAACCAGCACGGGTTCGAGTCGTTGCGCCCTCGTTTCGGGGGCGGGCGACCCCGCCGGATCTCGA
>DASUAX010000024.1:0-8399 GCA_035763525.1 Gaiellaceae bacterium
GGCCACGCGCGAGAGCACTGGGCGCTCTTTGTCGACGGGACCGACTGCTTCACCGGCGACTGCCTCTTCAAGGGCACGGTCGGCGGCACGGGCAACGGCGGCCCGGACGGCTACGCGAACCAGGTCGACTCGATCATGAACAAGCTGATGTCGCTGCCTCACGAGACGCGCATCCACCCGGGCCACACGCAGCCCTCGACGATCGGCGACGAGTGGGGGCACAACCCGTTCATCCGCATCTGGCGGGGCCTCGACGAGGAGGGAGACGAGCCGTGCCTCGTGCGCGGCCGGGAGGCGACGCTCGTCCTCTTCGGCCCCGACTACGACGGCACCCACAAGGCCTGGGTGCGCTACGCGGACGGCCGGGACGCCATCGTCGGCGGCAGCCAGGTCGAACGCTGACAATCTCCCGCGCCGTCCCCCGGGCGGCCGGCTCAGGTCCGGACCGTCACAGAACTGTGTCGGAAGTGCCAAAACCCCTGCTCCACGGCACCGCGCTTTGGCCGTGTCCCTTCGGCCGCGCAGGGCGTGGGCTCAGAGGAAGCTCGGACGCGCGTCCGAGCTTCCTCCGACGCGCGTCTGACGCCCCTCCCACGCGCGTCAGGGGCGGCTCAGACGCCGACCGTCCCGCCGGGACACGTCAGTTCGTGACGGTGACCGGCGTTCCGAGCGGGGTCGCGCGCATCAGGTAGCGGAGCGTCGCCTCGTCGGCGTGGATGCAGCCGGCGGAGACGGCGCCGGTGGCGCCGCCGTGGATCGCGAGCCGCCAGTCACGGCTCCGGTCCCAGCCGGCGGGCGGATCCGGCTGGTGGCCCGAGAGCGCGAGGATGCAGCAGCCGTACGTGACGCTCTCGGCGCCCGGGTCGATGTGATCGGTGACGACGTAGCGGCCGACCGGCGTCGGCGAGCCCGACGCGCCGATCCCGACCGTCACCCGGCGCACCACCGCGCCGTCGTGGCGCAGCACCAACCGGCGCTGCGAGAGCGAGACCTCGACCGACCACTCCACCGGCCGCAACGACAGCTCCGTGCGCGGCACCCAGCCGAGAACGCCGTTCGGCAGGTGTGTCGAGATGACACCGACCCAGTTGCCGCGCGTCACCGCGACGCCGACCGTCTCGGGCGAGCCGAACTCGGTGCGCGCGCCGACCGTCGCGACCGCGCGGCCGCCCGGCCGGTCGCGGAGGACGACCCATCCCGTACGCGGCGTCGCCGCGAAGAACGGCTCGCGCGGCCGCAGCGAGTCCTGCGCCGTCGCGCACACGGGAACGGCGAGCGCAAGCGCGCACACGCTGAGCACGAGCCGCATGGCGCAGGGAACGGCAACGCCGCGCGACCGATGGATCCCTCGTCAGGGTGACCGCGCGACGACCGTCCGATCCTGCCTACGATGGCTAGCCGTGCTCGAGCTGGTCTGGCATCCCGAGGCAGTCGCCTTCGCGTTCGCGCGTGAGGGAGCGATCGGCGACGACGAGCTCGACGTCCTCGACGACACGTACCGCGGCCGCTTCCTGTCGGTGGACGAGCTCGCGGCGTGGGAGCCCGCCGAGCCGCTCGCCGACTCGGCGCGTGCGCTGCTACACGTGCGCGAGCTCGCCGAGCGCGCCGTCAGCGAGGGTCTCGTCTTCCCGCAGCTCGCGGACATCGGCGGCGAGTGGCATGCGTTCTGGGGCGCCACGCTCGAGGCGAAGGTCGAGCAGGCGCTGACCGCGATCGCCGCCGCGGCGCCGCCGGTGATCGCCGACTACTTCCACGGCGACCGCGTCGCCACCGTCAACGACCTCTACCCGCGCCTCGTCGACCGCATCGCGCGCGACCGCCTGGTCGCCGCCGGCGTGCACCTTGGCTCGGCGCGGCCGTTCGGCCGCCACCGCGCGGTCGACGCGTTCCTGCACGGTCTCACCTCACCCGAGCCGGAGCTCCCGCACGGGCCGTCGTACGCCGCGCTCGAGCGCAACGTGACGCGTTGGGTCGACCGCGGCTTCGCGCGGCTCCCGCGAGCCCCCTGGGGCGTCGGCCTCCACCTCGACGAGCGCGACGGCCGCCTCTTCCTGCAGCTCTGGCTGCACGCCTCCGACGACGGGTCGGTCGCCCTGCCCGCGTCCCTCCTCTGGGACGCGGGGCCCGACGCGTTCCGCTTCCTGCGCGACGCCGACCCGTACGAGGACCTGCGCGAGGCGTTCGCGCGCGTCCGGCCCGAGCTCGCGGAGCACGGCTTCGCCTTCGACGAGGAGGAGCCGCGCGAGCTCGAGCTCGACGGCGAGGACACCGAGCACTTCCTGCGCCGCGTGCTGCCGGTGCTCTCCCTGCCCGTCGTGCTGCCGACGTCCTGGACACAGCGCCCGGCGCGGATCCATGCCGACCTGACCGCGCGCGCGACGACCGGCGCGCTCGCCCTGTTCGACTGGCAGCTGCGCGTCGGCGACCTCGGCCTCGACGAGGACGAGCTGCGCCGCCTCGCGGCCGAACGCGCGCCGCTCGTGCACGCCGAGGGGCGCTGGCAGGCGCTTCGCCGCGACGACGTCGAGCGGGCGCTCCGCTTCCTCGAGCTGAAGACGAGCGGCGGCGGCATGGTCGACCTCGTCCGCGCCGCATCGGGCATCGCCATCGACGAGTTCGGGCTCGAACTGGGGGAGGTGTCGCTCGACGAGCGGCTCGCCGGCATGCTCGACGGCGACGCGAAGTTCAAGCCGCTGCCGACGCCGCCCGGGATGGAGCACCAGCTCTACACGTTCCAGGAGGCGGGGCACGGCTGGCTGCGGCTGCTCGGCGACCTCGGCATCGGCTGCGTGCTCGCCGACGACATGGGCCTGGGAAAGACGGTGCAGGCGATCGCGATGCTCGTCTCGGAGCGCGAGCAGTTCGGCCGCGACGCGCTCGGCCCGACGCTCGTCGTCTGCCCGATGAGCGTCGCGCGACAGTGGCTGCACGAGGTGGAGCGGTTCGCGCCCGGCCTGCGCGTGCACCTCCACCACGGCGCGGCGCGGCTAACCGGCGACGCCTTCGTCGAGCGCGCGCACGACTCCGACCTCGTCATCACCTCGTACGACATCGCGACCCGCGACGTCGAGACGCTGCAGCGCGTGCAGTGGGACCGCCTGCTCCTCGACGAGGCGCAGGACGTAAAGAACCCGCAGACGCGCCGCGCGCGCTCGCTGCGCCTACTCCGTGCGCGCCGCCGCGTCGCCATGACCGGCACGCCGATCGAGAACCACCTCGGCGAGCTGTGGGCGATCATGGACCTGCTCAACCCGGGGCTCCTCGGCGCCCGCGAGTGGTTCCACCGCGCGTTCGTCGAGCCGATCCAGCTCGACGACGACCCGCACGCGCTCGAACGGCTGCGCGCGATCGTGCGGCCGTTCATCCTGCGCCGCCAGAAGGACGACCCCGAGGTCGAGCTCGACCTGCCGCCGATCACGACGATCAAGGACTACTGCCTGCTCACGACCGAGCAGGCCGTCCTCTACCAGCAGGTCGTCGACTCGTGGCTCCCGCGCGTCGAGGCGCACGAGGACCGCTTCGGCCGTCGCGGCGCCGTGCTCGCGATGCTCGGTCAGCTGAAGCAGGTGTGCAACCACCCGGAGATGGTGTTGCACGAGGGCGGCCCCATCGAAGGGCGCTCCGGCAAGCTCGAGCGGCTGATCGACCTCCTGCGCCAGGTGCCCGCGGGGGACAAGGCGCTCGTCTTCACGCAATACACGAGCTTCCTCGGCCTCGTCGACCACCTGGCCGAGCGGCTCGAGAAGCGCGTCGAGTTCTTCCACGGCGGACTCAGCGCGGGCCAGCGCGAGGAGCTGCTGGCGGCGTTCGCGACGGCCGAGGGGCCGGCGGTGCTCGTCGTCTCGCTGCGGGCCGGCGGCCGCGGCCTGAACTTGCCCGCCGCGAACCACGTCTTTCACTTCGACCGCTGGTGGAACCCGGCCGTCGAGCAGCAGGCGACCGACCGCGCCCACCGGCTCGGCCAGGAGAAGCCGGTCTGGGTGCACTCGCTGATCACGACCGGGACGCTCGAGGAGCGCATCGACCAGCTGCTCGAGTCGAAGCGCGAGCTCGTCGAGAAGGTGATGGCCGGCACGTCCGACGACTGGCTCGGCGACCTCGACCTCGGCGCGATCCGCGCCGCCGTCGCGCTCGCACCGGACGCCTACGAGCAGGAGGCGCTCGTCTAGTGGGCCCGTGGGCGCGCGCGTTTCTCGGCGGCGCCGGGCACACGTCCGACGGCGTGACGGAGCTGCGCGTCGAGCCGTCCCTGATCACCGCTCGCGTCAACGGCCGCTCCGTCAGCCTTTCCGCGCCGCCGATCCCCGCCGGCGTCTGGGCCGCGATCGAGGGGCACGTGACGACCGACCGCCAGTCCGAGCAGCTTGCCCAGCTGCTCGAGCACACGTGGGAGGAGCCGCTCGTCCCGTCCGAGCTCGTGCGCGTGGGCGCGGAGGAGGACGTGGCGGCGGTCGTGCGCGCCGTCGCCGAGGAGGTCGACCGCGACCCGTCGGCGCTTCTCCGCTTCCGCGGCTACGACGCGCGCCCCGCCGTCGACCACGACGATGCCTGGCAGGCACGCGGCTCGCTGCCGCCGCTCCCGCCGCCGGCGCGGCGCCCGCCCGACTCGGTGCCGAAGCGCTTCGGCACGAGCGGCGTCCGCACCGCCGACGGCGACCTCGTCGAGACCCTGATCCGCGCCTACCGCGCCTTCGGCGACTGACTCCGTCAGCGGCCGGAGCTACGCTTCCCTTCGTGCGCCGCGTCGCGATCGTGGCGATGGTCGTCGCCCTCGCGACCGTCGGGACAGCCCGTGCCGGCACCGGCATGTTCGTCGGCGCGACGGAGGACAACGTCCGCAGCCTCGACCCCGTCGTCACCAAGGCGAAGATGGACCTGGCCGCGATGGCCGGCCTCGACACGGTGCGCACGTCCGTCACCTGGTCGCCGGGACAGACGCGCGTCGCCGGCGACGACGAGATCGTGCTGCGGAACGTCGTCGCGGCCGCGCAGCTCGACGGCGTCCGCGTGATCGTCTCGATCTACCCGCAGCGCGCGCGCGCCGTGCCGCTCACCTCCGGCGCACGTGGCCAGTTCGCCTCGTTCGCGGCCTCGATCGCGCGCGAGTTCCCGGCGCTGCGCGACTTCGTGATCGGCAACGAGCCGAACCTCAACCTCTTCTGGATGCCGCAGTACGGCGTCGGCGGCGTCGACCTGGCGGCGCGCTCGTACGAGCTGCTTCTTGCGCGCACCTACGACGCGCTCAAGTCGGTCTCCGACGACGTGAACGTGATCGGGGGCGCGCTCGCCTCGCACGGCGAGGACAAGCCGGACTCGCTGCGCCCGACGCATTCACCGACCGCGTTCATCAAGGATCTCGGCGCCGCCTACCGGGCCACCGAGCGGGAGCGCCCGATCATGGACATGTTCGCGATCCACCCGTACCTGATCCCGTCGCGGCTGCCGCCGACGTTCCAGCATCCGCGCACGACGACGATCGGCGTCGCCGACTACGCGAAGCTCGTCCGGCTCCTGACCGGCGCGTTTCGCGGTACGGCGCAGCGCGGCGAGACGCTGCCGATCGTCTACGACGAGTTCGGCTACCAGTCGGAGATCCCGAAGGCGCTCCGGTTCGCCTACCGCAACCTCGGCGCGAAGGTCGCGCGCGACGCGATCCCCGAGGCGAGGCAGGCGGCCTACTACTCGCAGGCGTTCGCGCTCGCGGCGTGCCAGCCGACGGTGGCCGGGATGCTGATCTTCCACGTCGTCGACGAGCGCGACGCGCGCGCGTGGCAGTCGGGGGTCTATTACGCGAACGGGAGGCCGAAGACGAGCCTCGCGGCGGTGCGGCGTGCGGCGCTCGCGGCGCAGGCGGGGACGCTCGCGGGCTGCGACAAGGAGAAGGTGACGTCGAACGTCGGCGACGTCGCCTTCCAGGCGCCCGCGCCCGACTTCCAGACGACGTTCTCGTGCCTGCTCCCGTGCACGTACGAGATGCGCGTGCTCGACGTCGCGAGCGGCGACGTCGTTGCGCGGGAGACGGGCAACGCGGTCGGGCCCGCGACGGTGAAGCTCCCGACCTCGAGCGTCCCGCCGGGCGAGTACCAGTACGCGCTCCGCGTCTTCAAGTGCGGCAAGCCGGGGACGGCCGAGACGCGGTTCAGCACCTCGTTCGCCCTCGGCGACGCGACCCCGGCCGAGGCGAGGATCCTGCCGACGCTCCAGCCCGTGCTCGCGGCCACGGCGCAATGAAGCGCCTCGTCCTCGCGGCGGCAGCGCTCGCCCTCGTCGCGACGCCGGCCGCCGCCGCGCCGAAGCCGTCGCCGCTCCGGCCGTCGTTCACCGCCGTCTTCACGCAGACCTCCTACGCGCCCGGCGCGCTCGCGACGCTGCGCGTGAAGACGCCGGTCCGCCGCCTCGACCTCCAGATCCTCCGCGCCGGCGCCGAGCGCGGCTGGTCGAGCGTCGGGCGCCCGTGGGGGCCCGTCAAGCACATCCGCTTCCGCCACGCAGGCGAGAACACCGTCCACGTTCGGCTCGGCGCCTGGTCGAGCGGCCTCTACTTCGCGCGCCTGACGCTGCGGTCGCCGAAGCGGGCCGAGTTCGCGCCGTTCGTCCTCCGCCCGGACGTCTGGGGCAGGAGCCGCGTCGCGATCGTGCTGCCGACCTACAGCTGGCAGGCCTACAACTTCTACGACGCGAACGGCGACGGCAAGGGCGACTCCTGGTACGTCGACCCGGCGCACCGCCACAGCGTGCTGCTCGGCCGCCCGTTCGCCTACGACGGGAAGCCGCCGCACTACCGCACGCAGCAGCGCGGCTTCCTCCGCTTCCTCGTGCACAACGGCCATCAGGCCGACTACCTCACGGATGAAGACCTCGAGCAGGTCGCGAGCGGGGACGACCTCGCGCAGCGCTACGACCTGATCGTCATCTCCGGCCACGAGGAGTACGTGACGACGCACATCTACGACGTGATCCAGCGCTACCGCGACCTCGGCGGCAACCTCGCGTTCCTCTCCGCCGACAACTTCTTCTGGCGCGTCGACCTGAAGGACGGGAAGATCTGGCGCGTCAACCTGTGGCGCAACCTGGGCCGGCCCGAGGCGGCGCTGATCGGCGTGCAGTACCGCGGCAACGACCGCGGCGGCCACACGGCGCCGTACGTCGTCGCGAACACGGACGCCGCGCCGTGGCTCTTCTCCGGGCTCGACGTCGGCGTCGGCGCGACGCTCGGCACGGCGCGTTACGGGATCGAGTTCGACGGCACCTCGCCGGACTCGCCGCCGGGGACGGCCGTGCTCGCGCAGGTCGACCCGGGGCTCAAGGGCGGAGCGATCGTGGGGCAGATGACGTACTACGAGCAGGGCGGCGCGAAGGTGTTCGCCGCGGGGACGCTCAGCTTCGGGGGCTCCGACAACGCCGTCGGGACGACACTCTTCAACAACATCTGGAACCATCTCGTCGTCCCATAGGGCGATGACCCGCATCGCCGCCGTCCTCGCCGCCGTCGCGCTCGCCTGCGCGGGCGCAACCGCCGCCTCGGGCGCGTCGCGCACCGACTTCGGCGTCGTCGGGACGGAGGTGCCGCCGATCAGCTCGTCGCTCGGCACGTTCGTCGGCGCGGCGCACGGCCCGATCGGCGGGTGGGGGATCCAGATCCGGCACGAGCCGCTCCGCACGGGCCCGACGGTGGCGATCACCGGCGGCTCGCTGTGGCTCGCGCTCCGCACCGGCGCCGCGCTCCACGCGCCGGTCGCCGGCGGCTCCGTCACCGTCCGGAACGCCGGCGCGCGCTGCACGAACCAGGTGTACGCGGTGCACGTGCAGCTCGCCGGCGGCTCGACCTTCGACGGCACGCTCGTGCACCGCCGCCACTCGTTCTTCCATCGCTGCGTGATCTACGCGGCGACCATCAGCGGCCGCGCCTCCCTGAGCGTCTAGATGAGTAGTTCCACGGGCCGTCTTCTCCGGGGCGTGAGCTGGGCGCGCTGGGGCGCGGCGACGTGCAGGTGCCGATAGCGGCGCTATCGGTGCCTGTGCGGCGTCGTGAAGCTGATGGCCGGTTGAGCCCGGCCGTGCCGGGGGCAAGCGGCCGTCAGCGTCCCAGCCTGCCCGGATCGCGCAGCCGGACGCACGGGCTCGTGGAACTACTCATCTAGTCCTCGATCGTCACGAGCGTGCCGATCGGCGTGTAGGGCCACACCTTCGCCGCCGACTCGAGCGGCAGCTCGACGCAGCCGAGGCTCTGCGGCGTCCCGAACGAGGCGCGGTTGAAGGCGTGCAGCGCCTCGCCGCCGTGGAAGTAGCTGATCCAGCGGATGCCCGGGTCGTCGTAGTGCGACCCGTCCGGGTTCGTGCCGCTCATCCGGCCGACCGGGATGTGCTCGAACACCGGCCAGGTGCCGAGCTGCGTCGGC
>DASUAX010000025.1:0-5017 GCA_035763525.1 Gaiellaceae bacterium
GGCTCCGTCGCCTCGAGGAACCGCCGGAGCTGCTCGCGTGCGAACGCGGGGTCGGAGTCGGCCGTCGCGAGGTGCGTCATGACGCCCACCACGTTACGGGCGGGTGAGACGAGCTCGGAGGTCCCCCACCGCCCCATGCCGGTGTCGAGCTTGACGTGCACCGGCACGCCTTCGGGCACGGTGCCGTCGGCGGCCACGAGCTCCAGCCGCGCCTCGCGCGCGCTCGGGAGCTCGTCCTCCGGGGTCGGCCCGAGCACGAGGATGCGCGCGTCGCGCAGCTCGTCTCGCAGCGAGAGCGCCTCGGCAACGGTGGCGACGCAGAGCGCGCTCGCACCGGCGGCGAGCGCTGCCGGTGCGCAGTCGCGAGCGCCGTGGCCGTACGCGTCGGCCTTGACGACGGCCCAGAGCTCGGCGCCGTCGAGGGCGCGCACGAGCGTGCGCACGTTCCGCCCGAGCGCGCTCAGGTCGATGCGGATCTCGGATCTCACTGAAGAGGCGCACGCTGCAGGCCGTGCCCGGCGAGCGCGCGTTGCAGCGCGGGCAGCAGGTCGGACGCGACGACACCCGGCTGCGGGTCGAGCAGCTCGGCGGCGACGCCGTGCGCGACGGCAGCGGCCCCGGCGGCGAGGCGGGGCTCGAGCCCCTTGGCGAGGAACGCGGCAACGATGCCGGTCAGGACGTCGCCGGAGCCCGCGGTTGCGAGCGCCGGCGTCCCGTAACTCGCGACGAGCACGCCTTTGCGCGGCGAGGCGACGATCGTGTCGGCTCCCTTCAGCAGCACGACCGCGCCGTAGCGGGAGGCGGCTCGCCGCGCCGACTCGAGCCGGTGCGCGTCGACGTCGCGTGCGTCCGTCGCGAGCAGCCGCGCGAGCTCGCCGGAGTGCGGCGTCAGCACCGTCGGCGCGGCGCGGGCGAACGGCTCGAGCTCCCACAGCGCGTCTGCGTCGAGCACGATCGGCAGGTCGAGGCGCTCGAGCAGGATGCGGACGAGCTCGACGGTGCCGTCGCTGCGACCGAGCCCCGGGCCGATCGCGACCGCGTCGGCCTTCTCGGCCGCCTCGAGCACGGCGTCGGCCGAGCGCGGGAGAAGGCGGCCGCTCGCGTCCTCCGGCAACGGCCGCTTCACGACCTCGAGCAGCGCCGTCTCGAGCACCGGCAACGTCGACTCGGGCGCGGCCACGGCCACGTAGCCGGCATCGGCGCGGAAGGCGGCGAGCGAGGCGAGGATCGGCGCGCCCGTCAGGCCGCGCGAGCCGCCGACGACGAGCACCGAGCCGGCGGAGTACTTGGTCGACGCGGCGTTCTTGCGCGGAACCTCGAGGAGCGCGGACGCCGGCACGAGCGCGTGCTCGTGCTCCCGCGGGCGGAGCCCGATCGGCGCGATGTGCACGCGACCCGCGTGGAAGCGGCCGGGTGCGACGGCGAGGCCCAGCTTGGCCGCGCCGAACGTGACGGTCGTCGTTGCCCGGACCGCGGCACCGGGAACCTCACCCGTCGAGGCGTTGACCCCGGACGGTACGTCGACCGCGACGACCGGCCGTCCGATCGCGTTGATCAGCTCGATCATCCGCGCCGCGTCCTCGCGGGGGGCATCCTCGAGACCGATGCCGAGCAGGGCGTCGACGACGACGTCCGGCGAGCCGAGGTCGCCGACGCCCTCGACCACGCGCACGTCGCGCCCCGCCTCGCGCAGCACGCGCGCGCACACCCTGCCGTCACCCCCGTTATTGCCGCGCCCGCAGACGACCGTGACCGCGCCGGGCAGCTCGCGCAGGACGAGCTCGGCGACCGCGGTGCCCGCGCGCTCCATCAGCTCGTCGAGCGAGCCACGGTGAGCCTCCTCGGCCCGGCGCGTCTCCTCGGCGGTGAGGAGGGGCTCGAGCCTCATTCGGGCAGCGCGACCGCGATCGCCGCGGCGAGCTCGCGTGAGTGCGTCATCGAGAGCTCGATCGATCCCGCCCCGGCTTTCTCCGCCCAGGCGGCTGTGCGTCCGCTCAGGTACACGCCCGGCTTCGGCCGGCCGCGCACCTCGATCTCCTTCCACGTGAAGTAGACGCCGGAGCCGAGCGCCTTGCCCACCGCCTCCTTGGCCGCGAAGCGGCCGGCGTAGTGCTGCGGCGGGTTCGGCTTCGAGTCGCAGTACGCGCGCTCGGCGGCGGTGAAGCAGCGCTCCTTGAACGACTCGCCGTGCCGCTCGAGGGCTCGGCGGACCCGCTCGATCTCGATCAGGTCGACCCCGACCTTCACAGGGATCCTTCGAGCCAGTCGGGCAGCTGCGCGATCGACGAGATGATCCCGTCGGGTTGCACCTGCGACCGCTCGACCTCGTCCGGGCGGAACTTCCCCGTGCGGACGAGCACCGTGTGCATGCCGTGCCTGTGCGCACCGAGGCAGTCGCCTTCGAGGTCGTCGCCGACCATCCACGTCAGCGCGGGCTCGGCGTCGAGCGCCTCGAGTGCTGCGGCGAAGTACTCGCTCGACGGCTTGCCGAGGACGGTCGCCTCCGTGTCGGCCGCATACTCGAGCCCGGCGACGAACGCGCCGGTGTCGAGTCGCGCCCCGTCGGAGGTCTGCCACCACTTGTTCTTGTGCAGGCAGTAGAGGTCGGCGCCCGCCTCGAGCTCGTGGAAGGCGCGGTTCAGGTTGAGGTACGAGAAGACGCGGCCGGTCTCCTCACCCTCGTCGGCACCGCCGATCAGGACGGCGTCGACGTTCATCCCCACGAGCTGCAGCCCGTCCAGGTCGTCGAGCAGCCCCGGCATCGTCAACGCGAGCACGCGGCGGCCGGCGAGCGTGCGTGCGGCGACGCCGCCGGTCGTCTGCAGCTCGTCGTCTGCGAGCTCGATGCCCATGCCGCGCAGCTGCTCCGCCAGCTGCACGCTCGAGCGGGTCGTCGAGTTCGTCACGAATCGCAGGCGGTGCCCGGCGTCGCGCAGGCGACGGACGGCCGCGGCCGCTCCCGGGATCGGTGTGCCGGAGACGTGCAGCACGCCGTCCACGTCCAGGAGAATGGCCGCCATGGACGTCGAGTCTATTCGCTCGGAGATCGCCTTCCGGTTCTCGCGCTCGAGCGGTCCCGGCGGCCAGCACGCGCAGAAGACCTCGACGCGAGCGGAGGCGCTGTTCGACGTCGCGGAGTCGTCGGGGCTCACGGGGGCGGAGCGGGTGCGCGTGCTCGCGAAGCTGGGCCCGGTCGTCCGTGCGGTCGCGCAGGACGAGCGTTCCCAGCTGCGAAACCGCGAGCTCGCGGCCGACCGGATCGTCGAGCAGCTGCGGGCCGCAGTCCACGTTCCGCGCAAGCGGCGGGCGACGAAGCCGACGGTCGCGGCGCGCGAGCAGCGGCTCGACGAGAAGCGCCGGCGAGGCGAGACGAAGCGCTTGCGGCGTACCGTGGACGAATGAGCCCGGAGGAGATCATCGACGAGGCGCGCGCGGCCGTCGCGGCGGGCCGGGTGCCGGACTGGAAGGCGCTGCGCGACCGCCTGCGCGCGCTCGGCGGCGACCAGCGCGAGGCTCTGCGACGGCTCGAGCGCGTCGGCGCGGTGCAGCGCGCCCGGGCCTCCGTCGCACCGCCGGCGCCTCCTCCCGCCGCGCCGGCGCGACCATCGGCACTGCTCCGGTCGCGTGCGACCGTCACCGGCAACATGGACGTGCGCCGGGGCGACGGCACGACGCTCACGTGGGCGCGCGAGCCGAAGGTCACCGCGTGGGAGCTGCGCATCAGCGAGCGCCACGATCCACGAGGCGACTACGAGGTGCGCGAGACGGGCGAGCTCGCCGGCGACGCGACCGGTGTCGAGCTACCGCTCGGCGACGTGCCGCTCCGTGTCCACCTGCTCGGGCGCGACCGCGGCGGTCGGCTCGTGCGCCGCGCGATCGTCTCCGGCCTCACGCGCGAGACGTGGCGCGACCGCTGGCAGCGGCGCGCGAGCGCGTCCTAGAGCTGGCGACCCGGGCGGTCGAAGCGGCTGTCGGCGCCGTTGGTGGCGGCGAGGATGCAGAGCGCCAGGACGCCGAGAACGATCAGGATTCCGGTCATGTCCGAATCGTGCCTCAGCAGGGACTATCAGCGCAAGTGGATATACTGCTGATGTCGATCATGGAACCTGATCGTTGGCTCGGAGTGGAGCTCCGCCATCTGGCGGCGCTCCAGGCGCTCGCCGCCGAGGGATCGTTCGGCCGGGCCGCCGAGCGGCTCGGCTACACCCAGTCCGCCGTCAGCCAGCAGATCGCGACCCTCGAGCGCATCGTCGGCGAGAAGCTCGTCGAGCGGCCGGGCGGCCCGCGGCCGATCTCGCTCACCGAGGCGGGCACCCTGCTGCTCCGCCACGCCGAGTCGATCGTGGCGCGGCTCCAGGCGGCGCAGGCCGACCTGCACGCGCTGCGGAGCGGCGAAGCGGGGACGCTCCGCGTCGGGACGTTCCAGTCGGCGGGCGCGCGGTTGCTACCGGAGGTGATGCGCCGCTATGTCTCCGCCTGGCCCGCGGTCGAGGTCGTGCTCGGCGAGTACGACGACGCCGATGTCGAGCTCGCACTCGAGCGGGGCGAGCTGGACGTCGGGTTCGTGCTGCTGCCGGTGCTCGACGCGCCGCTCGAGACAATGGAGCTCGTGCACGACCCGTACGTGCTCGTCGTCCCCGCGGGCTCGGCGTTCGCACAGGCGGCGACGCTGCCGAGCCTGAAGGAGATCGGGCTCGAACCGCTGATCGGCTTCCGCAGCGACCGCTCGCTCGAGCCGGTCGAGGCGGCGATCCGCGGTGCCGGGATCGAGCCGCGCTTCGCGTTCCGCTCGAACGACAACACGACCGTGCAGGGGCTCGTCGCCGCCGGGATCGGCAACGCGATCCTGCCCCGGCTCACCGTCGACGAGGCCGATCCGCGCGTCGTCGTGCGCGACCTGGGCGACGAGGTGCCGCCCCGTGTGATCGCGATCGCGCGCCACCGCGACCGCTACCACTCCCCGGCGGCGCGCGCGTTCGTCGAGACGACGCTCGGTCTCCCGCGCTAGTACACCCGT
>DASUAX010000026.1:0-15454 GCA_035763525.1 Gaiellaceae bacterium
GAGACTCGGCGCCATGGAAACGACACGGAACATCCGTCTCGCCGCGGCCGGCGCCGTCGTTGCGCTCGCCGCGGCCGGCGCCGCGTTCGGCGCGGCGAAGCTGAAGGGCGACGGCACCCACACCGGCTCCGCCGGCCCGCCCGGCTCGTTCGTCAGCTCGGGCTCGGGCTCGTCCGGCTCGTCCGGCTCATCCTCGGTCCCGCGGCCGTGGCACCGCTTCGGCGGCCCGGGGGGCCCAGGCGGCCCCTTCAGCGACCACGACGGCGGCCTCGCCTCGGCCGCAACCTACCTCGGCATCTCCCGGAGCGACCTGCTGACGCAGCTTCGCTCGGGCAAGACGCTCGCCCAGGTCGCGGCGGCGACGAGCGGGAAGTCGGCAGCTGGGCTCGTCGACGCGCTCGTCGCGGACGCGAAGGCACAGCTCGCGCAGGCGGTGACGGACGGGAGGCTGACCCAGGCGCAGGCCGACCGGATCGAGCAGGACCTGAAGCAGCGGATCACCGACCGCGTCAACCGCACCGGGCCCGGACCGGGCGGCCCCGGTGACCGGCACCACGGGCCGGGCGACGCGCTCGCCGCCGCAGCGACCTACCTCGGCAGCTCACAGAGCGACCTGATGGCGCAGCTCCGCACGGGGAAGACCCTGGGCGAGATCGCAGACGCGACGTCCGGCAAGTCGAAGGCCGGCCTCGTCGCGGCGCTCGTCGCGCAGGAGAAGAGCGAGCTCGCGCAGGCCGTGCAGGACGGCCGGCTGACCCAGGCGCAAGCCGACGCGATGGCGACGGACATCGAGGACCGCGTCACGCACCTGGTCGACGGCGACTTCCCGCGCCGCCCCGACGGCCCGCCTCCCGCACCCTCCCCGGAAGGCGACCCCTCGGCGTGAGCACGGCCGCGGCGACCTGCACGCGCGCTACCGTCGGCGCGTGCGGGTCCTCGCCGCCCTCCTCGTCGCGCTCGCGATGCCGGCGAAGCCGTCGATCGTCCAGAAGCCCATTCCCTTCGGCGCCGAGCGCCGCGCCGAGACGGCCCGCTACGCCGCCCGGCACTACGGCCTCCACACCTGGCGCCTCGCGCACCCGCGCGTGATCGTCGAGCACTACACGGCCGGCACCTCGTTCTCCTCCGCGTGGAACACGTTCGCGAGCGACGCGCCCGATCCCGAGCTGCACGAGCTGCCGGGCACGTGCGCCCACTTCGTCATCGACCGCGACGGGAAGATCTACCAGCTCGTGCCGCTGACGACGATCTGCAGGCACACGGTCGGCCTGAACTGGACGGCGATCGGGATCGAGCACGTCGGTACGAGCGATGCCCAGATCCTCGCGAACCGGAAGCAGCTCGAGGCCTCGCTCCGGCTGACGCTCTGGCTCGCGCATCGCTACGACATCTCGCTCCCGAACGTGATCGGCCACGCCGAGAGCCTCACGAGCCCCTACCACCGCGAGCGCTACGCGCCCTGGCGCTGCCAGACGCACGGCGACTGGACGCACGCCGACATGACCAGGTATCGCGCCCACCTGCGTGCTCTCGCAAAGCGCGGGCACGTCCGGCTCTCGACCGCCGGCGGCCCGGTGCGCTCGACCTGCTGAGTTTTCCAGTCGGGCAATGCCGGGAATCCCCGGCCGTGTGAGAGACCCGGGACGGATCGACGGCTACGCCCCGATCGAGGACTACGCGCTGATCGGCGACGGCCGGTCGCAGGCGCTCGTCGCGCTCGACGGCGCGATCGACTGGCTCTGCCTGCCCGACCTCGACGCGCCGGCGGTCCTCTCCGGCCTGCTCGACCCGGACAAAGGCGGCCGTTTCGTGCTGCGCCCGCGGGCGCCGTACCGCGCGTCGCGCCGCTACGTCGAGGACAGCAACGTCCTCCAGCAGCTCTACACGACGGAGACCGGCACCGTGAAGGTGACGGAGGCGTTCCTGATGGACGGCGGCGCCCTCCTTCCGTGGACGGAGCTCGTGCGCAAGGTCGAGGGGATCGAGGGCGAGGTCGAGCTCGAGTGGCGGCTCGAGGCGCGGCCGCGCTGGGGCGCAGAGCAGACGACCGCTTCGGTCAGGCACGACGTGGCGCTCGTCGAGTGGGACGACGACGCCCTCGCGATCCTCTCGTACGACTGCGGCAAGGTGCACGTCCAGGGCGGGGACCTGCACGGCCGCTTCACCGTCGGCCAGACCGGCAGCGCGATCCTCGCGCTCCTCTACTTCAACGACGATCCCTACGCGCTGCCACCCCGGGGCGAGCTCGAGTCGCGCCTCGACCGCACCCGCGAGTACTGGCAGGCGTACACGCGCGAGATCCCGTACGAAGGCCCGTGGCTCGAGGCGGTGCGCCGCAGCGTGCTCGTGCAGCGGCTGCTCACGTTCCCGCCGACGGGAGCGATCGCAGCCGCCCCGACCACGTCGCTCCCGGAGCGCATCGGCGGCGACCGCAACTGGGACTACCGCTACTCGTGGGTGCGCGACACGGCCCTCGCGCTCGAGTCGCTGCTCGCCGCCCGCCTCACCGTCGAATGCCAGCGCTCCCTCGCCTGGGTCGTCGACGCGTCGCGCGAGCAGGAGGAGCTGCAGCCGATGTACACGCTGCGGGGCAAGGCCGACCTGCCGCGGCTCGACCTCGACTTCGCCGGCTATCGCGACTCGAAGCCGGTACGCGTCGGGAACGATGCCCAGGGCCAGCTGCAGCTCGGCGGGTACGCCGACGTGATCGGCGCCGCCTACCGCTTCTGCGAGCACGGCAACATGCTCGACAGGCGGACCGCCGAGCAGTGCGCACACGTCGCGGACGAGGTCTGCCGGCTCTGGCAGCGCGACGACTCCGGCATCTGGGAGATCGAGCCCCGGCCGTACACGCAGTCGAAGCTCGCCTGCTGGGGCGCGCTCGACCACGCGATCCAGCTTGCGGCGGGCAAGCGGCTGCCCGACGCGCACGCCGCGCGGTGGAAGAAGGTGCGCGACGAGATCCGCGACTGGGTCGAGGGGAGCTGCTGGTCGGAAGCCCGCGGTGCCTACGTGATGTGGCCGGGAAGCGACGAGCTCGACGCGTCGGTGCTGATCGCCGCCCGCTACGGCTACTGGGAGGTGGGCGACGCGCGGCTCGCCTCGACGATCGAGGCGCTGAAGCGCGAGCTCGGCAGCGGGCCGTTCCTGTACCGCTCGACCGGCCTGCGCCGTGAGGAGGGCTGCTTCCTCGCCTGCTCGTTCTGGCTCGTCGACGCGCTCGCGCGCCAACGGCGGCTCGACGAGGCGCGGGCGCTGATGGAGGAGCTGCTCGGAGCCGCGAACGACGTCGGCCTCTACGCCGAGGAGATCGACCCGTCGACGCGTGCGCACCTCGGCAACTTCCCGCAGGCGCTCACGCACCTCTCGCTCATCCTGGCGGCGGTGTCGGTGATGCGCGCCGAGCGTGACGGCGCATGAGCTCGTCCTCGACGGCGGCGACGTCGAGACCGCGCGCTGCGAGCAGCACGTAGAGGTGGTAGACGAGATCGGCGGCCTCCTCGACGACCCGCTCGTCGCTCTCGTCGAGCGCCGCGACCGCGAGCTCGACCGCCTCCTCCCCCACCTTGCGCGCGCACGCTCCGGTCCCGGCGTCGAGCAGCCCGGTCGTGTACGAGTCCGCGGGCCGCTCGAGCGCGCGCTCGGAGATCGTCCGCCAGAGCCCGGGCGCGAAGCAAGTCGTCGAGCCGGTGTGGCACGTCGGGCCGGCCGGTGTGACGCGGAGGAGGAGCGCGTCCCCGTCGCAGTCATCGCGGATCTCGTCGACCGCAAGCGTGTTGCCCGACGTCTCGCCCTTCCGCCAGAGGCGCTTGCGTGAGCGGCTCCAGAACCACGCCTCGTTCGTCTCGCGGGTGCGGCGCTCGGCCTCCTCGTCCATCCAGGCGAGCATCAGCACGCGGCCGCTCGCCGAGTCCTGGACGATCGCGGGCTTCAGATCGCTCACCGCAACTCCACGCCACGCTCACGCAGCTCCGTGCGCAGGGTCCGAAGCCGCGCCGGATCCTCGTGCAGGATCGACGCGAGCAACGCCGCCTGCGCCACCTCGAGTGCCTCCGCGACGTGCGACGCGTCGCCGGCGCCGCCCGAGGCGATCACCGGCACACCGACCGCACCCGCAACCGTCGCCGTCAGCTCCAGGTCGTACCCCTCGCGCGTCCCGTCGGCGTCGATCGAGGTCAGCAGGATCTCGCCGGCGCCGCGCTCCTCGGCCTCGCGCGCCCAGTCGAGCGCCGAGCGCCCGGTCGCCGTCGTCCCGGCACGCGTGCGGACGGCGCCGCCTTCGGCGTCGATCGCGACGACGGCCGCCTGCGAGCCGACCTCCCGCGCGAGCTCCGAGACGAGCCCCGGCCGCGCGAGCGCAGCCGAGTTCACGGCCACCTTGTCCGCCCCGGCTTCGAGCAGCGCGAGCGCGTCGTCCACGGAGCGCACGCCGCCGCCGACCGTGAACGGGATCGCGAGCCGCTCCGACACGCGCTCGACGAGCTCGACGAGCGTGCGCCTGCCGTCGAGCGTCGCCCGCACGTCGAGGAAGACGAGCTCGTCGGCTCCCTCGTCGGAGTAGTGCGCGCCGAGCTCGACGGGATCCCCGACGTCGCGCAGGCCCTGGAAGCGGACGCCCTTGACGACCCGTCCGTCCGCGACGTCGAGGCACGGGATCAGGCGAGGGAGCGGCACACGGACTCCAGGTACGCGGCCCCGGCGGCGCCGCTCTTCTCCGGGTGGAACTGGCAGCCGATGAACGAGCCGTGCCGCACCTCGGCGACGACCCCCTCCGACCACGAGACTGCACACGGCGTCTCCGCCGCGTAGGAGTGCGCGAAGTAGAAGGCCGCGTCGCCGTCGACCCGTGCCCAGCCGATACGAGGCACGCGCCCGTCACGCAACCGCACCGCACGGCCCGGCACGAGGCCGAGGCCGGGGACGCCCCCGTCCTCCTCGGTGCCCGCGAGCGCGAGCTGCAGCCCCAGGCAGATGCCGAGGATCGGCCGGCCGTCCTCGAAGCGCGCGCGAAGCGCAGCGTCGTGGCCCCGCTCGCGCAGGCCGGCCATCGCCGCCCTGGCGGCGCCGATGCCCGGCAGCACCGCCAGGTCGGCCGCGAGCACGTCCTCCGTCTCGGCGGCACCGAGCCGCGCGAAGGCGAGCCGCACGCTGCGCACGTTGCCGGCGCCGTACTCGCAGATCGCGACCCTCACAGGAGCCCCTTCGTCGAAGGGAGCCCCTCCGACTCGAGCCGCACCGCCGCCCGCAGCGCGCGCCCGACCGCCTTGAACGCCGCCTCGGCGACGTGATGCGCGTTGTGGCCCGACGCCTGCACGTGGATCGACGCGCGGGCCGCCTGCGCGAGGCTCTCGAGCATGTGGGTCGCCAGGCCGGGATCGGGCTCGACAGTGATCTCGCTGTGCGCGCGGCCGCCCAGGTCGACCGCCGCGCGCGCGAGCGCGTCGTCCATCGGCACGACGGCGTCGCCGTAGCGTGCGATCCCGCGCCGGTCGCCGAGCGCCGCGTCGAGCGCGCCGCCGAGCGCGAGCGCGGCGTCCTCGGCCGTGTGATGGTCGCCGGTCTCGGCGTCCCCGGCGCCTTCGAGCAGCAGGTCGAAGCCGGCGTGGAACGCAAGCTGCTCGAGGAAGTGGTCGTAGAGGCCGGCGCCCGTCGCGACGCGTACGCGGCTCGCGCCGTCGAGCGCGAGCCTCGTGGCGAGGCGCGTCTCGGCGGTCGCGCGGAGCGTTCGCGCGCTTCGCTTCCCGGCGGGCGCGACCGGCGAGGGCCGGTCGAGGATCCGCGCCAGCGCCTCGACGAGCACGTCGTCGTCGGCGGCGTCGCGGACCGACGCGCGAATCGCCTCCGGATAGGCACGCACGACGAGCCCCTGCCGGAGCAGCGCGTCGCCGAGCGCGAGGCCGTCGCCGACGGGAACGTAGATGAAGTTCGTGTACGACTCGAGCGGCGCGAGGCCGAGCGCGCGCAGCGCGGAGGCGAGGCGCTCGCGCTCCTCGATCTCTGCCGCGGGATCGGGACTCGAGGCGAGCGCCGCGATCGCCAGCTCGGCGCCGAGCGAGCTGACGGGGGCCGGCGCCTGGCGCGCGTTCAGCTCGTCGGCGACGTCCCTGCGGGCGATCGCATAGCCGACGCGCGCGCCGGCCAGCCCGAAGAGCTTCGAGAAGGTGCGGAGCACGATCACCTCTTCGTCGGCCGCGAGCGGGAGCGCGGTCTCACCGGAGTATTCGAAGTACGCCTCGTCGACGACGAGCGGCCGCGCGTCCGGGAGCGGGTCGAGCGACCCGGTCGGGTTGTTCGGCCGGCAGGCGAACGTGAGCACCGGGCCCTCGTCCCCCACCTCGGCACCGGCGAGCTGCGCGGCGATCCGGTAGAGCGGGTACGTCGGCGGGGCCGGGATCGCGATCCGGTCGCCGGGGCCTGCATACGCGCGCGCGACGAGCAGGATCACGTCGTCGGCGCCCGCGCCGAGGACCACGTTCTCGGGCTCGACGCCGGCGTAGTCGGCGATCGCCCGGCGGAGCGGCAGGTAGCCGCCGCCCGGGTAGCCGCTGACGCGCGCGAGCGCGCCCGCGACCGTGCCGGGTCGCGTCGAGGGCAGCGGCAGCGCGGGCGTGTTCTGGTCGAAGCGCAGCACCTGCGACGGGTCGATGCCGGCGATGCGCGCCACCTCCGGTGTCGGCGGCGCCCAGCTGTAGGGCCGGAAGTCGGACGCAAGCGCCTTCATGAGCGTCGCGCCGCCGCAGCGTGCGCAGGCATCCCCTCGGCGGCGGCGAGCGCCTCCACCGTCGGGCGAATCCGCGCGAGCCCGTCCTCGGTCAGCCGCTGGATCGTCACCGGCTTCAGGAACGTCTCGAGGCCGAGCCCGCCCACCGAGCGCGCCCAGCCGTTCGTCGGCAACACGTGGTTGCCACCGGTCGCGTAATCGCCCGCGGCGACGGGCGAGAAGCGGCCGACGAAGACGGCGCCGGCGTTCCGGACACGGTCGGCGAGCCCTTCGGCGTCGCCGAGCAGCACGAGGTGCTCCGGCGCTATCGCTTCCGCCTCCTCGAGCGTCTCGACCGCAGTGCAGACGGCGTCGTGGCCGTGCTCGCGCTGCGCGGCGAGCTCCTGCTCGACCACGTCCGGGTCTCCGCCCACGACCACCACCTCGGACGGCCCGCCCGGCAGGTCGATCGGCACGTCGCGCGAGACCTCTAGCTTCGCCTCGTTCACGAACGCGTTGCCGGGGCCGACGATCTTGTCGACCCGCTCGACGTAGGCGAGGAACCCGATCGCCGGCGGGCCCCCGAGGGCCCACACCTCCTCGACGCCGAGCAGCCGCGCCGCGGCTGCGATCCGCTCCGCCCCGTCGGGCGGCGTGCAGACGACGATGCGTCGCACGCCGGCCGCCTGCGCCGGGACGACGCACATGACGAGCGTCGAAAGGAGCCCGCGCGGCACGTAGACGCCGACCCTCTCGAGCGGCAGCCACCGCCGCTCGAGCCGCACTCCCGGCTCGACCTCGAGCTCGACATCCGCCGGGCGCTGCAACTCGTGCCAGCGGCGCACGCGATCGGAGAGTGCGAGGAGCGCGTCCCTCACTTCCGGGCTCAGTGCCGACTCGACACAGAGTCGGGGCTCGGCGCCGTCGAGTCGCAGCGCCCACTCGCGTACCGCCTCCGCTCCCCGCTCCTTGATCTCCTCGACGATGCTCACGACATGCGCTCGACGGGCACGATCAGGATCGACGAGCCGCCGGCCGCCTCGAGCTCTGGCAACAGCCGCCACACGTCGGCCGAGGGGACGAGTGCGTGCACCGCGACCATGCCGGGCTCGGCGAGCGGTAGCACGCTCGGCACCCGCGGCGCGACGAGGCTCGCGATCGCGGGCAGCGCGCCCTCGGGCGCATTCAGCATCACGTAGCGGTGCCGCCGCGCCTCGACGACAGCGCGCAGCATCGCCGCGAACGGCGCAGCGCGGTCGGAGTCGCCGGCGACGAGCACCGCCTCCGACTCGAGCAGCACGCCGAGCGAGCGCAGCCCGTTCGTGCGGAGCGTGTTCCCGGACGAGACGAGATCGACGATCGCGTCCGCAAGCCCCAGCCTCGGCGCGATCTCGACCGAGCCCGTCACGTCGACGAGCGTCACCTCCACCGGCAGCAGCTCGCGCGCGAGCCGCGGGTAGACGGTGGCGACGCTCGCGCCCGCGAGATCCTCGAGCGTCTGCGCCGGCGCCTCCCCCGGCACCGCCGCCTCGAGCCGGCAGGAGCCGAAGCCGAGCCTGAGCAGCTCGTGGACGTCGGCGCCGCGCTCACGGACGAGGTCGATGCCGGTGATGCCGCAGTCGACTACACCGTCCTGCACGTACTCGGGCACGTCGGCGGCGCGCACGAGCAGCACCTCGACCGGCGCGTTCCGGCACGGGAACGCGAGCGCGCGGTCGCCGGGCTGCTCCGGGCCGAGACCGGCCTCCTCGAGCAGCCGGAACGCAGGCTCGCGCAACCGCCCCTTTGCGGGGAGCGCGACCCTCAGGACGCCACGCGGTCGAGCGCCGTGCGGTAGCCGCCCTCGCCGTGCCGTAGCCAGTGGGCCACGCGCGTCACCGTCGTCGTCGACGCCCCGGTCCGGTCGGCGATCTCCAGGTACGGCAGCCCCTTCTCCAGCAGGCGTGCCACCTCCCAGCGGTGCGCCATCGCCTCGAGCTCCGAGAGCGTGCAGAGGTCCCGGAAGAACGCCTCCACCTCCTGCCGCGTCTCCAGTCGCAGGATCGCGTCGAAGAGCTCTCTCATCTCCTTCGTACGCCATGGGTGTCGCGCACGCTCCACCATCGTCCGTTCATGTTAGCACGCTAACATGAAGACATGTGGTTCGACCTCTCGATCGAAGTCGTCCCCGCCGTCGACGTGCTCGGCGACACGGCCGTGCGGCTACGCCGGGGCGACTACGACGAGGTCGTCGAGCGCGCGGAGGATCCCGTCGACCTCGCCTTCAACTGGGCGCGCCAGGGCGCGAGGAGAATCCACCTCGTCGATCTCGACGGTGCACGCTCCGGGCAGGTGCGGCCGAAGCTCGTGCAGGCGGTCGCCGGCATCGGGCTGCCGGTCCAGGCTTCCGGCGGGATCCGCACCCGCGACGACGCGCTGGCGCTCCTCTTCGCGGGTGCCGACCGCGTGGTCGTCGGCACCGCGGCGTGGCCCGATCCGACGCCGTGGCTCGAGCTCGGCGAGCAGGTCGTGATCGCGCTCGACGTGCTGAACGGCGAGGTGCGCACGGCCGGCTGGCTCGAGGGCAGCGGCGTGACATTCGAGCAGGCGCTCGACCGCACCGGCGAGGCGCGCCTGCTCGTGACGGGCATCGACCGTGACGGGACCCTCGCGGGGCCCGACGTGCAACTCGTCGCCGCCGCCGCCCGCGGCGGCCGACGCGTGCTGGCAGCCGGCGGCGTGCGCACGCCCGAGGACGTCGAGTCACTCGCTCACGCCGGAGCGGAGGCCGCTGTCGTCGGCCGCGCGCTCATGGGTCAACCTCCTGGCGCTCCGTGAGATCCCGCTCCGGCGCCGGCAAAGCCGGCACCTCCGCTACCGATGAGGCTCCGTCGAGCCTACGCCTCATGCATCGCGCACCTTGAGCACGATCGCGCCTGCGGCCAGCGCGGTTGCGGCGTAGAGCGCGAAGAGCCCGAACCCCGTCCAGGGAGCGAGTGTGCCGGAGTCGCGCGTCAGCTGGATCACCGCCCGCCCCGCCTCGCTCGGCAGGTACGGCGAGATCGCGCTGTTCCAGCTCGCAGGCAGCACGTTCATGATCGGTGGCAGCACGAAGAAGATCGCCGCGAAGGCCGCGATGCCGCCGGCCGTGCTGCGCAAGATGGCGCCGATGCCGACGGTCAGCACGGCCACCACGACGAGGTAGAGCACCGCACCGACTACGGCGCGCGCGACCCCGGGGTGGTGCCACGAGTAGCTCGCATCGTGCCGCGCGAGGATCGCCTGGCTCGCGAAGAACGCCACGAGCACCGAGGGCAGCATCAGCGCGAAGGTGACGATCGCGAACACGCCGGCCTTCGCCCAGAGCACGGGCAGCCGCCTCGGCACCGCCGTCAGCGTCGCGCGGATCATCCCCGTCGAGTACTCCCCGCTGACGACGAGGACGCCGAGCACGCCGATCGCGAGCTGGGCGATCTGCGAGCCGATCAACGCCGGGTCGAGCGGATTGAAGTCCACGCGCTCGTGCGGGCTGCGCGAGCCCCAGTGCGTCGCGATGATCGTCGACGCGAGGATGGGGAAGCCGATCGTCAGCAGGGTCGCGACGAGCAGCGACCAGCGGGTCGAGCGCACCGTCCAGAACTTCGTCCACTCGGAGCGAACGACACGCGCCTGCGTCACGCCGCGAGCGGGTGCGGCGAGGGCGGGGATCGCGGTCACGCGACCACCTGTTCGTGCCCGTACTCGAGCTCGCCGCGGGTGATCTCCATGAAAGCCTCCTCGAGCGAGGCCTCGTGCGGCGTCAACTCGAAGAGCACGATCCCGCCGGCGGCGGCGGCGCGGCCGATCTCCTCGGCTCCGACGTCGGCGATCTCGAAGGCGCCGTCGGCCTCCACTCGCACCGAGCCACCGAGCCGCGCCACCGCCTCGAGCAGCGCGGGGCTGTCGGGCGTCCTCACGCGGACGAGGTCCTTCGACGCGGCCGCGACGAATGCGCGCACGCTGGTGTCGGCGATCAGCCGGCCCCGCCCGATCACGATCAGGTGCTCGGCGGTCATCGACATCTCGCTCATCAGGTGAGACGACACGAACACCGTGCGCCCCTCCGCCGCGAGGCCCCGCAGGAGCGAGCGGATCCACTGGATTCCCTCGGGGTCGAGGCCGTTGACGGGCTCGTCGAGCATCACCGTCGACGGGTCGCCGAGCAGGGCCGTGGCAATTCCGAGGCGCTGCCCCATGCCGAGCGAGAACTTGCCGGCGCGCTTGCCCGCGACGTCGTGGAGCCCGACGAGGTCGATCAGCTCCTCGACCCGCTGCTTCGAGATCCCGTGCGTCTGCGCCAGCGCGCGCAGGTGGTTGCGTGCCGAGCGGCCCGTGTGGACCGAGCGCGCCTCGAGCAGCGCCCCCACCTCGCGCAGCGGAGCCTCGTGCTCGGCATACGGCTTGCCGTTCACGGTCACGTGGCCCGCGGTCGGTCGGTCGAGGCCGAGCACGAGCCGCATCGTCGTCGACTTCCCCGAGCCGTTCGGCCCGAGGAACCCGGTGACGACGCCGGGCTTCACCTGGAACGTGAGCCCGTCGACGGCGCGCTTCTCGCCGTAATCCTTGGTGAGGAGGTGCGCGGCGATCACCGTCGCCTCCGACGGTAGTCCCGGTTCGTGAGGTTTCTCTGAAAGGCGTCATGCCGTCACGAGCGCGAGGTCGGCCTTGAGCGCCTCGAGGTCGAAGCCGTTCGGCGCTCGATCGCCGGCCAGGAAGTCGTGCGAGAGGATGCAGTACGCCTCGTCGACGTACCGGTCCCAGAACGACCACGTCAGGTCCTGCAGCCGCCCCCAGGTGACGGCGGTCAGGCTGCCGCTCGTGTAGCGGACGACGTCGACGGCGTGGCCGCCCCACGAGCCCGGCCGGTCGTAGCCCGCGAGCGAGCCGTTCCAGTCCCAGGTCTGCTGCGACTGCGCGGAGAGCGGCAGCGCGAGCCCGATGTACAGGCCGCCGAAGAGCCAGGATGCCGTGCGCACGAGCAGGTGGTCGTGCACCGACACGCGCGCGAAAGCGCCGATCCTGTGGTGGTCGACGCCGTGCTTGCGCCAGTCGCGCAGCACATCGAGCTCGACCGCTCCCTCCTCCCCGGTCGACGGGTCGACGATCTTCACGCGGTCGAACGCGGCGAGCACCGCCGACTCGCTCACCTCGACGGGCGAACCGTGCGCCTCGGCGGTCCATGCCTCGATCATGTGCGCGGCCGCCGCCGTCGTGCAGTCACCGATGCGGTCGTTCGCGTACATCGGCCAGTCCCTGACGTGGGTGGTGACGTCGAGCACGTCGGGCGGCTCCGGCAGCCGCGCGCGATCGACGTACTGCTTGAGCGAGAGGGTGCGGACGTCGACTCGGGGCGGGAGCTTCCCGAGCTTCTGCGCCGCGATCTGGGTGGTTGCCATGCGGGCCTCCTCCGTTTCTCGGGGCGCCGCAGTGACCGCGCGACCCTACCTCAACGGGTTGTCGCGCGCCCAGGCTGCGAGCAGGCCGCGGTAGTGCGCGACGAAGTGCTCGTGCTCGTGCGCCGGGAAGGTCGAGCGGATCGTGGTGACGAGCACGTCGTCGAAGTCGCGTGAGGTGAACCACTCGTGCGCGAGCTCGTCGAGGTGGCCGAGGTGCGTCGCGCAGAACTCCTCGTACTGCGGCACCTGGAAATACTCGTCGGCGAGCCCGCGGTAGCCCGCGAGCTTCTCCTCGTAGCTCAGGTCGTCACGGTCGCCCCAGGCGAAGTACTCGCGCGAGTTCTGGTTGACGAGCATCTCGCGACGGGTGACTGCGCAGAACGCCGACCAGCGGACGAGCGCCTTGATCGCCCACGGGAAGTAGTAGTGAAGCGATGTCAGCGCGACGTCGGGCGACGCGTTCGCGTAGTCGATCGGGTAGGCGATCCCGTCCTTGACGATCGTCTCGCACGAGTTGAACTCCCAGCGGAAGAAGGCGTTGACGAGGCGCGAGATGGTCACGATCTCGTCTCCGAGCTCCGGCGTCAGGAAGTCGTGCCGGACCTGGTAGCGGTCGTGCATCGGCCTCGACGGGTCGAACCACATCGACATCGTCTCGGCACCGATCGAGAGCGAGCGGACGAAGACGTCGAAATCCTCGAGAGCCGTCTGCAGGTGCATGAGGCGGGCGCCCGATTCGTCGTAGCGCTGCCGGAGCTCCTCCGCCGAGCCGACGCGCGAGACACCGACCCACTGCCCGCCGTCGAACGGCTTCATGAACAGCGGGTAGCCGATGCGCGCGCCGATCTCCTCGAGGTCGAACGGCGCGTTGTAGCGCTCTGCGGTCGACTGGAAGCGCGGATTCTGCGGGGGCACCTTGTGCGGGATCAGCCAGGTCTCGGGCACGCGAATCCCGAGTCGCATCAGCGCGCAGTACGCCGAGTGCTTCTCCATCGCCTGGAACGTGAACGGGTTGTTCAGGAGGTAGACGTCGTCCATCAGCGCCGCCTTCTTGAGCCACGCACGCGGCAGGTCGTACCACCACGCGAGGCGGTCGATGACGAGCGAGTAGCGCGGTTTCGCACGTAGGTCGAACGGCTCGTTGACGATCCGCTCGGTGCGCAGGTCGTGCCCGGCGACGGGCCCGAGCCGCGCGACGAGCGCCTCGAAGGCCGCCGGCCAGTCCTCCTCCGTCCCGAGCAGCAGGCCGATCACGAGCTCGCTCATACGAGCCTCGGCAGGTGGTGGACAAGCTGGCGACGCCACGACGGCCAGTCGTGTGGCACGTCGTGGCCCCAGAGGTCGACCTCGTGGCGGATGCCCTTCTCGGCGAGGAGCCCGCCGAAGCGCTTCGTCGACTCGAGCGCGCCCGTCGTGTCCTCCCATTGCCCCTGGCCACAGACGAGGAGCAGGGACGCCTGTCGACGCAGCCAGTCGAGGTGGTCGCCGTGGAGGTTCGCCACGTAGTCCATCGGGTTCGAGAAGTAGACCGCGTCGCCGCGCTCGCCGCCGCCCTGCACCGAGACGTCGTAGACGCCGGAGAGGCAGATCGCGAGCGGGAACAGGTCGGCCCGCTTCAGGCACATGTTGGCGGCGTGGTAGGCGCCGAACGACGCGCCCGCCGCGAGCAGCTCGTGCGTGTGCAAGTCGGCCTGGACGAACGGCACGAGCTTCGTCAGCAGCCACCATTCGTAGTGGCCGTGCCGGCGTGCGCGCTCCTCGAGCGGCAGGTCGCGCCGCGTCCAGCTCTCGCGGTCGAAGGACGGCACGCAGTAGAGCTTCACCCTCCCCTCGTCGAGTAGCGCCGCGACGGCGTCGACCATGCCCCGCTGCTCCCAGTCCCACGCCTCGCCGTCCTCGGACGGGAACGCGACGAGGGGCCGCCCGTAGTGGCCGTAACAGACGACCGTGCCGCCGTCGATCTCGACCACCCGCCGGTTCACGTGACGGCCTCGATCAGGGTCGGCAGATTCGGGTCGAAGCCGTCCCGCCAGCATGTCCAGGTATGCCCGTCGCGGACGAGCGCGAGCCAGGCCGGGTGTCCCTGCGCGACGAGCGCCGCGGCGAGCGCCTCGTTGTTCGCGCGGTTCTCCTCGCCCGTGCCGCAGGTGAGCGCAATCGGGATCGGGTCGGCGTCGAGCCCGCGCAGCACCGTGCCGACGAACCGCGTGATCCGGCGGTAGCGCGGGAAGCCGGACTCGTAGCGGTCGAATCGCTGCCGGAAGAAGCTGCCGGACTGAAGCAACAGCCCGTCGAAGAGCTTCGGGTGGCGGGCGTGCGCGTGCAGGAGCGCGAGCGCGCCGAGGCTCGCGCCCATGCCGACGCGCGGCCCGTGCGGCGCACGCCTCGCGATCGCGGGGAGCAGTTCACGCGCGAGCGCGGCGGAGTAGAGAGCCGAGGCCGAGTACGTCTCGTTGCGGTCGACCGGCCGGACGAGCGCGGCGCGGAGCGGCGGGATCCTCTCCTCCCAGCTCATCACGTCGAGGAACCGGGTGAGGCCGGCGTACTCCGCGTACTCGGGCCCGTCGTGCACGACGAGGAGCGGCGCGTCGACGGCGGGTGGGTCCGGCGTCGAGTAGAGCAGCACCTGCATGCGCGCGACGAGCCGGCGGCAGCGGATCTCGAGCGGCTCGATCGGGCCGGCGTCGGCAATCGAGTCGAGCCATGCCGGCGGCCCGTACTCGGGCCACTCGATCACGGACTTGTCGCCGAACGGCCCTGGCGCCCGCAGCGGGTTGGCGGGGTCCGGCGTGAACGAGCCGTCGATGCCGACGAGGTACTCGAGCCGGTCGACGTCGGGCCGCGGGAACTCGAGCCGCCAGGCGCCGTCCCGCCACTGAAACGGCGGCCCCGGACGCGGCCGGACGACGTCCTGGCCGAGGACGACCTCGCGATACGCGTGCGCGGGATCGGGCACCGTCAGCTCGACGGCGTTCTCGCGCACGCGCGGCGGGCTCAGCGCTTCCTGGGCTTCTTGCGGTTCTGGCGTTCGCGGATCTTGTACTCCCGCACCCGCTCCTGTCGCAGTAGGTGGTTGCGGCGCGCCTCGAGCGCCTCGAGCTCCCGCTGCAGCTTCACGTACGACTCCCACCGCTCCCCGGGAAGCGTCCCGTCGGCGAGCGCCTCGCGGATCGCGCAGCCCGGCTCGCGGTCGTGGTTGCAGTCGGAGAAGCGGCAGCGCCCGGCGATCTCGTCGACGTCGCCGAACGTCTGCTCGAGGTCGGCGTCCCAGAGCTGCAGCTCGCGGATCCCCGGCGTGTCGAGGATGACGCCGCCCGCCGGTAGCAGGATCAGCTCGCGG
>DASUAX010000027.1:0-3978 GCA_035763525.1 Gaiellaceae bacterium
CCGTGGGCCTGGCGCGTCGAGCGAGGCGGGAGCCTGCGCGCACGCTGAACCGCGCAGGCACAGCCCGTCCGCTCGAACCGGCTCCGTGAGGAGCCTTTTTCATGTCCGAATTCGAACTCGCAACCGACCTCCTGACGCCACTCGGCGCGTATCTCCGTCTGCGGGAGGGCGCCGGCGGCGCGTTCCTGCTCGAGTCGGTCGAGCGCGGGAGGCTCGGCCGCTACAGCTTCGTCGGCGCGGGGTCGCGGCTCGTCTCCTTCGAGGAGGCCGAGGACCTCGCCGAGCCGGTCGTGGGCTACCTCGGCTACGACGCAGTCAGCGGATTCGAGCCGACGGTGCCGCTGCCCGAGGAGGGCCCGGACGTGCCCGCGAGCCTCTTCCTCGTCCCGGACGTCCTGCTCCGCTTCGACCACGCGCGCGGCGTCGCGGAGCTGCTGCGCGGCACTGCGGACGGCCTCGACGGGCCTCCACCTCTCCCCCGCGGCTCGACACCTCGCGGCCCGCTCGAGCGCGAGCCCTCGCGCGAGGAGCATCTGCGCCGCGTCGAGCGCGCGCAGGACCACATTCGGGAAGGCGACGTCTTCCAGGTCGTGGTCGCGCAGCGCGCGACGCGCGCGACGTCGGCGTCCGCCGTCGAGCTCTACCGGGCGCTGCGGCGCGTCAACCCGTCGCCGTACCTCTTCCTCTTGGAGCTCGGGGATCTGGCCCTCGTGGGGAGCTCGCCGGAGACGGTCGTCAAATGCGCGGGGGGCCGGGCCGAGCTGAACCCGATCGCCGGGACGATCTCCCCCGGCGAGGGCGATGCCGCCACGCTGCTGGCCTCGGAGAAGGACCGCGCCGAGCACACGATGCTCGTCGACCTCGGGCGCAACGACCTCTCCCGCGTCTGCGATCCCGGCTCGGTGCGGGTCGCGCGCTTCATGGAGGCCGAGCGCTACTCGCACGTGACGCATCTCGTCTCGGAGGTCGTCGGAGAGCTGCGCGACGGGGTCACGCCCTTCGGGCTGCTGCGCGCGTGCTTCCCCGCCGGCACTGTCTCGGGCGCGCCGAAGGTGCGCGCGATGCAGATCATCTCGGAGCTCGAGGGCTACCGGCGCGGGATCTACGCAGGCGCCGTCGGCTACCACCTTCCTGCGACGGGCGAGCTCGACACGTGCATCGCGATTCGGACGTTGTGGCTGCGCGACGGTGTGGCTCGTCTGCAGGCCGGCGGTGGCATCGTCGCCGACTCGGATCCCGCTGCCGAGCACGAGGAGTGCCTCGCCAAGCTGCGCGCGCTCGAAGCCGCGATCGACCTGGCAGAGTCGGAGCAGGACGCCGCGCCGTGATCCTCCTCGTCGACAACTACGACAGCTTCACGTACAACCTCGCGCACCTGTTCGGGGCGCTTGGCGCGGAAGTCGTGGTGCTGCGAAACGACGAGCTCGACGCCGAGGAAGCGGAGCGGCTCGCTCCCTCCCACCTCGTGATCTCGCCCGGCCCGGGCCGCCCGGCTGCGGCAGGCGCGACGCCGGCGATCATCGAGCGGCTCCTGCCGACGACGCCCATGCTCGGCGTCTGCCTCGGCCACCAGGCGCTCGTCGAGGTCTGCGGCGGTGAGGTCGGCTACGCGCGCGAGCTCGTGCACGGGAAGGCGAGCCCGGTCCGCCACGACGGCCGCGGTCTCTTCGTGGGTCTGCCCGATCCTTTCGACGCGGGGCGCTACCACTCGCTCGCGGCGACCCGGCTGCCCGTTGTCCTGGAGCCGACGGCGTTCGCCGCCGACGGCGAGGTGATGGCCGTACGGCATCGCGAGCTTCCCGCGGTCGGTGTCCAGTTCCACCCGGAGTCGGTGCTGACGCCCGACGGCCCAACCCTCGCACGCAACTTCCTCGAGGGGCGACTGTGATCCAGCGGGCACTCGCGCGGCTGCTCGACGGCCACGACCTCTCGCGCGACGAGGCGCGCGGAACGATGGCCGTGGTCATGAGCGGCGAGGCGACGGATGCCCAGATCGCCGGCTTCCTCGTCGCGCTGCGGGCGAAGGGCGAGACGGCGGACGAGATCGCCGGCTGCGCCGAGGCGATGCGCGAGCACGTCCTCCGCGTCCACCCGAAGCGCGGCGACCTCGTCGACGTCGTCGGGACGGGCGGCGACGGCGCAAACACCTACAACATCTCCACCGCGGCGGCCCTCGTCACGGCAGCGGCCGGGGCGGCGGTCGCGAAGCACGGCAACCGCGCCGCGTCCTCGCAGACCGGGGCGGCCGACGTCCTTGAGGCGCTCGGCTTCCAACTCGAGCTCCCGCCGCAGCGGATCGAGCGCTCGATCGACGAGCTCGGCTTCGGCTTCCTCTTCGCGCAGGCGCACCATCCCGCGATGAAGCATGCGGCGCCCATCCGCCGAGAGCTCGCGACGCGTACCGTCTTCAACGTGCTCGGCCCGCTCACGAACCCCGCCGGCGCACGCGCGCTCGTGGTCGGCGTCTACTCGCCGCAGCTCGCCCGCACGCTCGCCGCCGCTCTTGTCCAGCTGGAAGCGACCCGGGCCTACGTCGTGCACGGCGCCGGCGGCATCGACGAGCTCTCCCCGTGCGGGGCGAACCTCGTGTGCGAAGTCGAGAACGGCCGCGTCACCGAGTACGCGCTCGACCCGCTCGACCTCGGCGTCGACCGCTGCGACCCGGACGAGCTGCGTGGCGGCGATCCGGAGACGAACGCCGCTGCCTTGCGCGCCGTGCTGGCCGGCACCGACGGCGGGCATCGCTCGGCCGTGATCCTCAATGCGGCCGGTGGGATCGCCGTGGCGGGGCACGCGGAGAACCTGCGCCAAGGGATCGTGCAGGCACGCGAGGCGATCGATTCCGGCGCCGCTGCGGCGCGCCTCGACGAGCTCGTGGAGTTCTCGCGAGCGGAGGTGTCCCGGTGAGCCGTGCCTCCCGCGGACCCGTCCGGTACCTGGTTCCGGACAGTGGCGGCAACGGACAGGTCCGTCGCATGTTCGCCGCACGGCTGCGCGAGAGGCTTGTCCCTTCCGGACACGGCCGGTACCAGGTACCGGACGTGTCCTGCGGAGCCAGGTCATGAGGTTCGCGGACGCCCTCGCCCGGCCCGGCTTCGGAGCGATCGCGGAGTTCAAGCGGCGCTCGCCCTCGGCCGGCGACATCAGCCCCGCAGCGCGGATCGAAGACGTCGTCCCGGCCTACGTGACGGGAGGAGCGCGTGCGGTCTCCGTTCTCGTGGACGCGGCCTTTGCAGGCTCGCTCGACGACCTGCGGGCGGCGCGCGCATCGACCAGCGTGCCGCTGCTCGCGAAGGGCTTCTTCTCGACCGAGGAGCACCTGCGCGACGTGAGGGAGGCAGGCGCCGACGCTGCACTCCTCATCCTCCGCGACCTCGACGACCCGACCGCCGCGCGACTCATCGCCGCGGCGGAGGAGCTGGGCCTCGACACGCTGGTCGAGGCTCACGACGAGGACGAGCTCGAACGCGCGGCGCGCCTCGACGCTCGCGTGATCGGCGTCAACGCCCGCGACCTCGGCACGTTCCGCATCGACCGCAGCGCCCAGCTGGAGCTCGTCGCAAGGGCGCCCCGTGACCGGATCGTCGTCGCAGAGAGCGCGATCCACACGCGCGCGCAGGCAGCCGCGGCCGAGCTCGCAGGCGCGAACGCCGTCCTCGTCGGTACCTCGCTGATGCGGGCGGACGAGCCCGAAGCGAAGCTGCGTGAGCTCCTCTCGCGGCCGCTCGTCAAGGTCTGCGGCCTGACGCGGCAGGAGGACGTCGACGCCGCAGTCGAGGCCGGCGCAGACCTGTGCGGCTTCATCTTCGCCGAGGGCTCGCCGCGCAAGGCCGAAGGCGTCCTGCCGGTGCCCGACACGGTGCTCAGCGTCGCAGTCTTCGTCGGCGAGGCCGAGGAACGCGGCGCGGATCTCGTCCAGCTCTACGCGCGCGAAGAGGGAAAGGTGCGTGGCCGCGACGCCGCCCTCCTCCGCGACGG
>DASUAX010000028.1:0-71419 GCA_035763525.1 Gaiellaceae bacterium
GACGAGTCGTTGTACGACGCCACGCATGCAGGAGCGGAGGCATGACGGAGACGGCGACGACCAACGGCGACCTGCTCGTTGCCGAGGACGTGCGCAAGGAGTTCGGCGGCCTCGTCGCGGTGAACGACGTCTCGTTCACCGTGCCGCGCGGCCGTGTCGTCTCGCTCATCGGGCCGAACGGGGCCGGCAAGACGACGTTCTTCAACATGCTCACCGGCGTCTACAAGCCGACAGCCGGGCTGATCACATTCCTCGGCGAGGATGTGACGGGCAAGCCGCCGCACACGATCACGTCGCGCGGCATCGGCCGGACGTTCCAGAACATCCGCCTTTTCCAGAACATGACGGCGCTCGAGAACGTGATGGTCGGGATGCACTCGCGCATGCACGCGAACCTCTTCAACTCGATCGTCCGCACGCCGTTCGTCAAGCGGGAAGAGGCAGCGGCGCGCGCCCGCGCGCTCGAGCTGCTCCAGGAGGTCGGTCTGCGGCGCAAGGCGCACGAGGCGGCGAAGAACCTCCCGTACGGCGAGCAGCGGAAGCTCGAGGTGGCGCGCGCGCTCGCAACCGAGCCGCAGCTGCTGCTGCTCGACGAGCCGACGGCCGGCATGAACCCGCAGGAGTCGGCGGAGTTCACCCAGTTCGTCGGCCATCACCTGCGCGACGAGCGGAAGCTGACCGTGCTGATGATCGAGCACGACATGCGCGTCGTGATGGGTGTCTCCGACCGCGTCTCGGTGCTCGACTACGGCGAGAAGATCGCCGAGGGCTCGCCGCGCGAGGTTCAGCGCAACGAGCGCGTGATCGAGGCGTACCTCGGCAAGGCCGCAGTGGAGGACATGAAGCGGCAGGGCCTGTCGTGAGCATGAACGGGAGCGGGAAGCCGATCCTCGAGGTCGGCGACATCCACACCTACTACGGCTCGATCCATGCGCTGAAGGGGATCTCGCTGACGGTCCGCGAAGGCGAGGTCGTCACTCTCCTCGGCGCGAACGGCGCCGGCAAGACGACGACGCTCCGGTCGATCAACGGCCTCAACCGGCCGCGGCAGGGGTCGATCAGGTTCGACGGCCGCGACATCACCACGGTGCCGGCACACGAGATCGTGTCGCGGGGGATCGCGCAGTCGCCCGAGGGTCGCCGGCTCTTCCCCCGCATGAGCGTGACCGAGAACCTCGAGATGGGAGCATTCCAGCGGCGCGACCGTTCCGAGATCCGCGACGACATGGAGCGCGTCTTCGAGCTCTTCCCGCGCCTGCAGGAGCGCCGCAACCAGAAGGCAGGGACCATGTCCGGAGGCGAGCAGCAGATGTGCGCGATCGGGCGCGCGCTGATGGCCCGGCCCAAGCTGCTGCTGCTCGACGAGCCGTCGCTCGGCCTTGCGCCGATCTTCGTCGAGCGGATCTTCGACATCATTCGCCAGATCAACGAGCAGGGCACGTCGATCCTGCTCGTCGAGCAGAACGCGCTGATGGCGCTCGACGCCGCCGACCGCGGTTACGTGCTCGAGACCGGCCGCATCGTCCTCGCCGACGACGCCGCTTCGCTGAAGACGAACGAGGAGGTCCGCAAGACCTACCTCGGCGAGACGTAGCACCGCGACACCGTTTGAGAGCAGGCGGCGGGGGCATCTCTCGCGCATGGCCGAAGCGAAGACCACCACGGATCACGAGGAGATCCGCCGCTGGGTCGAGTCGCGTGGAGGCCGCCCTGCGCACGTCACCGAGACCGCGGGCGACGGCGACCTGGGCGTCCTGCGCATCGACTTCGCCGACCGCGACAGGCGGCTCGAGGAGATCTCCTGGGACGAGTGGTTCGAGGCGTTCGAGGAGAACAAGCTCGCGTTCCTCTACCAGGAGGAGGGCGACAGCCGCTTCAACAAGCTCGTCGAGCGCACGAACGCGAACGGGAACGGCTAGCGCTCCCCCTGCTCGTCCCGTTCCTGCTCGCGTAGCTCGATGAGCTCCTGCTCGACCTGGCCGAGCTCCTCGTCGGAGAGCCGCTCGAGCTTGACGAGCTGCGTGCGCGCCGTCTCGCTCGCGCGGAGGATCTCGTCGAGCTTGAGCTGGATCGCGCGCGTGTCGCGATTCTGGGTGTACTGCAGGCTGAAGACGATCAGGAAGGTGACGACCGACGCGATCGCGGACGGCCACAGGAGCCACGTGTCGCCGAAGCCGGCGATCGGGCCGACCACGAGCCAGACGACGGCGAGCACGATCGCCGCGAAGAACGCCCAGGGCGAGCCGACGATCTCCGGCGTGCGGAGCGCGATTCTCCTGATCAGCCACACGTCGGTGTAGGCGAGCAGAGCCAGGTCTCGTGGGCCGGGTGCGCGTCGATCCGCAGCCCTGCGGAGCGCGCCATCGCCTCGACACACGCGACGTTCGGCGCCCACCAGTTCGTCTCGTCGTCGGCGAGCTTGTGCTCGATGAACGCCATTACCGGCCACCCGCGGCCGAGCATCCGGTCGCGCTCGTCGATGTCGAGGTCGCGCGGCGGGTCGGTGCGTGCGTCTCCGGGCATGGTCAGCGTCTGCAGGACGAGCAGTCGGCGCGTCGCCGCGGCAGCCGCGTCGAGCGCGAGCAGCGGGTGGCGAAGGTGGTAGAGCACGCCCATGAAGAGCACGAGGTCCCAGCGCTCGTGCGCGTCGACCAGGTCGTAGACGGCGCCGTGACGGAGCTCGACGTCGTTCTCGACGCCGTATCGCGCCGCGGCCCACCGCGCCTGTGCGAGGTAACGCTCGTCGGGCTCGAGCCCGGTCACCCGCGCGCCGCGCCGGGCGAGCTCGAAGGAGTAGAAGCCGGCGTTGCAGCCGATGTCGAGCGCCGTCCAGCCGGCGAGGTCCCCGGGCACGTGCGGCTCGAGCTCGCGCCACTTGAACCCGGGAAAGTCGCCGAGCGGATGGTCGGGCGCGGTCTGCCGCCCGTCGGGCAGGTGCAGGTTGTGGAACCACGGCCCCAGGCCGGCGATCTCCGCGTCGTGCGTCGCGTCGGATTGCAGCGTCATAGACGGACCTCTTCCCGCACGCGCGCGACATGACCCTCGAGCTCGGCGGCGCGGTGGTCTGCCGTGTGCTCGGCGAGCACCCGCGCACGGGCGCGCCTCCCCACGAAGCGGTCGCCGATACGCAGGTGGCGGACGACGTCGTCGGCGTCCTCCGCGATCAGGATCTCCCGGCCCGGCTCGAAGAACGCGTCGAGGCCCTCCCACCAGTCGGAGATCACCGGCACTCCGCACGCCGCCGCCTCGAACAGGCGCACGCTCGGCGACCAGCCGGCCGCGACCATGTCGGCGCGCGTCACGTTCAGCGTGAAGCGCTGCGCCGCATAGAACGCCGGGTGCTCGCCCGGCGGGAGGCTGTCGAGCCGCTCGACGTTCCCGGGCCAGTCGATCCCCTCCGGGTACTGGGGCCCCGCGACGGCGAACTGCCGCTCGGGCAGGGCGCGGGCGGGAGCGAGCAGGAGCTCTTCGACCTTCGGCTGGCGGTCGTCGGAGTACGTGCCGAGGTAGCCGAGCTCGAAGCGGAGCGGCGCGTCGATCGGCCGGTAGAGGCGAGAGTCGGCGACGCAGTAGAACGGCACGGGCCGTTCCGCGCCGATCGTCCCGAGGAACGGCCCGCCGGTGAACGAGAGATAGAGGTCGAACCGCGGCACGAGGTCGGGGGAGAGGTACTCGTGGTCGCCGCGCGCCAGCTTCGCCGCGGTCACGGGCGTGTCGATGTCCCAGAAGGCGGTCAGGCCCCCGGCGGTCGCGAGCACCCACTCGGCGACGCCACAGCCGTCGGGGACGAACGAGCCGACGACCACGAGGTCGGCGTCGCGCAGCTCCTCGGCCCAGCGCTCGAGCTCGTCGACCGAGCGGTACAGGCGAACGAACGGCGCCCGGAAGTCGCGGTTCGCCGAGTACCAGGGGACGTCTCGCTCGAGGAAGAGCACCTCGTGGCCACGTCGCGCGAGCGCTGCGAGCAGGCCCCGGTAGTTCGTCGCATGGCCGTTCCCCCACGACGAGGTGATCGAGAGCCCGAGCCAGACCGTCCTCACGCACGGACTCCGTGGCCCGCTCCCGACGCCGGCAAAGCCGGCGTCTCCGCTCCCTGGCGGGCTCCGTCGAGCCTACGCCCGCCCAGCACGCTCTCGACCTGCTCCGCCCGTTGCGCATAGGTGTGGTCGCGCAGCACTCGATCGCGCGCCGCAGCACCGACCTTTGCGGCCATGTCCGGGGACAGTCCCTGGACATGGCCGGCAACGTCATGGCCGTTGCGGCCGACGAGCACCTCCGTGCCCGGGTCGAGGAACTCCTCGATTCCCTGCCATGCGTCCGTGATGAGGCATGCGCCTGCGCCGGCCGCCTCGAACACGCGCGTCGGCGGCGACCAGCCGTTCGCGACCATCGAGTCGCGCGTCACGTTGAGCACCGCGAGCGGCGTGACGTTGAAGGCGTTGTGGTCGGCGGTGCCGACGTGGCCGACGTACGCGACGTTGGCCGGCGGCTCCCGCGTCTCCCAGCCCGAGCCGCCGAGCAGGAACCGCCGCTCCGGGAGCAGTTCGGCCGCGCGCAGGAAGAAGCGCTCGACCCGCGCTTCGCGGTCGGGCAGGCGGTTGCCGAGGAAGCCGAGGTCGGCCTCGAAGCGCGGGTCGGGATCGACCGGGTGGTGCGTCTCGGGGTCGAGCGCGTTGTAGATCGGGACGCACTCGCGCGCGCCCAGGTCGAGGTAGCGCTCGACCACCGGGTCGCCGCCGCCGTAGGTGAGCACGAGGTCGAAGCGCGGGACGAGCGCGGCGAACCGCTCGTCCCCGGCGGCGAGCGTCGCGGGAGCATCGACGTCCCAGAAGATGCGTGTCGGCCCGTCGAGCGAGGCGACCGCATCGTCGAGCACGTCGTCGAGCACGCCCACACCGCTCGCCTTCACGACGAGGTCGGCACTGCGAGCCGCCCGGACGAGCCGGCGCGCGTTCGCCGCCGTCGGCTGCCACACGACGACGCTCGCCCACGGCGGGTCGTCCAGGTCGCGGTGCGCCTGCCGCTCGTACGCGTCCGGCTCGTAGAAGGTGACGTCGTGCCCGCGCTCGGCGAGCGCGCGCACGAGCCCGCGGTAGTACGTCGCGGCTCCGTTCCAGTACGAGGAGACGAGCGACGAGGCGAACCACGCGATATTCATGCGGCAACCGCCTCGCGGATGCCGAGCCCGGCGAGGATCGAGAGCAGCTCGCGCACGCGATGCGCACACGTGTGGCGCGTCAGTACCGTCTCACGCCCGCGAGCCGCCCGCGAGGGATCGGCGAGCGCCTCCCGCAGCGCGCCCTCCATCTCCCGTCCGGTGCGCGCCCACAGGAAGTCGCCGTCCCGGAACAGCCCCTCGGTGTCCTCCCACGGCGCCGAGACGAGCGGGATGCCCGCGGCGAGCGCCTCGAAGACGCGGATCGTCGGGATACCGGGCAGTGCGTCCACGTACGGCCGCCGCGGCACGTGCACCGTCACGCGATGCGCGGCGAACGCCTCGGGCACGCGGTGGTTCGGGAGCCAGCCGCGGTACCCGAGCCCCGCGCGCTCGACTGCACGGATCCCGTCGGCCGGATAGCGGACGCCGTGGACGGTGCCGGTGAGGCGGAGCCTGAGCGCCGGCTCGAAGAGGAACTCCTCCAGCTCGCGCGTGCGCTCGCCGTCGCCCCAGTTCCCGATCCAGACGAGGTCGCGCCTGCGCTCGCGGTCGAGTGGGCGGAAGAGGCGGTGGTCGGCCGCCTCGTGCCACGTCCACACCCGGTCGTGCCACGACCGGTCGCGGTAGACCTCGGCGATCGCGGCGCCGAACGCAAGCACGCCGGCGTAGCCGGAGAGGTCATAGCGGCGCATCTCGTCCGGCTTCGTGACTGCGCGGTGATGCGTGTCGTGGAACAGCGCGCGCACGCCGTTCGCGCCGACCGCCGCCACGAGCCACGGCTCGTTCCACTCGTGCACGATCGCCACGTCCGCGCCGTCGAGCGCGGCGGCGACGTCGAGGGCACGCCGGTACGTGCGGCTCGGGAAGCGGCGCGAGAGCGCGGCCAGCGTTCCCTGGTCGACGTGCGAGCGCGACCAGCCGTCGGCCGGCTCCCACACGTCCACGTCGTGCCCCGCTTCGCGCAGCTCGCGGACGACGCCGCGCAGGAAGTGGGCGTTGCCGTGGTTCCAGCAGCTCGCCAGCGAGTGCACGAAGAAGACGATCTTCATGCCGCCACCGCCGACAGCACGTGGTCGTAGACGCGGGCGTAACCCGCCGCCATGGCGTCGACCGTGTATCGCGTGGCGCGCCGGCGGGCGCGCACGGCGAGCTCCGCGCGCAGCTCGGAGTCGCAGGTGACGAGACCGAGCGCAGCGGCCAGCGCTTCGTCGTCTTCGGGCGGCGCGAACAGCGCCGCCTCGCCCCACACCTCGCGCAGGCTCGGGATGTCGCCGAGGACGAGCGCGCAGCCCGAGCGCGCCGCCTCGAGGATCCCGAGCCCGAACGGCTCGTACCTCGCGGGCGACGCGAACACGGCTGCGCGTGCGAGGAGGGATCGGACCTCGGCGCGGCCGAGCCGGCCGAGCGCGGTCCCCTCACCGGCCGCGACGAGCGGCCACGGCAACGTCGCGCATGCCCGCTCGAGCGCCACGAGGTTCTTCCCCTCGTCCCGGAAGCGCCCGAGACCGAGTACGAACGGCTCCTTCGCTGCCGACGCCGGATCGAACGAGCTGCCGTTCGGTACGACGACCGGCTCGCGGCGGAGCCGGTAGTGGCGGCGCAGGTCGTCGAGCACCGCACTCGTCGGCGCGACGACGGCGTCGGCGGCGCGCAGGCCCACCTCGACTGCGGACCGGTAGCGGTCGTACCGCTGCGGCGGCGGCCGCCCGTGCACCGCCCACCACCACGAGACGACATCGGAATGCGCGGCGACGACGAGCGGCGCCCGCCACGGTAGTGCGCCGTGGGCATAGCCGTTCAGGTGCACGACGTCGGGCTCGAGCTCCTCCTCGAGCTCGAGCAGCCAGGCGCCGGCGCGGTCGACGTCGTCCCACGGATCGTCCTCCCACTCGAGTGCGTACGTCGACACGACGACGCCCTCGCCGCGCTCCGCCGGCGGCGGCCCCATCGTCGCGATCGTCACCTCGGCGTCGAGGGCGTGGGCGAGATCGTTCGCATACGTCCAGACGCCCCCGACCGCGTCGGCCGTCATCAGCATCCTCATCGGCCGTAGATCCGGTCGAGGAGCTCCGCCACGCGGACGAGCTCGGCGCCCTCGGCGTCGTCGAAGCCGGCGCCCGCCTCGACACGCCGCGCCCAGGCGACCGCGGCCCGGCCAGGCCAGGCGTCGGGCGGCTCGACGAGCACCTCGCGTGAGGTGCCCCTCAGGAGCTCGCAGCGAAAGTCGTAGAACGAGCCGCCGACGTTCGTGACACCGATGCTCCCGTCCGTGCCCACGAACGTCGCCTCGATCACGGCGCCCTGCCCCGCGTGCAGGTCCCACGAGCAGGCGATGCGCACGTGGTCGAGCTCCGCCGTCGCCCAGGTCTCGACCGGCTCGCCGCGCAGGCGCGCGCGAACGTCGCGCGGGTCGAGGTCGAGCGTCCACACGGCGAGGTCGACGAGGTGGATGCCGAGGTCGATCACGCACCCGCCGCCGGCGAGCGCCGGATCGCGGAACCACGGCTTGTCGGGGCCGTAGGCGTTGTGGAAGACGAGATCGGCCGCGAAGACGTCGCCGAGCGCGCCCGACCGCACCTGCTCGCGCGCCTCGACGAACGCGTCGACGTGCCGGTACGAGAGGTCGACGCCGAGCGGGACGCCGGCACGCTCCGCAGCTGCGACGACCGCGCGCACCTCGGCGGCGGTGCGCCCGACCGGCTTCTGCACGAACACGGGAAGGCCGAGCTCGAGCGCGGCGATCGCCTGCTCGGCGTGCAGGGCGCTCGGCGTCGCGATCACGACGCCGTCGAGGTCGCGTGCCAGCAGCTCCTCGTAGCGCTCGAGCGCGCCCTCGACGGCCGGGTCGGCGATCGCGGCGACCGTTCCGGCGCCCGAGCGCTCGATCGCCTCGAGGCGGCTGCGCCCGATCCAGCCGACTCCGATGAAGCCGAGGCGGGGCACGGTGGCTACGGGCACACGACCGCCTTCACGAACCCCGGCGGCCGCGTACGCGCGAGCTCGAACGCCTCGTCGAGGCGCGCCAGCGGCAGCCGGTGCGTGACGAGCCGCTCCACGTCGAGCGCGCCTGCGACGGCGAGCTCCACCGCCTCCCGCATCCCGCGTACGTATGCCTGCGGGTCGCGCTCGTGGGCGTTGACGACGTCGATGCCGCGCCAGTTCCAGCTTTGCAGGTCGACCGTGCGCGGCCCGTCCTGGTGGAACCCGGCGATCACGAGGCGCCCGCCGGCGGCGACGAGCCGGGAGGCCGTGTCGAGCGCCGACTGGCTGCCCGCCGCCTCGATCACGACGTCGAACTCGCCGACGACGCCCGCCTCGCGCCGTACCTCGGTCGGCTCGTCGAGGAGCGACGCGACGGCGCTGCCGAGGAAGCCCATCCCGACGACGGCGACGCGGGCGCCCGGCCGGGCGCCCGCCCGCCGCACGACGTTGACGGCACAGGCGAGCGCCTCGCCGGGAAACGGCAGGCCGTCCAGGGCGGCGGGGAGCTCGACGACGGCGTCCGCGGCGGCGAGGTCCCATTCGGCGAAGCCGTGGTACGTGAGCGCGGCGACGCGGCGCCCGTCCCCGGTGTGACCCCACGCCTCGTGCCCCGGCGCGCCCGGCTCGCCCGGGTAGGCGAACCAGTCGCGCCCCTCCCAGAACGGCAGCGACGATCCGCAGACGCCGCAGCCTTCGACGCGGATCACGAGCTCACCCTCGCGAGCCTCAGGGAGTCGAACGGCTGTCGTCCTCGCGCGGCCCGGGCCGTCGACGATCCCGGCGCGCATCGTCTCGACCGCGACGCCGATCAGGCTGCAGCCTCCACCGGGGCGAGGAAGCGGACGAGCCGCTCGATCCCGTGGTGGACGCCGACGAGCGGCGCCCAGCCCGTCGCCTCCTGGAAGCTGCGCGTATCGGCGACGTAGTAGCGCTGGTCGCCGAGTCGCTCCTCGGCGCGCCGTACACCGCTCGCCTCGAGCAGCTCGAGCACCTCGCCGACCGAGAGGGCGTTCGCCGCGCCGCCGCCGATGTTGAACGCGCGTCCCGTGACGCTCCGCTCGTGCTCGCGCGCGAGCTGCATCGCCTCGACCAGGTCGTCGACGAAGAGGAGATCGCGCACCTGGCTGCCGTCGCCGTACACCGTGATCGCGCGGCCTCCCGCGGCCCGGAGCGCGAAGTGCGCGACCCAACCCTGGTCCTCGGTGCCGTTCTGGTGCGGCCCGTAGATGCAGCTCATCCGGAAGACCGTCGCGGGAAGGCCGAACGACTTCGCGTAGTCGAGGACGTACTGGTCGGCCGCTCCCTTCGAGCAGCCGTACGGGGTGCAGAACTCGAGTGGGCGCTCCTCGGACAGGCCGTTCGCGCGCAGGCCGGCGTCCGTAGGGAGCCAGCGGCCGCCGACGAGCGCGAGCGGCAGGTCGGGGAGCGCCCCGTAGACCTTGTTCGTCGACGTGAAGAGGAGGAACGGCGGGTCGTCGAGGCGTCGCAGCGCCTCGAGCACCGTCAACGTGCCGCGCAGGTTGACGTCGAAGTCGGCGACCGGGTCGTCGAGCGACGTCGTCACCGCGACCTGCGCCGCCAGGTGGTACACACGGTCGGCACCCTCGACGGCCCGGCGGACGACCGCGGGGTCGCGCACGTCGCCGCGCTCGAAGCGCACCGCGCGGCCGTACGTGTCGCGCAGGAAGCGAAGGTTCCCCTCCGACCCGCGGCGGCTGAGGTCGTCGAGGACGACCACCTGCGCTCCGTCCTCCACGAGGCGTGCGGTCAGGTTCGTGCCGATGAAGCCGGCCCCACCGGTGACGACGGCGGTCCTCATCGCGCGAGCCCCCGCGAGAAGAGCTCGTTCGTCGCGTCGTCCACGCGATCGTCTGCGCTCTGCGTCTCCAGCCAGTCGGCGAGCTCACGCATCCCGTCGTCGAGCGCGACCTCGGGCTCGTACCCGAGCAGTGCCTGCGCCTTCGAGATGTCGGCGAAGCAGTGCCGGATGTCGCCGGCGCGGAACTTCCCCGTCACCTCCGGAGCCACGTCGACGCCGAGCACGCTGCCGAGACTGCGCGCGATCTCGTTGACGGTGACGCTCCGCCCGCTGCCGACGTTCAGCGAATGCCCGTCGGCTCCGTCCCGCTCGAGCGCGAGGACGCAGGCGCGCACGACGTCGCGCACGTTCACGAAGTCTCGACGCTGCTCGCCGTCCTCGTAGACGAGCGGCCGCCGCTCGTTCAGGAGCCGCGCGGCGAAGATCGCGAGCACCCCCGTGTACGGGTTGGAGAGCGCCTGGCGCGGGCCGTAGACGTTGAAGAAGCGGAGCGCGACCGTCGGCACGTCGTAGGCGGCGCCGTAGACGAGGCAGAGCCGCTCCTGGTCGTACTTCGTCAGCGCGTACACCGAGGAGTTGGCACACGGTTTCTCCTCGGGAGTCGGCAGCGGCCGGAGCCTCTCCCCGTGCGGGCCGCGCGGATCCCAGCGACGGGCGGCGAGGTCGGCGCGTCGGCGCTCGACCGCCGGCGCCGGGTCGTAGAGGCCCTCGCCGTAGATCGACATGCTCGACGCGACGAGGAGCTTCGCCGCCGGCCTGTCGAGCATCGCCTCGAGCAGGACCGCCGTGCCCTGCGTGTTCGCGGAGACGTACTCGCCGATCTCGTACATGGACTGCCCGACGCCGACGCGCGCAGCGAGGTGGACGACAACATCCACGCCGTCGAGCGCCTCGCGCACGAGAGGACGCTCGCGGACGTCACCGACGATCAGGTCGACGTCCTCCGACAGGTACTCCGGGCGCTCGGCGTCGCCGTGCACCTGCTCGACGAGGGAGTCGAGCACGCGCACGCGGTACCCGCGCTCGAGCAGCGCGTCGCAGAGGTGCGAGCCGATGAAGCCGGCGCCTCCGGTGATCAGAATCGTGCCCAAAGAGACCCCCTGTCGCCGTCGCATGTGCAGCGTCCGTTTTCCGGCGGGCGGACGGTAAAACCAGGCACGTTGCCTGCGATGCATCTATGTCAATGACCGTGTGCGCCGCGGGGGCGCACCGGCACGCGGTTCAGGCCGCGACCGAGAGCGGGAAGAACGGCGGTGCGACGACGTAGCCGATGCTCCGGGCGCCGCGACCGTGCGCCATCTCGAGCGCGGCGCCGAGCGCGTGCACGGGCACGAGCCCCAGTTGCCGCGCCGCCTGGGCGTCGCGGCAGCCCGCTACCAGCACGGCTCCGAGGCGGTGCGCCGCCGCGTCGCAGGCACTCCACTCCACGAAGGGCTGGAGCGGATGGCACGTGCGGCCGGCGCGGTAGTCGGCGATTCCCGCCGCATCTCGCTGCGCCTCCTGCTCGGCCGTCCGCATCGCGTCGGCCTCGCGAGCAGCGGCGGCGTAAAGGACGGACCTGTACGGCGTCTGCGTGGGCCGCGGGAAGCGGCGTGGCAGAGGATGCACGAGGATCGCGGTACCGCCGTCGCGCACCGGCGGCGTGTTCCGCCAGAGGCGGAGCGCGAGCCCGAGACCCACGTAGGCGGCCGTGACCGGGTTCGGCCGCTCCCGTGGCAGCCACGGCGTCGTCGGCGGGATGCCGACGACGATCGCGTCGAGCGGCTCGTCGAGCTGCGCGCTCTTGAAGACGGTCCCGCGCAGGAGCGCCTCGGCGTGCGCCACCGACGGCGGGCCGGCGTACACGGCGGCGGCGGTCAGCTCGCGCGGCACGCGCTCGAGGATGTGTTGACGCACGGGAGCGGGCGCGAGCCCGAACAGCCTCCGGGCGCGCGAGCGCGCGACGCGATCGAGGGCCTCCTCGTCGTGCGGATACCCCGAGAACGGGCCCGAGATCCGCGGCAGGTTGAGGACCAGCGACACGCCGATGACGGGCACGCGCTGCTGCAGGCGCCGCTCGAGCTCCACCGCGAGGCTCCAGCCCTGCGAGGCGCTCGTCTCGAGCAGCGACTGCGCGCCCGCCGCGCGGAGCGGCTCCCTTCCCGCCGCGGCGAGCAGCGCGGCGGGGCCGCCGTGCACGACGGTCTCGGCGGCCGTCACCGTCACCACGAGGTCCGTCTCGACGAGAGCGGGATTCACGCGCAGTGGGACGGGGCCCACCTCGCCGAGCTCGACGAGATCGTCCGCCTCGACGTCGTGGACGATGATCCGGCCGCGGAAGCGCCGTCGGAACTCCGGCGGGAAGAGGAGCCCGATGTCGCGCGGCGACGTGCGGCGGAGCAAGCCGCCGGCGACGACGATCGAGATGCGGTCGACACCGAGGCGTTCCAGCTCGTCCGCGGCGGCGGCCACCGCCACGTGGCGCGGGCCGAGCGGTGTCGCCGCCACCGGCAGCGAAGGCTGCTCGATCACGATCGTCGCGGAGCCGCCGGGCTTCGCCAGGCGCTCGAGCGGCTCGCCCGTGAGGGGGAACGCGAGCGCGTCGCGCACCGCCTGCGGCACGTCGCCGAGCGCCTCGCGCGCAGCCGGCGGCCGCAGGATGAGGTCGTCCGGGCCGGGCTCGACGACCAGGATGCGCGAGTCGGAGAGCAGCGGGATGCGGGTCACGACGGACGGTGCGCCGCGGCAGCGGTGATCCCGAGCACGAGGAAGACGAGCCCCGATGCGTAGCGGCGGAGGAGGGCGCCGCGGCCGCTGCGGCGAAGGCGGCCCGCGAGCAGGTCGGCGAGCAGCGCGTACGTGCAGTCGGAGGCGAACGCGATCGTCGCGAAGACGAGGCCGAGCAGGGCCACCTGTGGCGGCACCGACGCGTCGGGGTCGACGAACTGCGGCAGGAAGGCGAGGAAGAAGAGTGCCGTCTTGGGGTTGAAGACGTTCACGACCACGCCCTGTCGGTAGAGCCGGGCGAGCGCGGCCGGAGCGGCCTGCACCTGCTCGGACTCGTCGAATCCGGCGAGCCGGCGAAGGCCGACGACGATCAGGTAGGCGGCACCGACGAGCTTCACGGCGGTGAATGCCGTCGCCGACGACGCGATCACGGCCGACAGGCCGACGGTCGCCGCCGCGACGTGCACGAGGCCGCCGCTCGCGACGCCCGCAGCGGAGGCGAGGCCGGCACGGCGGCCCTTGTCGACGCTGTGCATGACGATGTAGGTGACGGCGGGCCCCGGCACGACGGCGAGCGCGACGGACGCGAGGCAGAAGAGCGCGAAGGCCGACGCCGAGGGCATCTAGGGGACCGCCCGGTAGAGCCGGAGGTACTGCGGCCGAAAGCCCCGGCGGGGCCAGAAGCGCGACGAGAGCAGGTTGACGGAGCGCCAGTCCGTCGTCAGCGAGCGAAAACCGTGCTCGTGCGCCCAGCGGAGGACGTGCGCCGTGAGCGCGAGACCGACGCCCGTGCCTCGCACGTCGTCGAGCGTCGCGGCATGCGCGAGGTCGATGTTGCCGGGCGGCACGCGGAGGTCGCCTTCCGGCCGGCGGTAGAGGAGCGCATGCCCGACGACCCGTCCGTCGCGCTCCGCGACGAAGTGCGGGAACGTCTCCGGGTCGTCCCACGTGTCACTCCATTCCCGCTCGAACTCGTCCAGCGGGGGCACGTCGAGCCCGGAGAAGCTCGGCGACCGCGCCTGGTGCGCCCAGAGGATCTCGTCGAAGCGAGCGACCATGCTCAGGTCGTCCGGGGTGCCCGTCCGAATCAGACCGTCGTGTAGCTGTACCCCTCCATCACCCTGACCGTCCGTTTCGCGCACGGCCCAGATGAACTGGCAGCCGAATGCAAGCCGGAACCACGCGTCGATCGCCTCGTGCTCCGACGCCGGGACGGCCACGCCGAACCGCGTCGCGTCCGTGTCGGCCGTGAGCGCCGCGAACAGGTCGCGCAGGGCCTCGGCCTCGTTCGCCGCGTGACCCGCGAAGCTCGGCCGGAGCACGTCGCCGCCGGACTCGTCTGCAAGGTACGCGACTGCCCTGCCGCCGCGGGTCGCGACGAGACCGTCCGCCGGCACGTGCCGCTCGAAGCCGTCGATCTCGGGCAGGAGCGGCTCCGCCGCCCGCTGCCGCGCGTACCGTTCGGCGAGCAACCGCGCCGCCTCGTCGCGCAACTCGGAAAGTGCATGGATCTCGAGGCCCGGCATCGGCCGCCGACGATACCGTGACCCTGTGCCGAAGACGTTGACCGGGGCGGAGCTCGAGCTGGACGACGCGCCGGCGCGCGAGTGCGACCTCTTCATCGTCGACGGCAACAACCTCGCCTACCGCGCCTTCTTCGCTCTGCCGGAGGAGCTCGCGACGACCGACGGCCAGCCGACGAACGCGCTGCTCGGCTTCACCAACATGCTCTTCAAGCTGCTCGCGGACTACCGCCCCAAGGGCGTCGCGGTCGCGTGGGACTCGCGGCCGGTGCACCGCGCCGCGGTCGCCGAGGCGGCCGACGTCGTCTACAAGGAGGGGCGCCGCGCGATGCCCGACCTCCTGCGGGAGCAGTTCCCGCACTTTCGGCCGATCGTCGAGGCGTTCGGGTATCGGAACCTCGAGTTCGACGGCTGGGAGGCCGACGACGTCATCGCGACGCTCGCGACGCGCGCCGACGCCGAGGGCATCAAGACGTGTGTCGTCTCGACCGACCGCGATGCGTTCCAGCTGTGCAGCGCGAATGTCTGCCTGATGATGACGCCGCGCGGGGTCGCGGACGTGAACGTGTACACGCCGGAACGCGTCGAGGCGCGCTACGGCGTCACGCCGGAGCAGGTGCCCGACTTCATCGGGCTCAAGGGCGACACGTCCGACAACATCCCGGGCGTCCCGGGCATCGGCGACAAGACCGCCGGACAGCTCGTCGCCCAGTACGGGTCGCTCGAGGCGGTGATCGAGCACGCCGACGAGCTGTCGCCGGCGCGCCGCAAGAACATCACCGAGCACGCCGAGCTCGCGCGCACGTCGAAGGAGCTTGCGACGATGCGGCGCGACCTCGACATCGACTGCGATCCCGCGCAGCTCGTGCTCGACCCACCCGATCGCGCGCAGCTGAAGGAGATCTTCCGCCGCTTCGAGTTCCGTGCGCTGCTCGGGCGTGTCGACGAGCTCGACGCGGCCGTCCCGTCGGCGCCCCTGAAGGTGACAGGCGTCGAGGTTCCCTGGCGTGAGGGCGAGCTGGACTTCGGCGGCGTCGTCGGATTCGCCGCAATCGCCGACCGCGCGGCCGTTGCGACAGGAGACGAGGTCGTGGTGGGCCGGCGGGCGGTCGTTCCTGCGCGGGCGCAGCTCGTCGTGCACGACGCGAAGGCGCTGCGTGTCGACGCGAAGGACGACACGCTGCTCGCCGCGTACCTGATCGACCCCGGTCGCGCCTCCTACGAGCTCGACGACCTGGCGGCGGAGTACGGCGTCGAGCTGCTGCCGACGCCGGCCGCCGACGAGGAGACGGTCGAGCTCGTTCGTCGCGCGGAGGCGCCGCGACGGCTGGCCGGGCCGCTTCTCGAGCGGCTCGACGAGCGGGGGGTCACACCGCTCTACCGCGATGTGGAGCTCCCGCTCACGCGGGTGCTCGCCGCGATGGAGCAGGCGGGAGTGAAGATCGACACGTACCGGATGGGCGAAATCACGGCGCGGCTCGCGGACCGCGTCGAGGAGCTCGAGTCGCAGGCGTTCGAGCAGGCGGGCGAGGAGTTCATGCTCGGGTCGACCCAGCAGGTCGGGCGGATCCTGTTCGAGAAGCTCGAGCTGACCGCCGGGCGCAAGGGCAAGACGGGCTACTCGACGGACGCGAAGGTGCTGCGCTCGATCAGGCACGAGCACGCGATCGTGCCGGTGATCGAGGAGTGGCGTGAGCTGTCGAAGCTTCTGAATACGTACCTCGGGCCGCTGCCGTCGCTGATCTCGGACGCCGACGGGCGCCTGCACACGACGTTCAACCAGACGGTGGCTGCGACGGGGCGGCTGTCGACCTCCGATCCGAACCTGCAGTCGATCCCGATTCGCACGGAGCTCGGCCGCGAGATCCGCTCGGCCTTCGTCGCCGAGGAGGGCCACCGAATCATGTCGGCCGACTACTCGCAGATCGAGCTGCGGATCCTCGCGCACGTGTCCGGCGAGCCGAAGCTGCGTGAGGCATTCGCGCGGGGCGAGGACATCCACACGGCGACGGCGTCCGAGGTGCTCGGCGTCGATCCCGCGGAGCTGACGCCGGGGCAGCGGTCGATCGCGAAGATGATCAACTTCGGGATCGTCTACGGCATCTCGGCGTTCGGGCTGTCGGAGAACCTCGAGATCCCGCGCGACGAGGCGCAGCGGTACATCGACGCGTATCTGGCGCGGTTCCCGCACGTGCAGGACTTCATCCAGCGGACGATCGTGCAGGCGACCGAGGACGGGTATGTGACGTCGCTGCTCGGGCGGCGCCGGCCGGTGCCCGAGATCCGCGCGTCGAATCGCCAGACACGCGGGTTCGGCGAGCGTGTGGCGGTGAACTTCGTCATGCAGGGCTCGAACGCGGACATCATCAAGGTGGCGATGATCCGGATCGCGCGGCGGCTGCAGGAGGAGGGGCGGGGAGCCCGGCTCGTGCTGCAGGTGCACGACGAGCTCCTGCTCGAGGTGCCGGAGCCGGAGGTGTCGAAGGTGCGCGAGCTCGTGCGGGCCGAGATGTGCGGCGCGTACGACCTGGACCCGGCCCTGGCCGTCGACGTCGGCGTCGGCGACAACTGGGCCGAAGCGAAGAGCTGACGCCTTCTCGTCGCGCGGCCCCCTCCCCGGCGGCCCTGGCCGGGTGCGGCACGGCTGGTGGCAGCCACAAGAACGAACTGCACACAGGTTCGTGCCGACTGAGTGTCGGCTCGTCCACACGGTGGCCTCCGCCTGGCCGGGAGGGATAGGTTCCGGCTGCCCCACGTAGCCGGCCGCGGCGGTGAAGCGGAAGGGGACACGGCTCCACCGCGGACGGGCGCCACATCACGCGACGGCCGCGAACGCTGCGGAAAACGCTGCGGAGAGCGCTGCGGAGCACGCCGCGAGGACAGGTCCCTGGGCGACGGTCGCTGCCGCGGAACGTTTCGGCGGGACGCGAGCCAGGTACGCGATTCCCGTTGGCACCGGCGGAAACACGTCCCGGCTACGAGGTCCTGCACGGCGCTGTCCCTGCCGCCGCGGTCGACGGGGTGCTCCGTCACATCCACCGCGACGTCGCGACGCACGGCCTGCCGCAGGAGTGGCTCTCGCAGTGGCTCTGGAACTCGCACTGGTTCCCGCACCTCCGCTGGGACGCCGAGGTCCTCGACCTGCTCGAGCACCTGCCGCAGGAGCTTCGCGACGGGGAGCTCTGCGACCCCCAGATCGTCGGCCAGATGCCCGACGACCCCGAGCAGCAGTTCGAGCTGGAGGCGCACGTCGACCGGCTGCCGGACTGGTCGAACGGCCGTCCCTACCGACGGATCCTCGGTGTCGCGCTCACCCCAAACGTTCCCGAGAACGGCGGGCTCACGGTCTGGCCGCTCGACGGTGCCGCTCCGGAGGAGGTCGCGCTCGAGCCCGGCGACGCGCTCGTCATGGACCCGCGGCTCCCGCATGCGAGCGGCACGAACCGCACCGGCTCGATCCGCTACTGCGTCTACTTCCGCTTCCTCGAGCAGTAGCGCGCCGGGATCCGGCTCTCGTTCCCCGAACCGGCCGGGCGGTCCGGGCCGCAGAGGGAACGTGGCTATACTTCCCGGCCGCTTGGCTTCCAACGACCTCATGCAGCAGGAGCCCGGCGTCTGGGTGGAGGGCCCCGACGGCGAGCTGATCCCCGACTACGAGTCCACCTTCCCCGAGATCAACGAGGGGCAGGTCGTGCACGGCACCGTCGTTCGTGTCGACAAGGACGAGGTCCTGGTCGACATCGGCTACAAGTCGGAAGGCGTCATCCCGGTCTCCGAGCTCTCGATCCGCCGGTCGGTCAATCCGGCCGACGAGGTCGGTCTCGGCGACGAGATCGACGCCCTCGTCCTCACCAAGGAGGACGCCGAGGGGCGCCTGATCCTGTCGAAGAAGCGTGCGCGCTTCGAGCTCGCCTGGAAGAACATCGAGGGCGCCGCCGAGTCGGGCGACCCGGTGACGGGGCGGGTGATCGAGGTCGTCAAGGGCGGTCTCATCCTCGACCTCGGCGTGCGGGGGTTCCTGCCCGCGTCGCTCGTCGACATCCGCCGCGTGCAGGACCTGGACGAGTTCCTCGGCCAGGAGCTGCGCGCGAAGGTGATCGAGCTGAACCGCTCGCGCAACAACGTCGTGCTCTCGCGCCGCGCCGTGCTCGAGGAGGAGCGCAAGGAGCAGCGGCAGCAGATCCTCGACAAGCTGCAGCCCGGCGACGTGGTCGAGGGCCAGATCTCGAACATCGTCGACTTCGGCGCGTTCGTCGATCTCGACGGCATGGACGGCCTCATCCACATCTCCGAGCTCTCCTGGTCGCACGTCAACCACCCGTCGGAGGTGCTCGAGATCGGCCAGACGGTCGAGGTGAAGGTGCTCGACATCGATCGCGACCGCCAGCGCATCTCGCTCGGGCTGAAGCAGACGCAGAGCGACCCGTGGCAGCAGGTGATCGAGAACTACCACGAGGGCGACGTCGTCGAGGGGCGCGTGACGAAGGTCGTGACCTTCGGCGCGTTCGTCGAGATCCTGCCGGGCGTCGAGGGGCTCGTGCACATCTCGGAGCTCGCGCAGCACCACGTCGAGAACCCGCGCGAGGTCGTCTCTCAGGGCCAGCCGGTGAACGTGAAGATCATCGAGGTCGACGGCGAGCGCCGCCGGCTGTCGCTGTCGCTGAAGCGGGTGGAGGACACCGATCCGGTGCAGCCGCGCGCGGACGGCGGCGAGTCGGTGCACGCCCGGCCGGCGATCGACCTCTCCGAGGAGGTCTTCGCGGAGGCGCCGGTGACCGAGGCGCCCGAGGAGCTCGACGAGCCCGCCGAGCCGGCGGCCGCAGCCGAGGAGCCGGAGCCCGAGGCCCCGACTGCCGAGGCCGACGCGACCGGCGCCGGGCTCGAACCGCCAGACGAGCCGCAGGCCGCTTCCGAGACGGAGTGACCCGCCCGCCGATCGCCGTCGCCATCACCGGCGGCATCGGGGCGGGGAAGAGCGAGGCGTTGCGCGCCTTTGCTCGGCACGGCGCCGCGACCGTCTCGAGCGACGAGATCGTCCACCACCTGCTGCGGCGACCGGAGGTGCGTGACAGGGTCGTACAGCGGATGGGGAACGGCGTCGTCACGCCCGACGGCGAGATCGACCGCGGCGCGCTCGCCACGGTCGTCTTCAACGACCGCGATGCGCTCGCGTGGCTCGAGGAGCTGCTGCACCCGCTCGTCTCCGCCGAGTACCTGCACTGGCGGGAGCAGCTCGGCCGCCTGCCGAACGCGCCGGCCGTGTGCGTGACCGAGGTGCCGCTCCTCTACGAGGTCGGCGCCGAGTCCAGGTTCGACAAGGTGGTCGTGATCACCGCCCCGTCGAAGCTGCGCCGCGCACGCTCGGAGGTGGCGACCGACGACCGCGAGGGCCGGCTGCTCGGCGAGCGCGAAAAGGTCGCGCGCGCCGACTACTCCTTCACCAACACCGGATCGCTCGAGGAGCTCGACGGGTTCGTCGCCTCCGTCATGCACGATCTGACGGAAGCGTGAAGCGCCTCGCCTGGCTCGTCGTGCTGCTGGCGCTCGCCGCCGGCGCCTTCGCCTACGTCCACGAGACGAGCCCTGCCTGGTACGAGCGCATCCGCTACCCCCTGCGCTACTCGGAGTACGTCCGCGTCCACGCCCGCGAGCACGACCTCGACCCCGCGCTGATGGCGGCGGTCATCTACCAGGAGTCGAAGTTCCGCTCCGACGCGGAGTCGTCGTCGGGCGCGATCGGCTTGATGCAGCTGACCCCCGCGACGGCGCACGGGATCGCGATCCGCACCGGCGGCCACGCCTTCCGCACGAGCGACCTCTACAACCCCGAGATCAACATCCGCTACGGCGCGTGGTATCTGCACAACCTGTTCGCGAAGTACCACAGCGAGCGCCTCGTCCTTGCCGCCTACAACGCGGGGCAGGGGAACGTCGACCGCTGGCTCGCGAACGACGAGCCGATCCAGTTCGCCGAGACGCGCGCGTACGTCGCGCGCGTCGAGCACCTGAAGGCGATCTACGCCGACGCCTGGGCGTCACAGCTCGGCAAGTAAGCCGCGAACGCGGCCGGCGTCTGCCGTGTAGCCGTAGCGTTCCCAGACCTCGAGCGCCTGGCCGTACGCGGCGCGTGCGTCGTCCGCGCGCCCGGCGCGGCGGTGGACGTGGCCGAGCGCCTCGTACGCGCGCCCGTGCTCGTTCGGGAAATCGGTCCGCTCGGCGTGCTCGAGGGCGCTGTGGGCAAGCTCGAGCGCGGCGCCGTCGTCACCCCGGTCGGCGGCGATCTGGGCGCGCACGCTCCGGCCCCTGGAGAAGTTGACGACGTCGTCCGGGCCGCCGAGGCGCTCGCCTTCCGTCGCGAGCCGCTCCGCCTCGTGGAGGTCGCCGCGGCTGTAGCGCATCTCCCCGTACTCGACGAGCGTCGTCGACAGGTAGGCGGCCTGGCCGAGCGACTCGTGCTGGGCAATCACGTCTTCGTACGCCTTCACCGACTCCTCGTACCGGCCCAGCTTCCCGAGGAGGTGCGCGCGGGCATTCATCGGGGCGGCGACGAGCACGCGCAGGCCGAGCTCGTTCAGCTGCGCGACCATCCGCTCCGCGTAGGCGAGCGCCTCGTCGAGCCGCCCTTCGCGCTGGGCGATCGTCGACTCGATCACGAGACGCGGATGCGCCGTATCGGGAAGCTCCGCGACCCGTGCGCGCATCTCGGCGGGCGTGAACGGGCCCCACACGACAGGCCCGTAGCGCACGATCTTGTTGCGGCCGACCAGCTCGTCGGAGCCGTCGCGTCGCGCATGCTCGATCGCCCGCTCGATCGCGGTGACCGTCGCGGCGGCGTTGCTTCCCAACCAGGCAAGCTCGGCCTCCAGCTCGGCCACGGCCGCGAGCCCCCGAGCGTCATCCAGTCGGCCGAAGAGACGGTTGCCCTCGTGCACGACCTCCGTCGCGGCGGGCAAGGAGTCCGCCGACGCCGACTGGAGGGCCATGTGCGCGCGGACGACCCGGGCGTGCATCCGGAGCCGCTCGTCGCCGGTTCGCTCGAGCTCTGCGAGCGAAGGCTCGACGTCCTCCGCCGCGCTCTGCAACATCACGATGCGGTCGAGGGCGGCGCCCTCCCAGGTGGGCGAGCCCTCGGTGGCGAGCACGAGGCCGCGCGTCAGCAGCTTGAGCGAGGCTGGCACGTCGTCGCGCGCCGCCGCGCGGCGCCCGGCCGCGAGGAGCCGCTCCGTTGCACGCTCGGCGAGGTCGCGTCGCGCGTGCCCGAGCTCCTCGTGGTATCGCGCCGCCTGCTCGAGGTGGTAGCCGGCGATCTCGTCGAGCTCGATCAGCTCGCCCGCGTGCTCGAGCAGCCAGTCGGCGAACCGCTCGTGCAGCTCCGCCCGCGTCTCCTTCGGCAGCGCGTCGTAGGCGGCGTCCCGGATCAGCAGGTGGCGGAAGCGGAATGCCTGCTCGCCTGCGAATGTCGCGGGTGCCGGGTGGATCAGCTCCTTCCGGACGAGCCCGACGAGCTGCGGGTCGACCTCCGTCGTCCGTGCGAGCTCGGCGACGGCGCCGCGGTGGAACACCTGGCCCTCGACCGCGCCGCGCTCGATCACGGCGCGCTCCTCACCCTGGAGCTGGTCGATCCGTGCCTGAAGGAGCGCCTGCACCGTCCCCGGCACGCGCACGTCGCCGTCCTCGTGCACGAGCGCCACCATCTCCTCGACGAAGAGCGGGTTGCCGTCCGCCGCCGCCAGGATGCGCTCCTGCACGTCGGCGTCGACACCCCCGTGCACCGCGATCAGCTCGGCGCAGTCGTCGGGCGGCAGCGGCTCGAGCAGGATGGTGGTCGCGTTCAGCTTTCCCCCGCCCCAGCCGGGCCGCTTGTCGAGCAGCTCGGGCCGCGCGACGCAGAGGAGCAGGATCGGCGCGCCGCGGGACAGGTCGGCGATGTGGTCGACGAGGTCGAGGAAGGTCTCCTCGCCCCATTGCACGTCGTCGAACAGGACGACGAGCGGGCGGTCGCGGGCCACCTCTTCGAGGAGCATCCGCACCGCCCACGGCACCTCGCCCGGCAGGGTGCCGCCGTCGACGACGCGCTGCAGCGTCTCGTCGGCCCGGGCTCCGAGCTGCTTGAGGATCGAGACGACCGGCCAGAAGGTGATCCCCTCGCCGTAGTCCAGGCAGCGCCCCTCGAGCACGCTCGCGTCGAGCGAGCCGAGGAGCTCCTCGACGAGCCGGGACTTGCCGACGCCGGCGGCGCCGAGGAGCGTGAACAGGTGGCAGCGCTGCTCGCGTACGACGCGGGCGAACGCCTGGCGCAGCTGGTCGAGCTCGCCGCGGCGGCCGATCAGCGGTGTGTCGAGGCGGCGCGCGATCGCGGCCGCCTCGAGGTCGACGTCGACGAGACGGAACGCGTCGACCGGATCCGGCTTTCCTTTCGCGGTCACCTGGGCAGGCGTGACGCGAACCGCGTCGCGCACCAGCCGGCGCGTCTCGGCGCCGATCAGGACCTCCCCGGGCTCCGCCGCCTGCTCGAGGCGCGCTGCGACGTTCACGGCGTCTCCCATGACGAGCGTGTCGCCCTCGCCCGTCACCACCTCGCCGGTGTTGACGCCGATGCGGGCCTGCAGCCCGAGCGCCGGCACGGCCGCGCGCATCTCCCAGGCGGCCCGCACGGCGCGGAGCGCGTCGTCCTCGTGGGCGACCGGGACGCCGAACACCGCCATCACCGCGTCGCCGACGAACTTCTCGACCGTGCCGCCGTGGCGCTCGAGGATCGCCCGCATCTGCTCGTAGTAGGCGAGCATGCGGGCGCGCAGCGCCTCCGGGTCGGTCGCGGCCCCGAGCGCCGTCGAGCCGGTGAGGTCGCAGAAGACGACGGTGACGACCTTCCGCACCTCGCGCGGTGCCGGCGGGACGACGAGGGGCGCGCCGCAGTTGCCGCAGAACTTGAAGCCCTCCGGGCTCTCCTGCCCGCACACGGAACAGCGCATCGCCCGAATCTAGTACGCCGGTAGCGTTCGGTCGATGAGCGGCGACCCGTGGCTCGAGCTCGCCGAGAACGCGAACGCCTACACGCCGCTCGGGCCGAACGACGAGCGCATCGTCACGGACCGCTACGTGCTGTGGCTGGGAGCGGGGGACCACCCCGGCTGGAACGTCGCCCAGCGCTTCCGCTTCGAGCCCGACGAGCTCGGCGAGGTGCGCGCCGAGATCCACGGCCACGTGCGGGAGCGTGGCCGCCGCGCCTGCAGCTGGGAGGTGGGAACGCACGCGCGTCCGGCCGACCTGGTCGACCGTCTGCATGCCCTGGGCCTCGTCGATGACGAGCCGACGCCGCTCGCCGTCGGCATGGTGCTGAGCGAGCCGCCGGCGCCCTCACCGCCGGATGTCGAGGTGCGACGCGCCGAGACCGACGACGAGTGGTTCGAGGCGGAGCGGATCGCGGCGATCGCCTTCGGCATGAAGGAGGAGCCGAAGCCGCGCCGGTACGTGCCCGACCCGAACAACACGATCTACCTGGCGTACGTCGACGGTCGCCCCGTGGCGCGTGGCTCGGCGGCGTTCGGCGAGCGGGGCGCAACGCTCTTCGGCGGCTCGACGCTCCCGGAGGCGCGTGGGCGGGGCGCGTACCGCGCGCTCGTCGCGGCTCGCTGGGAGGACGCCGTCGCACGCGGCACGCCCGTGCTCGTCACTCAGGCGGGGCCGATGTCGCGGCCGATCCTCGCGCGGCTCGGCTTCCGCGAGGTGTGCGAGATCCGCATCCTGGTCGACCGCTTCGGCGAGACGTGACGAGCGCGGTCCTCGTCGCCCGCGGGCTCGAGAAGCGTTACCGCCGGGTCCAGGCGCTCGCCGGCGTCGACGTCGAGGTCGCACCCGGGCAGCTCGTGGGGCTGCTCGGCCCGAACGGCGCCGGCAAGTCGACCCTCGTCAAGATCGCGTGCGGGCTCGTGCGCCCGACGGGCGGGACGATCGAGGTAGCCGGTGCGCCGGCGGGCTCCGTCCAGGCGCGGCGGTCGCTCGGCTATCTCGCGGAGCTCTTCCGCTTCCCGGCCTGGATGAGCGCCGACGAGGTGCTGACGCTGCACCAGCGCCTGACCGGCTCGACCGGCGGCGAGGAGGAGCGGGTCGAGCTGCTCGACCTCGTCGGCCTGCCCGAGGCACGCAGGAGGCGCGTGGCGGAGATGTCGAAGGGGATGCAGCAGCGGCTCGGCATCGCCCAGGCCCTCGTCGGCGCGCCGCCGCTGCTCCTGCTCGACGAGCCGACGAGCGCGCTCGATCCGGCCGGACGCCGGGTGGTGCGCGGCCTGCTCGAGGAGCTCCGGGCGCGGGGGACGTCGGTGCTCCTCAACTCGCATCTCCTCTCGGAGGTGGAGCTCGTCTGCGACCACGTCGTCATCGTCGACCGCGGCCGCGTCGTCGCCGCGGGGACACCGGCCGAGCTGCGCCGCGAGGGCGGGGTGGAGGTCGAGACGGGAAGCGGCACGCGGCGCTTCGCCGACGCCCGCCGCGCCGACGTGCCGCGCCTCGTGCGCGAGCTCGTCGCCGCCGGCGAGGACGTCTACGAGGTGCGCGTCGTCAGCTCCACGCTCGAGGAGACCTACCTCGAGGTCGTGGAGGAATGATCGCGATCGTCCTCTACGGGCTGCGCGAGAGCGTGCGGCGCAAGATGTTCGCGGTCGTCGTCGTGCTGACGATCGCGTTCCTCGGGCTCTACGCGTGGGGCGTCCACGCCGCGTTCCGCGACACGCGCAGCTTCGTCGGGCCCGGCGAGGACCAGCTCGACCCGGACGTGCTCGCCGGCGCGATCGTCGAGGGGCTCGCGATGTTCGCGACGCTCTTCCTCGGCGCCGTCCTGTCGGTGTTCCTGACCCTGAACGTCGTGCGCGGCGACGCGGAGGCCGGTCTGCTCCAGCCGCTCGTCGTGCGGCCGGTCGGGCGCGCACGGCTGTTGCTCGCCCGGTTCGCCGGCGCCGCCGGCGTCGCGGCGATCTACGTGCTCGTCGTCTACTTCGCGACCGTCGCGATCACGCACTGGGCCGGAGGCTGGACGCCCGACCGGCTCGTCGCACCGGGTATCGAGCTCGCGGCCTCTGTCGTCGTCGTGTCGGCGCTCGCGCTCGCGGGCTCGGTCTTCTTCTCGCCGATCGCGAACGGAATCGGGACGCTGATGGTCTTCGGCGGCGGCCTGCTGGCCGGCCTGCTCGGCGAGATCGGCCGGGCGATCCACTCGCAGCGGCTCCAGAGCATCGCCCACGGCGCCTGGTGGGCGTTCCCGTTCGACGCGCTGTACGAGGATGCGCTCCATCGCCTGACCGTCGACACGACCGGGTTCGCCGAGTTCGTGCTCACGCTCGGGCCGTTCGGCGGCTCGCACCAGGCGGGGACGCCGCTGATCGTCTGGTCGGCTATCTACCTCGGCCTCGTCGGTGCGGCCGCGCTCGCCGCGTTTTCGGTTCGCGACCTGTAGGTAGAGCGACGCGATGAGGTTTCGGCCCGGAGCAAGGCTCGACCCGTCGCAGGTACAGGATCGTCGAGGCATGGGCGGCGGCCTGGCGGTGGGGGGCGGGGGCCTCGGTGTCGTCGGCATCGTCGTCTACCTCCTCGTCGCGTTCCTCGGCGGCGGCGGAGGCGGGACGTACGGGAGCCTCGACGGCATCAGCGTCGGTCCCGGCGGCGGCGCCGCGCAGTCGGCGCAGCTCGACTGCACGACCGGCGCCGACGCGAACGAGCGCCAGGACTGCCGGATCCTCGGCGACGTCAACAGCGTCCAGAAGTACTGGAGCGGCTGGTTCCGGTCGCACGGGAAGCGCTACCAGGAGGCGGACACCGTCTTCTTCACCGGCTCGACGTCCACCGGCTGCGGCACGGCGACGACCGACGTCGGCCCGTTCTACTGCCCGGCGGACAAGCACGTGTACATCGACCTCGGCTTCTACCAGGAGCTCCACGACCGGTTCGGGGCTCAGGGGGGCCCGTTCGCCGAGGCGTACGTGATCGCCCACGAGTACGGGCATCACGCGCAGGACCTGCTCGGCGACCTGCGCGCGAACGAGACGCAGGGCGCAGCCGGCACGTCGGTGCGCACCGAGCTGCAGGCCGACTGCTACGCGGGCGTCTGGGCGCGGCACGCCGTCGCGACCGGCTACATCGTCGATCTGACGCAGCAGGACATCCAGCAGGGGCTCGACGCCGCCGCTGCCGTGGGCGACGACCGCATCCAGCAGGAGACGCAGGGACAGGTGAATCCCGAGACATGGACGCACGGCTCGTCGGCGATGCGGCAGAAGTGGTTCCTGCGCGGCTACCAGCGCGGCGAGCCGACAGGCTGCGACACGTTCAGCGGGAGCCTGTGACGGTGAACGTGCGCCTGGCGCCGCCGGCGAGCACCTTGACGACGGCGCGCGGCTCGTGCCCGCTCGGCACGCCTGCGTAGAACGTCCCCCGTCGAAGCGTCGCCCAGACCGTGCCCTTCTTCGTCAGCTTCACGATCACCGCGCGCACGCGCGAGCCGGCGATGCCGCCGACGGCGGTCTGCCACGACGCGTAGCGGATCTCGTCGGCGGCGAGCGAGGAGGCACACGACCGGGCGACGGTGGAGGTGCCGCGGTTCACGCGGAAGCAGATCCGGCCGTTCACGTGCGCCTCGACGACGACGCGTGCATGGCCGTACGCCACGGAGCGGGACGTCAGCTGCGCGTCGGCCGCCCGTGCCGGCGACACGCGTGCGCTCGGCGCGCCGAGCGCGGAGAGGACGGCCGCCGTCCCCGCGGCGACCGCCGCGGCCACGCTCGCGAGAGCGAGCGCCCTTCTCCCCAGGCGGCGCAACATCGTCAGGATGATCGCCGCTCTTGCCCGCCGGGAAACCCGCGCGTTACGGTCGCTCCATGAGCACCGACGTAGGCTCGGCGGAGCCGGCCGGGAGCAGGGGCGCCGATGTCGACGTCGCCGGAGCGGGGTCTGGAGCGGGGCGGAGAGCCCTGGCCGAGGCGCTGCGGCATGTGGGAGTCCGCGAGTCGCCGCCCGGCTCGAACCGCACGATGTTCGGACGCTGGTACGGCGCCGACGGCGTTCCCTGGTGCGCGATCTTCGTCTCGTACTGCTTCGACGTCGGCGCGGGCGTCGTCCTCTGCCGCGGCTGGCACGGGGCCGGCGTGGGTCGCCGCGGTGTCGCCTATGTGCCGACGCTCTCGGCGTGGCTGAAGGCGACGGGACGGGTCGTCGAGGAGGCGAAGCCCGGCGACATCGCGATCTTCGACTGGGACGGCGGCGTCCCCGACCATGTCGGCATCGTGATCCGCGCCCACGGCAGCGGCGTCGACACGGTCGAGGGGAACACCGCCGTCGGCGACGACTCGGACGGCGGCGAGGTGATGCGCCGGTTCCGCCCGGGCCGGCACGTCGCCGTTTACGGCCGCGTCACCTGAGCCAGGGCGCGAGGAACGTCTGGATCTCGTCGCAGCCGCGCGGCTGGATGAGCCGGCCGCGGACGCGTTTCTCCTCGACCACGAGGATCGTCGGCGTGTCCGCGACGCGGAACCGCTCGAGCAGGTCGGGGCGCTCCTCGCGCGCCACGTAGCGGACGGCGAACGTCTCGTGATTGCGTCGACGCTGGAGCACCTGCGCCAGGAAGCCCTCGGCGCGGCGGGACCGACCCTCGGTCTGCGACATGAAGAGGATCAGCAGCGGCCGGGCGGTGGTCGTCTCAGTCAACCGCGATCGCCTCCCGGAGCGATGCGTGCAGATCGATCGTCTCGGCGAGGCTCGACGCGCGTAGCTCGCCGGTGAGCAGCGGCCGCGCCACGACCCGGAGCCTCGCGCCGCGCTCGGCCAGCAGTTGCGCGGCGACCTCGACGACGGCGAGCGCCGTGTCGTCGAGGCCGTGCGCGTCGGTCAGGTCGAGGACGACGCTGTCGGCATCCGTCGTCGCCCCGACCAGCACGTCCACGAAGGACGTGACGATCCGCCCGTCGATCGGCCCGTGCGCGGAGACGACGAGTTCTCCCCCCGGTAGGCGCGCCGCCTCGACCGACCCGAGCAGATCGAGCATCGCTTCGATGCTGCCGCGCGGACGATGAGCGACCCGGGCAGGTTCGATGAAGGAGTCTTAACGCGCGAGGCGGTAGCCAACGCCGCGCACCGTGAGCACGCGCTGCGGATCGGCGGCGTCCTCCTCCACCTTGCGGCGGAGGTTCGCGACGTGGACGTCGCACGAGCGTGGATCGGGCACGAAGCTCGTGTCCCACGCCGCCTCGAGCAGCTCCCGCCGCCCGAACGCCCGGTCGGACTCGGCGAGCTTCACGAGCAGCCGATACTCCGTGGGCGTGAGCCGCACCTGCCGCCCACCGACCCGGACCTCGTGCCGGAGCAGGTCCAGCTCGACGTCTCCGACCCGGCGGATGCCCCGCTGCGTCCCTTCGTCGAGTTGGCGCCGGCGCAGGATCGCGCGCGCGCGACTCACGAGCTCGTGCACCGAGAACGGCTTCGCCACGTAGTCGTCCGCGCCGGCCTCGAACCCGACGACGAGGTCGGTCTCGCTCGAGCGCGCGGTCAGCATGATGATCGGCACGTCGCTCTCCGCGCGGACCCGACGCGCTACCTCGACGCCGGAGATGTCCGGGAGCATCACGTCGAGGACGACGAGGTCGAACGAGCCCTCGCCGACCGCCTCGACGGCGTCCTCGCCGGTCGAGGCGACCTCCACGTCGTTGCCGTCCGACCGGAGGACATACGCGACGGCGTCGCGGATCGCGTCCTCGTCGTCGACGACGAGCACGCGCGTCAAGACTCCCGCTCCCGGCACCGGCAAAGCCCGCTCCTCCGCTCTCCGGTGAGCTCCAGCGAGCGCACGCTCACAGCAGTCGCGCCCCCGGGATCGTGAAGCGGAACGCCGCGCCCGAGCCGTTCGCGGGCAGCAGCTCGAGCGTGCTCTGCGCCGCCTCGGCCGCGGCGCTCGCGATCGCGAGGCCGAGACCCGAGCCGCGGCGGCCGCTCTCGTGGACCCGGAAGAACCGCTCGAAGATCAGGTCACGTGCCCCGGCGGGGATGCCCGGGCCGTCGTCGCGGACCTCGACGACCGCCGTCGCCTCCTCGACATGCGCCTCGACCCGCACCTCCGAGCGCGCGTGCTCGACGGCGTTCGCCACGACGTTCCCGACCGCCTGCGTGAGCAGCGCCCCGTCGGCGACGACTGCGATCTCGGCGGGGCAGTCGATCTCGATGTGCGAGCCGGGCGGCGCCGCACCGACGGCGTCCTCCAGCAGCCCGTACAGCGGCACCACCTCGATGCGGGGTGCGACGTCGCCGCGCTGCAGCGCCGCGAGTGCGAGCAGCGCCTCGACCAGCGACCCGATCCGCTCCGCGTCGCGGCCGATGTGGTCGAGGAACCGGTCCCGCTCGGCGGGGTCGTCGCGGGCACCCGCATTCAGGGCGGCGACGCTCGAGGCGATCGCAGTGATCGGGTTGCGAAGCTGGTGCGCCGCGTTCTGGACGAACTCCGCGTCGGCCCGCTCCAGCCGGTCGCGCTGCGTGACGTCGTCGACGACGACGACGATCCCGCCGCTCCGCCCGCCGAGCGGGGCCGCCGTGAGCTCGACGACGATCTCGCGGCGGTCACGCCACATGGTGGCGCGCACGTCGCGGATCTCCCGCCCCTGGAAGGGCTCGGCGAGGTGCGGTGCGACCGCGTCAGGCGGCCCCCCGAAGATCTCGTACGCGCGGGCGTTCGCCCAGGCGATCTCGCCGCCCGCGCGGAGGACGATCACGCCGACGGGGAGGCGCGCGGCAAGGGTCTCGAGCTCGCGGGACTGCTGGTCGATGCGGTGCTCGAGCTCGCGGTTCAGCTCCCAGAGGCGCGCCTCCGCCTGGGCCTCCTCGGTGCGGTCGGAGATCGACCAGTAGATCTCGCGTGGCGTCGGGGTCGCTGCCACGGCGGCATCGAACGCGACGCCGCTTCTCCGCCGCATCCGCAGGCTCATCCTCGTCGTCCTGTGGTGGAGCGTGCCGCCGCGGGGCCGCAGGAGGCGGCGGCTGCCGAGGTCGACGTAGACGGTCAGCGGCTTTCCGACCAGGAAGCGCTCGTCGACGCCGAGCAGCCGCGCGCAGGCGGCGTTGCACTCGACGATCGTCAGGTTGTGGCCCGTCACGAGCAGTGCAGTAGGCGCCGCGTCGAAGAGCGCGCGGTAGCGGTCGGCATCCGCCTGGGCCGCCGCGTGCATCGAGCGCAGCGCCTCGTGGTCGCGGACGTGATCGGCTTCGTCCGTCGCCGTCACGCCTCGTCTCCCTCCATGAAGAGGATCGCTCCGCGCGGGGCGGCATCGCCGTCGGCGAGCGGGGAGAGGCGCACACGGCAGGTGATCGAGCGGCCGCGGCGGTTCGTCGCCTCGACCGTGACCGGCTGGTCGACCGACTCGCCCGCGAGCAGCTTCCGCAACGGCGTCCGCAGCTTCTCGACGGGCAGGCCGATGTCGAGGTTCATGAAGTGCTGTCCCTGAACCTCGTCGCCGCGCAGGCCCCAGAGGTCGTAGGCCCCTTCGTTCCACGCGTTGATTCGCAGCTGCGCGTCGAGGACGACCACGCCCGCGTCGAGGCTGCCGAGGATCGACTCCAGGAAGCCGTTCGTCTGGTCGAGCTCGTCGGTGCGCATGTTCAGCTCGTCGTTGATCGTCTCGAGCTCCTCGTTCGTCGACTGGAGCTCCTCGTTCATGGTCTCGAGCTCTTCGTTCGTCGACTGGAGCTCCTCGTTCGTCGTCTCGAGCTCCTCGTTCGTGGACTGGAGCTCCTCGTTCGTCGTCTCGAGCTCCTCGACGGTCGATTGCAGCTCCTCGTACGCCACCTCGACGTCGCGCTTCGAATGCTCGACCGCCTCCTGCAGCCGCTTGTAGCGGGTGACGTCGACGAACGAGATGCCGACGCCGACGAGCTGCCCGTCGGCGGCCACGAGCGGAGCGATCTGCACGTCCATCACGCGGTGGTCGCCGGACGGGTGGTGCCAGTCGACGTCGCGCAGGCTGATCGCGTGGCGCTCGGCGTACGCGCGGTCGACCTGCGAGCGGAGCTCGACCGGCTTGTACGAGACCTCGAGGTCCTTGAGCGGCTTTCCGACGTCGCGCTGGGCGAGGTTGAAGAGCGTCCGCGCCTGCATGTTCGCGAGCGTCAGGCTCCCGCCGCGGTCGACGACCAGCTGGGCGATCGGCGCCGCCTCGAAGCCGACCTCGCGCATCATCACGCCCAGGGAGCCGTCGGGACGATCCGTCTCGACCTGCGGCCTTCCGCGCGGAATGGGGCGGTAGGCCTCCGGATGGCTCACCTTCTGGAAGAGGCGACGCCGCAGGTCGACCGGTGTGAACAGGTTCGATCGGCTCAGCATCATCTCCGACTTGCCGAGAAAGAGGAAGCCGCCGTCGCGCAGCGCGAAGTGGAAGTTCGTGAGAATCTTCGACTGCGCGTTCGGCGTGAAGTACATCAGCGTGTTGCGCGAGGTCAGGAGGTCGATGCGCGAGATCGGCGGGTCCTGCACCACGTCGTGCCGGCCGAAGATGACGGCCCGTCGCAGGTCCGGTTTGATCACGTAGCGCTGCTCGAGGCGCTCGAAGTACCGCTCGCGCAGCTCCGCCGGCACGTTGTCGAGGCGCGACGACGGGTAGATGCCGTGACGCCCCTCCGAGAGGGCCTCCTCGTCGACGTCGGTCGCGTAGATCTTCACGCGCTCGCGGAACCTGTCGGAGGGCATGGCTTCCGCGAAGGACATCGCGAGCGAGTACGCCTCCTCGCCGCTCGCGCAGCCCGTCGCCCAGACGCGGATCCCCGGCTGTCCCGCCGACTCCTCGACGATCCGGGGGACGATCTCCTGGCGCAGGTAGTCCCACGCCGCGCCGTCGCGGAAGAACGCGGTGACGTTGATCAGGATCGTGTTGAAGAGGTCGATGAACTCGTCCGGGTGCTGCTCGAGGTAGAGCCGGTACTCGGAGTACGAGCCGACGTGGACGGACTGCATCCGCTTCTGGAACCGGCGCTGGAGACTCGGGCGCTTGTAGCCGCCGAAGTCGAAGCCGCGGGTCGTCCTGATGTACTCGACCAGCTGCTCGAAGTCGGTGCCGTCCGAGGTCGCGGCCATGCGGCGAGCTTAGTCCGTCGCCTGGGGCGCCGCCTCGAACGCGTCGAGCACGTCCTTCAGCTCGGCCGCGTTCCTCTCCGCCGTCTCCGCCTGGCGCTCGAACCGCGCCGCCGACTCCTCGCGGCCCCGCTCGGCGAGTCGCCGCGCGACCCGCCGGGACATCGCCGAGCGCTCTTCCAGCGCCCGGTAGGCCGTCCAGAGCGCACGTTCGACGCTGTCGCCCTGGCGCGCGAGCAGATTGTTCAGCGTGTAGGCGTGCCCGACGCGGCAGCGGTAGCTCGCCGTGCCGCCTGCCTGCGTCTCCCAGAGCGTGCCGCCGCAGTCGGGGCACGAGAACGACACCATCTCGCCGGGCTGGGCGATCTCGGCGGCGGGCGCGGGGGCCGCGTCCGGCAGGGTCTCGGGTGCCATCGGGGGCCTCCTTCCGTTCGTCGGTGCCGACGCCGTCAGCCGCACGAGCGTCTCCACGAGCTCCTCGACCGGTTGCACGTAGTCGGGGTGGACGTAGGCGATGGCGTTCTCGGGCATGTCGCGGTAGAGCGCGTCCCCGGGGTCCTGGACGAGCGTCGCACCGCCTGCCACCTTGATGCAGTGCAGCCCGACGGTGCCGTCGTCGAGCGTCCCCGAGAGGACGACGCCTGCGACGTGGCTGTCGTACGCGTCCGCGGCCGTCCGGAAGAGGGGGTCGATCGCCGGCCGGTGGCCGTTCTCCCGCGGGCCCTTCGCGAGCGACATGTGCCCGTTCGCGATCACGAGATGCGAGTCGGGCGGGGCGACGTAGATGTGCCCGGGCTCGAGCGGAGCTCCGTCGAGTGCGTGCACGGCGGGAAGGCTCCCGGCGCGGCTGAGGATCTCCGGCAGGTAGCTGCGGCCGGTCGGCGAAGCGTGGAGGACGATCAGCACGGGCGCCGTGAAGTCGCCCGGGAGCGCGTGCACGAAGCGCTGCAACGCCTCGACGCCGCCGGCCGAGGCGCCGACGACCACGAGCGAGCAGTCGTTGTCGGGCATTGGATCCTCCGTTTCCCTGCCGCCCATCTTCCCACACCGGCCGATCCCCGCTACACTTGAGGTCGCAAGTATGTCTGCGGTCGTCACACAGAAGCGGCAGCTCGACGGGTGGGTCGCCTTCCTGCGCGCCCACGCCGCGATCACGCGTGAGCTCTCCGCGCAGCTGCAGCGGGAGCACGGGTTGACGCTGAACGACTACGAGGTGCTGCTGCACCTCTCCCGCGCGGAGGACGGCCGGATGCGCCGCGTCGACCTCGCTGAGCAGGTCGTGCTGACGGCATCGGGGATCACGCGCCTCCTCGAGGGGCTCGAGCGCTCGGGCTACGTCTGCAAGGAGACGTGCCCCTCCGACGCGCGCGTCTCGTACGCGAAGCTGACGGACGACGGTGCGGCGAAGCTGCGCGCCGCGGCCGACACGCACCTCCGCGGCATCGACGAGCAGTTCCTCTCGCGCTACTCGGAGCCCGAGCTCGCGACGCTCGCCGAGCTCCTCGGGCGGCTGCCGTCGACGGGCGCCGACTGCAGGCTGTCCTCCTCGGACGCTCCCTGCAGCTGAGCCGCGAGCTCGCGGAAAGGCCCCTCGCTCGCGAGCAGGTCGTCGAAGCGGCCCCGCTGAACGATGCGGCCGTGCTCGACGACGAGGATCTCGTCGGCGCGCCGGACGGTCGCAAGCCGGTGGGCGATGATGATCGAGGTGCGGCCGCGCAGGAGCCGGTCGAGCGCCTGCTCGATCAGGATCTCAGTCGGGCGGTCGATGTTCGACGTCGCCTCGTCGAGGATCAGGATGCGCGGGTCGGCGAGCAGCGCGCGGGCGATCGAGATCAGCTGGCGCTCGCCCGCCGAGAGGCCGGCGCCGCCCTCGCGCACCTCGTGCCCGAGCCCGCGCTCGAAGCGCCGCGCGATGCGGTCGACGCCGACGGCACGCGCGACCTCGGCCACCTGCTCGTCCGACGCGTCCGGCTGGGCGAAGCGAATGTTGTCGGCGATCGTGCCCGCGAACAGGAACGGGTCCTGGAGGACCACGCCGAGCTGTCGCCGGTACGCCCGCAGCTCGACGCCACGCAGGTCGTGCCCGTCGACGCGGACGGCTCCCTCGTCCGGGTCGTAGAAGCGGCCCACGAGCTTCGCGGTCGTCGACTTGCCGCCCCCTGACTCGCCGACGAGCGCGAGGCAGCCGCCCGGAGGGATGTGGATGTCGATCGCGTGCAGGACCGGCTCCCGGCCGTAGGCGAAGGTCACGCGGTCGATGTGGAGCTCGCCCTCGATCCGCGGCAGCCGCTGCGCGTCGGGTGCGTCGCGGATCTCCGGCTCGGCGTCGAGCACCGAGCTGATCTTCTCCATCGCAGCGCCGGCCGACTGCACCTGGCCGTACAGGTCGGAGAGCTCCTGCAGCGGCTGGAAGACGAGGTTGAGCAGGAAGACCGACGAGACGAGCGTGCCGATCGTGACCGTCCCCTCGCCGAGCATGTGCCCGCCGAGCCAGAGCACGGCGACCATGGCGATCGCGCCCAGGAACTCGATTCCGGGGAAGAAGAGCGAGTTGAGCCACTGGGCGTGCGTGTTCGTCTGCCGGTTCGCCCAGTTCGCCTTGTCGAACTCGCCGAGGAACGCGCGCTCGCGGTTGAACGCCTGGATGACCGCCACGCCGGAGACCGACTCGGCGATCTGGGCCGTCATGGCGGAGATCGTCTCGCGCACTCGCAGGAAGGCGGCATGCGAGCGAACCTGGAACCAGCGCGTCAGGACGAGCGTCGGCGGGAGGATGACGAGCGCGACGAGCCCGAGCCGCCAGTCGAGCACGAACAGACCGACCACGGCGGCCATCAGCGTGAGCGTGTTGACGACGAGCGTCGTCAGCCCCTGTGAGAGGACGTCCGAGAGCGCATCCACGTCGGAGGTGAGTCGCGCGATGATCCAGCCCGCCTTCTGCTGCGAGAAGTAGCGGAGCGAGAGCTGCGTCAGGTGGTCGAAGAGGTCTTCGCGCAGCCCGAGCACGACGTCCTGACCGACCCGCGCGAGGCCGCGGACGAGCGTCGTCTGCAGGACCCACGCGAGCGCGTTGATGCCGAGGTAGATCGCGACGTCGAGGCCGAGCCGCTGGCGGTCGTGCGCGCGCATGCCGTGGTCGATCGCGTCCTGCACGACGAGGAGCGCCGAGACCGGCGCGGCTGCGGAGACGATGCCGATCGCCGCCAGCAGCGAGACGCGCACGACCCGCCCGCGCAGGTACCGGGTGAGCCGCGAGAGGCCGACACGCTGCCTCCGCTTCCGCGCCGGCGAAGCCGACGCCTTCGCTCCCGGGTCGGCTCCGTCGAGCCTACGCCTATGCCGCGGCACCGACTTCCTCTCCGAAGAGCGACCAGAAGACGCCGCCGCGGGCGAGCAGCGCCTGCGGCGTCCCCGACTCGACGACGACGCCTTCGTCGAGCACGACCGCACGGTCCGCGACCTCGACGGTCGAGAGGCGCTGCGTCGCGATCAGCACCGTCCGGCCGGCGAGCGCCGGGCGCAGGTTCTCGACCAGGTGGCGCTCGGTGTGCGTGTCCACGGCCGACATCGGGTCGTCGAGCACGATCACGCGCGCGCCGGCGACGAGCGCGCGGGCGAGCGCGACCCGCTGGCGCTGCCCGCCGGAGAGGTTGACGCCGCGCTCGCCGATCAGCGTGTCGTAACCGTCGGGCAGCTCGGCGGCGAACTGTGCGACGCCCGCGGCCTCGCACGCCCCGACGACCTCCTCCCACGGTGCGTCCGGCCGGGCAGCCGTCAGGTTGTCGCGGAGCGGCAGCGAGAAGAGGATCGGCCGCTGCGTGACGATCGCGACCGCCGATCGCAGCTCCGAGAGCTCGACGTCCCGCACGTCGACGCCGCCGACGAGCACGCGCCCGTCGGTGGGGTCGTAGAAGCGGGGCAGCAGGTTGAGCAGGGACGTCTTGCCCACGCCCGTCGGCCCGCAGACCGCGACGACCTCGGCCGGCTCGATCGCCAGCTCGACGCCGGAGAGCACCTCGGAGCCGGCCCCGTACGAGAAGCGGACGTCCTGGAAGTGCACGCCGAGCGGCCCCTCGGGCAGCGACGTGGGGTGCGTCGGCTCGGGGATGACCTCGATCCCCTGCAGCCACGCGAAGCTGCGCGAGGCGGACGCGGTTGCGCGCTGCGCGAGCGAGAGGATCCAGCCGAGCGCCTCGAGCGGCCAGACCATCTGCAGGAGCAGCTGGTAGAAGAGGAAGAACTCGCCGTAGGTCAGCGTGCCGCCGATCACGTCCCGGCCGCCGAAGAAGACGACGGCGGCGATCGAGAGCGTCGGCAGGAAGAGGAGCCCCGGCAGGAACGCCGCCTCGACGCGCGCCTGGCGCAGCACGCCGTCGCGAACCGCCTCTGCCTTGCCGGCGAACCGCGCCTGCACGTCGTCCTCGCGGCCGAACGCCTGCACCATCTCGATGCCGACGACCGCCTCGTCCGCGGCCTCGGTGACGTCGGCCTTCAGCTGCTGCACGTGGCGCGAGATCGGCATCACCTTGCGCGCGAACGTGAACGCGAGCACGAAGACGGCGGGCATCGAGACGAGCGCGATCGCGGCCAGCTTGACGTTGACGAGGAAGAGGACGACCGCGATCCCGACGATCATCATCAGGGACTGGATCCCCTGCGTCATGCCCCAGCCGATGAAGTAGCGGATGGGGTAGAGGTCGTTGGTCGCGCGCGAGACGACCTGCCCGGTCGCGTGCCGGTCGTAGAACGCGCGCGGGTACCGGAGGTACGCCTGGTAGAGGAGCTCGCGCATGCGCCACTCGACGCGGATGCCGGTGCGCGCGGTCGCGTAGCGGCGCGTGAAGTTGAGGCCGAAGCGGGCGAGCGCGAGCAGGGCCACGGCGACGAGGTACGGCCAGAGTGCGGCACGGTGGCCGCTGCGCGGCGCGATCGCGTCGTCGATCGCGTGGCGGATGACGATCGGGATCGCGAGCGAGAGCCCGGAGTACACGAACGCGCAGGCCAGCCCGAGCAGGACGAGGCGCCCCTGCTCCCGCCAGAGGCGGGCGAGGCCCTTCGCGGTCGGCCAGAGCCCGAGGTCGGGCGGGTCGACGGTGAGGGAGCGGCGGCTCACCGTCCCACGGTAGCGATGGCCTCTAGCCGAATGCGGGCCGTGGCGCGAACGCGCCGCCGAACCGGCGGAGCCCCTTGACCGTCCAGCCGCCGAGAGCGAGCACGAGCAGCCCGGTGACGAGGAGGAGGAAGTAGAGGCGCGTCTTCATGCTTCGACTCTACGGGCGCCGTGTGGGGTGGGGCATCGGCGGTGGGGATGATCCGGTGTCGTCCCGTGGGATGATCGCGGCATCACCGATGACCGTTGCCGAGCTGATCCGCCGCGGCGCACGCCGCTTCCGCGACCGCACCGCCGTCCTCTGCGGGGACGAGTCGCTGACGTTCGGCGAGGTGGACGAGCTCGCGAACCGGGTCGCACACGTCCTGCTCGAGCGGGGCGACGATCGCGTCGGCCTGAGGCTCGCGAACTCGCTTCACTCGGTCCCGCTCGACTTCGCATGTGCGAAGGCGGGCGTCGCGCGCGTGCCGCTCAACCCGCGTCTCGCGGAGGCCGAGCAGCGGGCGATCCTGGCGACGGCGGGGTGCGACACCGTCGTCGCCGACGACGACGGCTCGCTCGAGGAGCTCCTCGAACGCGCGGCGCGCGCGCCCGCCGTCGAGCCGCAGGTCGAGGTGACGGCGGAGACGACGCTGCTCCTGCTCGCGACGAGCGGCACCACGGGAAGGCTGAAGCTCGTGCGTCACACGCAGGGCTCGTACGCGGCGATCGTCGCGAACATCCTCGCGAACCTGCTCGACCCGCGGCGGGACGACGTGATGCTGCACGCTGCGAGCCTGATCCACGCGAGCGGCACGTTCGTGCTGCCGTTCTGGTTGCGCGGCGCCGCTTCCGCCGTGCTGTCCGGCTTCGCACCGGCTGCGTTCCTCGATGCCGCCGAGCGCTACGGCGCGACCGCGACCAACGCCGTGCCGACGATGCTCGGCGCGCTCCTGCGCGAGCCGCCGCGCGAGCTGCCGAGGCTGCGGACGATCGTCTACGGCGCGTCGCCCGCCCCGCGCGCACAGATCGAGCGCTGCATCGACCGCTTCGGGCCGATCCTCGTCCAGTACTACGGCCAGACGGAGGCGCCGCTCTGCATCACCGTCCTGCCGCCCGATGACCACGTCGGAGAGCGCCTCCTCTCGTGCGGCCATCCCGCGGTGGACGCCGAGGTGCGGCTCGACGCGGAGACGGGCGAGATCCTCGTGCGCGCGCCCTTCGCCGCGGCGGGCTACCACGGTGACGAGGACCTCCACCGCGAGACGTTTCTGGCGGACGGCTGGGTGCGGACGCGCGATGTCGGCCGCTTCGACGACGAGGGCTATCTCTACCTCGTCGATCGCACCTCGGACATGATCGTGACCGGCGGCTACAACGTCTATCCGCGGGAGGTCGAGGATGCGCTCGCCTCGCACCCGGCCGTGCGCGAAGCCGTGGTCGTGGGCGCGCCCGACGAGCGCTGGGTGGAGGCCGTGACGGCGTTCGTCGTCGCCGACGGCGTCGGCGAGGCGGAGCTGATCGAGCACTGCCGCGCACGGCTCGCTGCATACAAGGCGCCGAAGTCGGTGAGCTTCGTCGACGAGGTGCCGAAGAGCCCCGTCGGGAAGCTGCTCCGCCGCGCGCTCCGCGACCCCTTGTGGGAGGGACATGAACGTTCGATCTGAGCGCCGTGGCCCGGTCGTCACCGTGGTGATCGATCGGCCGGAGGCGCGGAACGCCGTCGACGGCGAGACCGCTGCCGCGCTCGCCGATGCGTTCCGCGCCTTCGACGTTGACGACTCCGCCGCCGTCGCCGTCCTCTGGGGCGCGGGCGGGACGTTCTGCGCGGGCGCCGACCTGAAGCTGATGTCGAACCGCGTGGAGCCGGGCGGCGACGGCCCGATGGGGCCCACGCGGACGGTGCCGTCGAAGCCCGTGATCGCGGCCGTTGCCGGGCACGCGGTGGCGGGCGGGCTCGAGCTCGCCTGCTGGTGCGACCTGCGCGTCGTCGAGGAGAGCGCCGTCTTCGGCGTCTTCTGCCGGCGCTTCGGCGTGCCGCTGGTCGACGGCGGCACCGTCCGCCTGCCTCGCATCGTCGGGCTCGGACGCGCGCTCGACCTGATCCTCACCGGCCGCGCCGTCGGCGCCGACGAGGCGCAGCGGATCGGTCTCGCCGACCGCGTCGTGCCCGACGGGGCCGCCCGCGCCGCCGCCGAGGAGCTCGCGCTGCAGCTTGCCGAGCACCCGCAGCCGACGATGCGCGCCGACCGTCTCTCGGTCTACGATGCGCTGGGACGCAGCCTCGAGGAGGGGATGGAGCGGGAGTTCGCGCGTGGCGCCGGCCTGCTCGGCGAGGCGACACGCGGCGCCGAGAGGTTCGCGAGCGGGGAGGGGAGGCACGGCTCGTGAAGGTGACGAGGATCGCGGACGGCCTGTGGCGCTGGACCGGCCGGCACGAGGAGTGGCGGCAGGAAGTGGGCTCCGTCTACGTCGAGACGGGCGACGGCGTGTGCCTGATCGACCCGCTCGTGCCCCCCGAGGAGCCGGAGCGGTTCTGGGAGGCGCTCGACCGCGACGTCGCACGCGCCGGCGGCGGCGTCCACGTGCTCGTGACCGTCTTCTGGCACACGCGGCACGCGGCGGCGATGGTCGAGCGCTACGACGCCCGCGTGTGGGCGCCCTCGCGCGGTCGCGCGCCGGTCGCGCGGCGGGCCGGCGGCGTCAGCGACCCCTTCCCGCCGGGCGCGGAGCTGCCGGGCGGCATCGCAGCGCTCGGCACCGCGCGCGCGAACGAGGTCGTCTACCACCTGCCGGCGCAGCGCACGGTCGTCGTCGGCGACGTGATTCTCGGCGCCGAGGAAGGGGGCCTCCGCCTCTGCCCCGCGGGGTGGCTGCCGGCGCGGATCGGGCACGACGAGCTGCGCGCGTCGCTCCGGCCGCTGCTCGAGCTCGACGTCGAGCGGGTGCTCGTCTCCCACGGCGAGCCCGTGCTCGCCGACGGCTCCGCCGCGCTCGCGGCGCTGCTCCGGTAGGTGGACGTCCGGCCGGTCCCGGGGCTCGAGCACCTGCCGTTCGCGGAGGTGTGGCTGCACGAGGCCGACGAGGCAGCCTGGCGCGAGGCGTCGGCGGCGGCGCGCTCGCTGGGAAAGACAGGCCTCGAAGCGTGGACGACGACCCGCACGCCGCAGGTCCCGGCGTTCCTCGAGGAGCGCGGGTTCGACGAGGTGCGGCGGTACGTGATCTCCGAGCTCGACGTTGCGGCGGCGCCCGACCCGGGACGGCCCCGGCACGAGCTCGTGACGCTGGCGGAGCGGCCCGAGCTGGGCGACCAGCTCTACGCGCTCGCGCGCGTTGCGTATGCCGACCAGCCGGGCAGGCACGAGACCCGCATCGGGGCGGACTGGCACGCCTGGGGGCTGGGCGCGCACCCGCCCGAGGCGTACTTCGTCGCGCTCGAGAACGGAGCGGTGCTCGGTTACGGCTACCTGACGGAGGAGGACGGCACGTGGAGCCACGGCTTCACCGCCGTCCGCCGCGACGCTCGCGGCCGCGGCGTGGCGGGGGCGATCAAGCGGGCGCAGATCGCGTGGGCGAAGGCGAGCGGCGTGGCGGCGCTGCGCACCGCGAACGAGCTCCGGCTCTCCTCGATGGTCGAGTTGAACCGCCGTCTCGGGTACGTCCCGCTGTACGAGGAGATCGTCCTGCGCGGGCCGCTCGCCGGCTGACCACGGCTTACGCGGAGCTTACGCGGCATCCGCAGAACCCGCACCGACGCCGTTCATGCTCTCTCCGGGAGAAGGGAGTCCAGGCATGCCCCGCAGTCGCATGTGTGTTCTGGCCGCGCTCGTGGCGGCTTCCGTCGGCGCGCTCGCGTCGGGCGCGGCACGAGCCGCGGCACCGGCAGCCACCACCGGGCCGGCGACCGCCGTCGGCACGACCACCGCGACGGTCACCGGGTCGGTCGCCCCGGGCGGCCGCTCGACGTCGTGGTACGTCGAGTACGGGACGACCACGGCGTACGGCTCGAAGACTCCGGCGGCGAGCGCCGGCTCCGGGACCGCCTCCGTCGAGGTCACGTCGAAGCTGACCGGCCTGAGGGCCGGCACGACGTACCACTACCGGGTCGTCGCATCCAACGGCGACGGGACGAGTCGCGGCGGCGACGCCGTCTTCACGACGCTCGTCCCGCCCGACGCCGTCACGCGCGGGGCGAGCGGGATCGGCACCACCTTCGCGACGCTGAACGGCACCGTCGACCCCAACGGGCGTTCCACGACCTACTACTTCGAATACGGCACCTCGACGGGCTACGGCACGAAGACGGCTGTGAGGAGCGCGGGCTCGGCGACGAGCGCCCAGTCCGTCTCCACCGGGATCTCGGGCCTCCAGGTCGGACGGGCGTACCACTTCCGCCTCGTCGCGACGAGCGACGCAGGCACCGCGACCGGCGGCGACGCGACGTTCACCACGAGTGGCGCGCCGGCCGTCACGACCGAGGATGCGAACCGCATCGGGACGACGGGGGCGACGCTGCGTGGGACGGTGACGCCGAACGGCCTCTCGACGTCGTGGTGGTTCGAGTACGGCCGGTCGACCTCGTACGGCTCCAGGACGAGCACGCACGGCGCCGGCTCCGGCACGAGCACGCGGGCCGTCTCGGCGGCGGTCGGGAGGCTGAGCCGCGCGACGACGTACCACTTCCGGCTCGTCGCTCAGAACTCGAGCGGCCGTCGGTACGGCAGCGACCGTACGTTCAGCACGGCGGGGCCGCCGGGCGTGCAGACGGACCCGGCGCAGGCAGTCGGGTTCGACACGGCCCAGCTGATGGGCACCCTCGACACGAGGGGCCGGGCGACGACGTGGTGGTTCGAGTACGGGGCGAGCTCGAGGTACGGCAGCGCCACGGCGCACAGAAGCGCGGTCTCGACGAGCGGCCCGCAGACCGTGGGGGCGATCGTCGGCGGCCTTGCGCCGGGCGCGACCTACCACTACCGGCTCGTCGCGAGGAGCGACGGCGGGACGACGTACGGCGGCGAGGCGACGCTGGCGACCCAGACCGTGACGGTGGCGGTGAGAGCGCGAGAGGTCGTCTTCGGCGGCAGGATCACGCTGTCGGGCATCGTGCCGACGCACGGCGCCGGCGAGCAGGTGGTCGTGTTCGCGCAGGCGTTCGGCAGCGGGTCGCCGCGCTCGGTCGCGACCGTCGTCACCGGGCCCGGCGGAACGTGGAGCTACCTCGCCCGGCCGCGGATCGGGACGACCTACCAGGCGAGCTGGCGCAACGGGCTGAGCGGCGCCGTCTCGATCGGCGTCCACCCGCGCGTCACGCTCACGCGCCTGCGGAACGGCCACTTCCTGGTGCGCGTGACCGGCAGCCCCTCGTTCGCGCGCCGCGTCGTGCAGCTGCAGCGCCGCGTGCGCTCGCGCTGGGTGACGGTGAAGCGCGTGAGGCTCGGCACGCGCTCGCGGGTGGAGCTCCGTGCGGTCCTGCCGAAGGGCCGCTCGGCCGTTCGGGCCGCGTTCAGCGTGAATCAGGCGGGCGCCGGCTTCCTCGGCGGCACGAGCCGCTCGCTGACCGTGACGCGGCGTTAGTAGGACGTACTAGTCGGCGGCGAGCCGCTCGGCCGCGACCTGCAGCAGCGCGACGGCGAGCTGCGGCTCCTCGTCCAGCGCTCGCTGGAACGAGGCGCGGTCCAGTGCCAGGCAGCGGAGCGGCGTCTTCGCCTGCACCCGGGCCGTGCGGACGCCGTCTCGCGCCAGGAGCGCGATCTCGCCGACGACCTCGCCGGCGCCGAGCTCGACCTGCCCGCCCGACCGGGGCGTGACGGTCACGGCGCCGTCCTCGATCACGTAGAGGCCCGCGCCGGGCGTTCGCGGCTCGATCAACACGTGCCCCGCGGGCAGCTCGACGTCGGTCATCGCGCCCGCAAGCCGCGTGAGGAACGGCTGGTCGAGCTCGGCGAAGATCGTCGAGCGTCTGAGAGCGGCGACGCGGCGGTCGAGGTCGGGGGGCACGGCTCGCCCAACCTACCGGGTCTTCGCGAAGCGGTGCACGGCGTCGAGCAGCTCGGCGGCCTTCGCGTCCGCCTCGGCGGCGTCGCCGCTCGCGAGCGCGCCGGCGACGCAGTGCTTCACGTGCTCGTCGAGGATGCGGAAGCCGAGGCTCTCGAGCGCGGTCGTGACGGCGCCGATCTGCGTGAGGATGTCGATGCAGTAGCGGTCCTCCTCGACCATGCGCTCGATGCCGCGGACCTGACCCTCGATGCGGTGCAGGCGCTTGACGAGTGCGTCCTTCTGGTCGTGGTAGCCGTAGTGCCTCTGCTCGGCGACGGTCATGTGACTCCTTCCCTCGTGCTGCGGAACCGGCGGAGCCGCAGGCTGTTCGTGACGACGAAGATGCTCGAGGCGGCCATCGCCGCCGCGGCGACCATCGGGTCGAGCAGGCCCGCGACGGCGAGCGGGACGGCGGCGACGTTGTAGGCGAATGCCCAGAAGAGGTTCCCTCTGATCGTGGCGAGCGTGCGCCGAGCCAGTCGGATCGCATCGGCCGCGGCGCGCAGGTCGCCGGAGACGAGCGTCAGGTCGGAGGCCTCGATCGCGACGTCGGTGCCGGTGCCGATCGCGAGGCCGAGGTCCGCCTGTGCGAGCGCCGGCGCGTCGTTGACGCCGTCGCCGACCATCGCGACCGTCTCGCCCTGCTCCTGAAGGCGGCGCACCTCGGCCACCTTGTCCTCGGGGTAGACCTCGGCGAGCACCCGCTCGATCCCGACCTCGGCTGCGACCTGCTCGGCGCGCCCCCGCTCGTCGCCCGTCAGGAGCACCGGGGCGAGCCCGAGCGCCCTCAGCCCGGCGACCGCCTCGACGCTCGTCGACTTGACCGGGTCGCGCAGCTCGAACGTGCCCTGCTCGACGCCGTCGATCGTGACCGCGAGCGAGCCTCCGGCCCGTCCGACCTCGACGAGGTGCCCCTCGACGAGCCCCCGCACGCCGACGCCGGCGCGGCTCTGGAATTCGCTCACCGGCGGCAGCGGCTCCGGTGCGGCACGCACGATCGCCTGTGCGATCGGGTGCTCGGAGGCCGCCTCGACGGCGGCCGCGAGCCGCAAGACGGCCGGAGGCGGGGCGGAGACGAGCTCCGGGCGGCCGACCGTGACCGTGCCGGTCTTGTCCAGCACGACCGTCGTCACGCGCCGTGTCTGCTCGAGCACCTCCGGTCCCTTGATCAGGATCCCGAGTTGCGCGCCGCGGCCGGTGCCGACCATCAGCGCCGTCGGAGTCGCAAGCCCCATCGCGCACGGGCACGCGATGATCAGCACGGCGACGGCGGCGGTGAAAGCTTGCGACGCGGAGCCGCCGGCGAGCAGCCAGCCGGCGAGCGTCGCCAGCGAGATCGCGAGGATGACCGGGACGAAGACCGCCGAGACGCGGTCGGCGAGCCGCTGCACCGGCGCCTTGCCGGCCTGCGCCTCACCGACGAGCCGGGCGATCTGCGCGAGCGCCGTCTCGGCGCCGACGCGCGTCGCGCGCACGACGAGGCGGCCCGACGTGTTGACCGTCGCCCCGGCGACCTCCGAGCCCGGGCCTGCCTCGACGGGGACCGGCTCGCCGGTCAGCATCGACTGGTCTACGGCGGATGCCCCGTCGACGACGACGCCGTCGGTCGCGATCTTCTCGCCCGGCCGCACGACGAAGACGTCTCCCGGGCGCAACGCGTCGATGGGCACGAGCTCCTCGATGCCGTCGCGCAGCACACGCGCGTCCTTCGCGCCGAGCTCGAGCAGCGCACGGATCGCCGCGCCCGAGCGCCGCTTCGCACCTGCTTCGAAATGCCTGCCGAGCAGGATCAGGGCCGTGATCACGGCCGCGACCTCGTAGTACTCGTGTGCATCGAGGCCCGCCGCGAGGACGACGGTCGACCACGTCCAGGCGGCGAGCGTGCCGAGCGAGACGAGCGTGTCCATGGTCGCCGTCCCGTGGCGGGCGTTCAGGAGCGCCGCCCGGTGGAACTGCCACCCGGCGACGAAGACGACCGGCGTCGCGAGCACCAGCGAGAGCCACTCCGAGCCGTGGAAGCGGAGCGGAGGGACCATCGTCACGAGCACGATCGGGACGGTGAGCGCGAGCGCGGCCAGGAGGGGCCAGGGGGTCGCGGGGGCCCCGGCGCTGTCGGCGCGGGCGGGGGAGGCGTGGTAGCCGATCGCCTCGACGGCGCCGAGGAGCTGTTCCGGGGCGACGCGCTCGGCGTCGTAGCTGACGGCGGCGGTCTCGGTCGCGAAGTTCACCGTCGCCTCGACGCCGTCCAGCCTGTTCAGCGTGCGCTCGATCCGCGTCGCGCAGCCGGCGCAGGACATGCCCTCGAGCGCCAGGGTCGTCCGTGCGGGGGCCTTGGTCGCCATTGCGTTCAATTATACCCCTACAGGGTATTCTGGGCCGTATGGAGCACGGAGTTGGGCCCTCTCTCACCCGCAGCGCCGTCCAGGCGACCGTCCACTGCCTCACCGGCTGTGCGATCGGCGAGGTGCTCGGGATGGTGATCGCGACCGCTCTCGGCTGGGGCAACGTGGCCTCGGTCGTGCTCGCGGTGGCGCTCGCGTTCGTATTCGGCTACGCGTTCACGATCCGGCCCGTGCTCGCGGCCGGGATCCCGTTCCGTCGCGCGGCCCGGGTGACGCTCGCGTCGGACACCGTCTCGATCGGGACGATGGAGCTCGTCGACAACGCGTTCATCCTGCTCGTGCCCGGGGCGATCGCGGCCGGCCTCGGCGACGCGCTCTTCTGGTGGAGCCTCGCGGCGAGCCTCGCGATCGCGTTCGTGCTGACCGTGCCGGTGAACCGGTTCCTGATCGCGCGCGGCCGCGGCCACGCGGTGATGCACGAGCTACACGGCCACTAGCCGCGCGGGCAGGAACGCGTCGAGCAGCGACGCTTCGACGGCACCGAGATCCTCGCCGAGGAGCGCTCTCGCCGCGAGGTCGCCGCACATGAACCCGAGCACGTTGCCGTGGCCCGAATAGCCGCCGGCGACCCACGCCCGCCCGTCTCCCGGGACGCGGCCCACGACCGGCAGGAAGTCGAGCACGAGCCCGAAGATGCCCGCCCAGCGTTGCTCGACGCGCAGGGGTCGTCCGGCGACGCGGGCGACGAACTCCTCCAGCGCCCGCTGAATCGTGTCGGTCGTCTCCTCCGAGTCGGTGAACTCGGAGTCGAGCGCGAAGTCGCGGAAGCCGCCGGCGGTGATGCGTCCGTCGCCGAGCTGCTGCCAGTAGTCGAAGCCGTGCCTGCCGTAGTGCGGGCAGTCGAAGAGCCGCTCCGCGACCGGCTCCGTGACGAGCATCTGCCCGCGTGTCGGCACGATCAGGCCTTCCAGCTGCCCGAGGAGGCCGCTCGGGTAGCCGTCGGTCGCGACGAGGACCCGTCCGGCCTCGAGCTCGTCGAGCGATCCGACGCGCGAGCGCTCGCGGATCTCGACGCCGCGCTCCACCGCGAGCGCCGCGAGGCGTCGGACCATGCGGGCAGGCTGGACGGACGCGTCCGGTGGGTGGAAGATCGCGCCGGCGAAGCCGGGCACGTCCCGCCATTCGGCGGCGAAGCCGTCCTCGGCGAGCGCGGCGAGCTCGAGCCGGAGCTCCTCGCGCTCCTCGTCGTCGTTCGCGAGGCGCAGGCTGCCCGTGTGGCGCCAGGCGTTGCCCGCAAGCGGCGCGAGCCGTTCCAGGTGCCGTTCCGTCTCGAGCCAGTAGGAGCGCGCGAGCTCGCGCCCGAGCCACTCCCGGGCCTGGTGGTACCCCATCGCGCCGCCCCGGAGCGCGAAGCCGCCGTTTCGCCCGCTCGCGCCGCCGGCGACCTCGCGGCCGTCGTGGACGCGCACGAGCGCGCCGCGCCCGGCGAGCGTCAGCGCGGCGGACATGCCGGTGACGCCGGCCCCGACGACCTCGACGTCGGGGTGCTCGACCTTGACGCGCAGGAGCGGTTCCGCGGGCTCTTCCAGCCAGAAGCTCGACACGTGCCGATGCTAGCCGGGTGCCGCCCGTGCGAGACAGAGGCGCCCCGAAGGGCGCCTCTGTCGCCTGGTGCTCGTTGTCCCGGCGGCTGCGCTCGGCTCGAGCGCTTCCGGATCAGCCGCAGGTAAGGCTCGGCTTGTCGAACTGCACCGTCAGCTCGCCGTTGGCGTCCCACGACTCATGCATGACTTCGTGGTAGCTGATCGAGCTCCCGTCGGAGCCGGTGACGTGGATCGAGGCGGTGAAGGTGTCGTTCGCGTTCTTCTCGTTGACGTTGAAGTTCCCCCAAACCGTCGAGTGGCCGGTGTAGGTGACGCCGGTGCCCTCATCGACGCCGATGACCTTGTCCTCTTCGGTGAACGTCCCCCAGATCTCGTCTCCGCCTGGGAAGAACGTCACGTGCTGGACCTGGTTGGCCGTCTGGTCGAGGTCGATCGTGTTTCCCGAGCACGGGTTCGTGTCGGTGGTCTGGTACGTCCCGTGGAAGTTGTCGGTCTGCGTCACCGTGTGGCCCGTTCCACCGGGTGCTGCGAACGCGCCGCCCACAGCAACCATCGCGACGACGGCAACGGCGACCACCGCCGACAAGAGCGTCTTTTTCACTCGAACTCCCCTTCCCCTCAGGTTGTGCCTGCCGCCGAATCGCACTCTCGTCGGGATCGCGCTGCGGGGCAATCGTCCTCGAGGCTGATCCGTGGTCGTTCTCGCGGTTGACGTTCGATTCCGTCCGACCGACAGATCGATCGACCGAGCATGCCTCGTGCGAGTGAACTTGCGCGTCGTCACTTCCCATCTTGGACTGCCGCCTCGTAGAATCGGTGCCCGATGCATCCGCCACCTCCCCTCCCCGGCGGATGCGTCTGCATCGGGGCGGTCGACGCCAAGCCGCAGTGGCGTGCCGCCCCGGTGCGCTTCTGATTGCCGAGAGAACGCCCCGGCCGCTTCCGCGAATCGCCGCTTCCGTCAGTGGCCGTCTCACACGAGCGGTGCTCCACAAAACCCCGCTGCTGAGCGTTCCCGGAAACAGCAACGAAAGTGGCGCGGGCCAGTTCGTTCCGGCAGGGTCGCAACATGGCTAGAGCACCGCATGAAGTGATCGTCATCGGCGGCGGCGCGGCCGGTCTGAGCGCCGCACTCGTCCTTGGTCGCGCGCGGCGGCGGGTCGCCGTCGTCGACGGTGGGGAGCCCCGGAACGCTCCCGCGGAGCACATGCACGGGTATCTCTCGCGCGACGGGATGTCGCCCGCCGAACTGCTCGTGGCAGGGCGCGCCGAAGCGGCCGCCTACGGCGTCGAGCTCATCGCCGGCCACGTCGTCTCGCTCGAGCCCGGCTTCGCGATCGCGCTCGCAGACGGCGAGACGCTAGAGGCGAGGCGGCTGTTGCTGGCGACCGGTGCCACCGACGAGCTGCCGCCGATTCCCGGGGTTCCGGAGCGCTGGGGGAAGGACTTCCTCCACTGTCCCTACTGCCACGGCTGGGAGGTGCGCGATCAGCCGCTCGGTGTGCTCGGGACAAGCAGCGGCTCGGTCGAGCACGCACTGCTCATCCGTCAGTGGACGGACGACCTGATCTTCTTCACGCACACACACGGCCTCACAGGCCCGGAACGCGAGGAACTCGAAGTACGTGGCATTCGCGTCATCGAGGGCGAGGTTCGAGAGTTGGTCGTGGAAGACGATCAGCTGAGCGGTGTGGTGCTCGGCGACGGTCGAGCCGTTGAGCGAGCCGCGCTCTTCGTCCGGCCGGCGATGCGCCCGCGTCTCCGCGGCCTCCTGGAGAAGATCGGCTGCGAGACCGACGATCTCGGCTTCGTTCGCGTCGACACGGCCGGGAGGACGAGCATCCCAGGCGTCTGGGCTGCCGGGAACGTCGCCAACCCTCGCGCGCAAGTGATCACCGCGGCAGGCGAAGGATCGGCCGCCGCGATCTCGATCAACGCAGACCTCGTCGAGGAGGACGTGCGGAACGCACGCCACGAGCCAGGCGCGGCGTCCGCGCAGAGGCTTACTCGTGACCGTCGCGCAGCACGTCCAGGAGCGGCCCGATCTCCAGCTCCGCGAACAGCGGATGACGGAGGTGGGCGTTCCGGTTGATTTCGTAGCGGTTCCGGCGTCCCTCCTTGATCCGCACGAGAAAGCCCCCGGAAACGAGGTCGGCGAGGATCTTCTGCGCAGCCCGCTCGCCGATTCCAACGCTCCTCGCGATCTCGCTGATCCTGATCGTGGGATCGCGAGCGACGCAGAGCAGCACGTTGCCGTGATTCGTCAGGACGAACCACGTCGGCTTCGACGCACTCGGTGTGTCTACGGATGCCTTCTGAATCACGTCTCTTGAAACATGTTCTCCAGACCGCCTAAGATCGTAGCTCCAAACCACGAGGAACCGGTCTGTCAACCACGCCCGGAAAGGGGCCTGCATGAGCACTGACCAGAAGCGAGCGCGCTGGTTCGGCGTGCTCTACCTGATTACGTTCGCAACCTCGATCCCGGCGCTGCTGCTCTTCCAGCCCGTGCTCGACGACCCCGTGGGCTACATCGCGGGTGCCGGGCACGACAAGCGGGTGCTTTTCGGCGCCTTCCTGGAGCTGCTGCTGATCATCTCCAACATCGGCACGGCGGTCGTGATCGTTCCGATCATGTGGCGGCGCTACAAGGAGCTGTCGATCGGCTACGTGACGGCACGGCTGTTCGAATGCACCTTCATCCTCGTCGGCATCGTCGCGGTGCTCGGGATCATCACGCTCCGGAACCAGGACGCAGGCGTTTCCGAGGGGACGCTCTCCTACACGCTCGCGGCGATCAAGGACTGGACGTTCCTCCTTGGCCCCGGCTGGGTCGTCGGCTGGGGGAACGGGTTGATCCTCGGCTACCTGATGTATCGATCGAGGCTCGTGCCCCGGCCGTGGCCGTGGCTCGGGATGATCGGCGGGCCGCTGTTGATCCTGACCGGAACGCTGATCCTGTTCGGTGGCAATCACCCGAGCAGCGGCCTGCACTCGCTGCAGGGCCTCGCCACGATCCCTGAAGCAGCCTGGGAGTTGTTCCTCGGCGTCTACTGCACGATCTGGGGCTTCCGCAAGGACGCGCCCATCATGGCCGAGGGCGACGAGCCGGTGACCTCGGCGGCGCCGACTGGAGCTCTGAGCCCGGCATGACCACTCAGGCCGTAGCCGCGCCGCGCGCTCCGGATGCTGCGACCCATGGCTCACGGTCGCAGCGGCTCCTGGCGCTGTCCGGGATCGCCTTCGTCCCGCTCTTCCTCGTCGGCTGGTTCGCAAGCGGCGGCGTGACGCCGCATTACAACGCCGCAGACCAGGACTGGGTGAACTGGGCGCACGACAGCCAGTGGAAGGGCCGCATCAGCGCGTTCGCGATGCTGCTTGCGGCCTTCGTCTTCCTCTACTTCATGTCGGGGATTCGAGCCATGCTCGTGAGCGCCGAGTCACGCGTCCGCGGGTCGATCTCCCTGGGCCGCGTCGCCTTCGCCGGCGCGCTTGTCGGCGTCGGAGCGATGGCGATGGCGCTCGTCACGATGGCCGCTGCGAGTTCCGACGGCGCCAACGTCGATCCCGCGGTTGCGAAGTCGGTGACGACCGGCGCCGCCGGGCCGTTCATGGTCGCGGCGATGGGATTCGCCGCATTCCTGCTGGCCGCCGGGCTCGTGACCTTGCGAACGCGTGTCTTCGCCCGCTGGACGGGAGTCGTGGCGATTGTCGGCGCGGTGTCGTTCCTCGTCACGTTCCTGGTCGTCCTCGACGGGACGACGGACGGGAGCCCCTTCGGCTACGGGTTCTTTCCCGGCGCCGTCGCGCTCGTGACGTGGACGGCCGCTGCGAGCATCACGACATACCGCTCGACCGCGATCTGGCTCCCGCCCCGGGACTTCAGCCGTCAGCCCGTGTAGCAGATGGAGAAAGCCCCTCCGCCGCCCGATCCGAACGTGGTTCGAGCCGCGGACAGGCTTCGGTCTGTCGCCGCGCTTGCCAACGCCCACGTCGTGTGAGAGTTGGGGTGAGGCGGGTGAGTGGAGCGTACCGGGATCGAACCGGTGACCTTCGGCTTGCAAAGCCGACGCTCTCCCAGCTGAGCTAACGCCCCGAGCGCCGGAAGTGTACTCCGGTCGCCCGCCGGGCTCATCGCCCGGCGGGCGGAAGTCTGGAGTGCGGCGCTAGGCCGCTCGGGACAGGCGCTCTTCCTGCCGGGCCCGCTGGATGATCACGTTCCGGTCGCCGAAGCGGAGCGTCGCGCGTGCCTGGCGCTGCTCGTCCCAGAGCTGCGCCACCTGCTCCTCGAGCAACCGGTGCTCGTCGGCGAGACCGGCGGTGTAGCCCTCCGACAGCTGCCGCATGACGCGGAGCCGCCGCTCGGAGAGCTCGTCGATCTCCCGTCTGATCTCGTTCAGCGTTCGCATGCCAGGGAAAACGGCGGTCTTCGAGGGCGTATTCCCGAGCTACGAGTAGCCGAGCTCGTCCAGCCGGTCCTCGTCGATCCCGAAGTAGTGGGCGAGCTCGTGGAGGACGGTGATCCGGATCTCCTCCTCGAGCTCCCGCGGGTCCGGGAACGACTCGACGAGCGGGCGGCGGAAGATCGTGATCTTGTCGGGCAGGTAGGGGTGCGACTGCCAGAGGCCGTACAGGTCCGGGTCGTCGGGATCCTCCTCCTCGACGACGACCGCGACGTTCTCGAGCGCCCGCGCGAGCCGGGGTGGCAGTGCGTCGAGCGCCGCCCGGACATGCTCCTCGAAGCTCACCAGCGCGGCCGGAGCGGTGCCCGCACCTGGAACGCGCGCACGGCGAGGGCGCCGAAGAGGAAGCCGCCGACGTGCGCGGCGAAGGCGACGCCGCCGCCCGAATCGGGGCGGGTGACCGAGAACCCGCTCTGCCATAGCTGGAACACGAACCAGAGTCCGAGGAACACGACCGCCGAGATGGGCACCGGCAGGAAGCCGAAGAGGAGGGTGACGACGCGGGCGTGGGGGAGGAGGACGAAGTACGCGCCGAGCACCCCGGCGATCGCGCCGCTCGCACCGACCGTGGGGATGCTCGCCGCGGTGACCCCTGCGTAGTGCAGCGTCACCCATGCTTGCGCGAGCGCGGCGACGAAGCCGGACCCGACGTAGAACGCGAGGAAGCGGACGCGGCCCATGGTGTCCTCGACGTTGTTGCCGAAGATCCAGAGGAAGAGCATGTTCCCGAGCAGGTGCAGCCACCCGGCGTGCAGGAACATCGACGAGAAGACGCCCTCCGGCCACGGCAGGTGGTCGACCGCGGGGCCGCGGCACGGGCCGCTGATGGCACAGGGGTAGAAGGCGTAGTCGTCGATCCGCGCGTTCTGCGCCCCGAGCTCCCAGAGGAAGACGACGACGTTGGCCGCGATTAGCGCGTAGGTGACGAGCGCGAACCGCCGCACCGGCACGTTGTCGAAGAGCGGCAGCACGCAGGTGGGCCTACAGGTGCTCGCGAACGCGGTCGGCGACCGCGGCCATCTCGAGCCTGGCGCCCGTGACGTCCTTCAGCAGAGCATCCGCCGTCGGCTCCTGGCCGACCGACCACAGCTCGCGCAGCAGGTCGCCGGCCTCCCGCCGCGCGAACCACTCGTTGCCGAACTCGGAGCGGAGGAACTCGCGCAGCTGCGCCTCGAAGGCCCACGAACGGAGGTAGCCGGTCACGTAGAAGCTTCCGTCGATGTCGTCGAGGTACGTCTCCGGATAGATCGGGAGCTTGAGCGAGTCCGAGAGGATCTCGGCGTAACGGTTGCGCATCCTCGCCGGGTCCTCCGCCTGGAAGAACTCGATCTCGTACAGGAGCTTGGCCGCGTAGCGCCGCACGAAGAAGAGGAGCGAGACGGCGCCCTCGTGGGCGAGGTCGGCGACGCGCGGCACGTCGAGGCGGCGGTTCAGCCAGGCGGGCTCGGTGACGAGGTGCTGCATCAGCATCGCCCAGCCCTCGGTCACGGCCATGTCGCCGAGCCGCTTGCCCTCCATCGAGAGCGTCTCGCTGGTCGAGCCGTAGTGCTCGGTGTGGCCCGCCTCGTGAAAGAGCGCCTCCCAGTCGTCCTTGCCGCCGATCGGCTGGATCACGAGCATCACCTTGCCGGGGACGTCGATCGGCGCACAGAACGCGCGCGGCGTCTTGTTCGGCCGCACCTCGAGGTCGAGGTGGACGTTCGCCTGCGAGCGGAGGTCGATGCCGAGCTCCCCGAGCGTCGCCTCGAGCGCCGGCACCATTCCGTCCGACGGGTAGAGCTGGTCGAGCTCGGGCGCGCGGAGCAGGCGGCCGACGTCCCACGGCCTTGCCTCGGAGAGCGAGAGCCCGAGCCGTTCGCGGAAGAGCCGGTCGCCCTCACGCTCCCACAGCTTCTCCGTCTCGTCGAGGAGCGCCCGGCACTCGTCGGCGAGCTCGTCCAGCCGGAAGCCGAACCGCTTGTAGAGCTCGTAGTAGTTGGGCGCGTCGAGCCGGCGAACGGCCTCTCGGTCGATCGCGTTCGCCTGGAGGTAGACCGGGTTCAGGTGCTCGTCGAGCATCCGGATACGCTCGCGGTCGAGCCGCTCGCGCCGGTCGCGGTCCGCCTCGTTCGCGGTGACGACGCGGAGCATCCGGTACGGGATCTCCTCGCCGTCGACCGTCGCTTTCAGCTCGGTCTCCACCTGCGCGACGCGCGCCTGGTGCGCCCGCGTCAGGTTCCCGAGGAAGCCCTCGCAGGCGAAGCGCCACAGCTCCGTCGGCGCCTGCTCCAGGCTGCGTGCGGTCTCGAGCGTGGTCAGATCCTCGTACTCCTCGTAGATGCGCTCGATCTCGAGCGTCTCCTTGAGCCCGGCGAAGTGGTCGTAGTACTCCTGCATCAGGTCGCGCGTGAACGCGTCGCCCCGTTCGCGGAACGCGTCGACCTCCCGGCCCGTCATCGGCTCGACCGTCATGCCTGCGTAGGATACGGCCCCGTGCGCGAGCTGAAGATCTCCACCGAGCGCCACACACAGCTGCTCGACATCACGCCGCAGGTGCGCGAGGCGGTCGACGGCGCCGAGGGCTCGGCCGTCCTCGTCTACGTCCCGCACACGACCGCCGGCGTCACGATCAACGAGCACGCCGACCCGCTCGTCGCCCGCGACTTCGAGTCGGCGCTGCAGCGCATCGTCCCGGAGGACTGGGACTGGCAGCACATCGAGGAGGGCGAGGAGAACGCGCCGTCTCATCCGCGCGCCTCGCTGATGGGGCCGCAGGTGCTCGTGCCGATCCACGAGGGCCGGCTCGCGCTCGGCACGTGGCAGGGGATCTTCCTCTGCGAGTTCGACGGGCCGCGGACGCGCTCCGTCTACGTGTCCGTCCTGCAATAAGAACGGTCTCCGCTTGTTTCTTTCCGCACGAGGCGTAGGATCGGTGCGGGGGTGAGACCAGGCGTCAAGCCTGCGGCGAAAGGCAAGGGGGTGCCGGGCGTCGACCGGGGCGCCCGGCACCGATGAACGCGGCGCCCGCGCGGAGTCTCAGAGGCATGACACGCATCGAAGAGCTGCTCGACCGCTACACCGCCGCGGTCGGGGCAAAGGACGTGGGCGCATTCGTCGCCCTCTACGCGGACGACGTCGTCGTCTTCGACATGTGGGGCGTGCCGGCCTACCGCGGCCGCGCGGCGTGGCGGGCGACGGTCGAGGAGTGGTTCTCGTCGCTCGGAGACGAGTCCGTCGGCGTCACTTTCCGTGACCTGGAGACGCGCGGGCCGCTCGCGCACATGCTCGTCCGCTACGCGGGCCTCTCGCCTGCCGGTGAGGAGCTGCGCGCGCTGACGAACCGGATGACGTGGGTGGTCGAGGAGGGGAAGGTCGTCCACGAGCACTCGTCGGCGCCCGCCGATCCCGAGACCGGCAAGGTGATCCTCGGGTAGGAGCTACCGTCCCGGCGTGGCGGCGCCGGTGCAGCGGGGGGACGAGCTCGAGCTCACGGTCGACTCGCTCGCCTACGGCGGGAACGGCGTCGCGCGGCTCGACGGCTTCGTCGTCTTCGTCCGCCGCGCGCTGCCGGGCGACACCGTCAGGGCGCGCGTCACGAAGGTTCAGCGGCGGCACGCCGAGGCGCTCGCGACCGAGGTCGTCGCGGCCGGGCCGCAGCGCGTCGACGCGCCGTGCGCCCACTACCCGGCGTGCGGCGGCTGCCGCTTCCAGGACCTTGCCTACGACGCCCAGGTCGCCGCGAAGGAACGCTGGGTCGCCGACTCGCTCCAGCGGCTCGCCGGGCTTGCGTCCCCGCCGCTCGAGCCGATCCTCGGCGCGGCGTCGCAGTTCGGCTACCGCAACAAGATGGAGTACTCGTTCACGCAGCTGGAGGACGGCCCGACGCTCGGCCTCCACAAGGCCGGCCGCTGGGACGAGGTGCTCGAGATCGAGAAGTGCTGGCTCGCCTCCGACACCGGCAACGCGATTCGCAACCGCGTGCGCGAGTGGGCGCGCGAGGAGCGCCTCACGGCCTACGACCAGGAGGCGCAGGAGGGGTACCTGCGTCACCTCGTCGTCCGCGAGGGGCGCAACACGGGCGAGGCGCTCGTGCAACTCGTGACGGCGCGCGGCGAGCGCTTCGACCGCGAGCGGCTGATCGAGGTGCTCACGGAGATCCCGGCGGTGCGCTCGATCCACTGGTCGGTGAACACGGGCGTTGCCGAGGTGACGAACCTCCCCACGGAGCTGCTGTGGGGCGAGGAGGCGATCGAGGAGCGGATCGGCGACCTGCGGTTCCGCGTGCGGCCGAACGCCTTCCTGCAGACGAACACCGAGATGGCCGAGCGCCTGTACGCGATCGCAGGCGACTTCGCGCAGCTCGCGGGCGGGGAGACCGTCTACGACCTGTATTGCGGGATCGGGACGATTGGCCTCTCGCTCGCGTCATCGGCTCTCACCGTCTGGGGCATCGAGATCTCCGAGGAGTCGGTCGCCTGCGCGATCGAGAACCAGGAGCTGAACGGGATCGGCAATGCAGCCTTCTTCGCGGGCAACGTCGGCGAGGTGCTGCGCGAGCTGCGCGACCGCGCGGGCGATCCGCAGGTCGTCGTCGTCGACCCGCCGCGCGCCGGTCTCGCAGGGAAGGCGCTGCGGCGCCTCGGCGAGATCGCGGCACCGCGGATCGTCTACGTCTCGTGCAATCCGACGACGCTCGCCGGCGACGTGAAGCGACTGCGCGACGACTACGGCTACGAGCTCGTGCGCGCGCGGCCGGTCGACATGTTCCCGCACACGCCGCACGTCGAGTGCGTCGCGCTGCTGGAGCGCGCCCCCGCCTCCACCTGACGAATCCGGACACGTCCAGGGACTGTCCCCGGACACGGCGGTTCAGGACACGTCCAGGGACTGTCCCTGGCCACGTCCGATTCGGACGTGGTGCCAGAGGAGGTCGACGTTGGGGACGAAGAAGCCGAGCGCGATCCCCGGCAGCGCGGGCAGGCCGCTCAGGTCGAAGTAGACCGTCAGGAAGATCGTGATCCCGAGCGCGGCGACGAGGCAGAGCCAGGTCGAGCGCACGCGGAGCCCGAAGCGCGCAGCCGCCCCGAGAAAGAGCGCGAAGAACAGGAGGTCGGGGACGCCGAGGTTCGCCGCCGAGCGCTCGCCCGGCACGGGGAACGCGAACGACAGCACCGAGAAGACGTGCTCGTGATTCGTGACGATGTGCTTCGTCGGCCCGCGCCACACGGAGTACGCATCGACCCACGGGATGATCGCGGCGACCAGCACGACCCACGACACCGTCTCGAAGAACGAGAGGAACCAGAAGCCGAGCAGCGTCGTCGCGCCGAGCCGCGCGAAGTTCGCATAGAGCCCTGCATCGGCGACCTCCAGCACGACCGCGAGCAGCACGAACGCGACGCCGACCGCGAAGAGGCCGCGCCACTCCCGCAGGGGCAGCGCGAGTAGCACGAGCGCGAATACCGCCGGCATGAGGACGCACGCGATCCACGCCACGTCCCACCAGATCCCGGCGTTCCACCAGCGCTCGTGGGTCTCGTAGTAGACGAGAAGCGCGGCGAAGAGCCCGAGACCTAGTACGGCGGGAGCTCTGCCCACCACGGCCCGACCGCCTTGAACGCGTTCCAGAACGCGGTCTTCGCCGGCGCCTCGTCGAGCGAGAGGTCGATGTCGGGAACGACGAGCGCTTCGACCGTCGGCGAGAAGCGCTGCAGCTCGCCGAGCGTCCACTGGAGCGGCGTTCCGAGCGGATAGCCGACGCCGTTCAGGAACTCGAGCGCGTCCTCGCCCATCACGACGACGAGCTTCGGCTCGACGATGCGCAGCTCGCGTCGGAGCCAGTCGGCGGCGACGCCGAGGTCGCAGCCCGCGAACTTGACGCAATTCGTCCCGTAGACCTCCATCGGATCGACGTGGAGCCGCTGCAGCGACTTGATCAGCGCGCTCCCGGCACGGCCGTGGAAGGCGACGCCTTCCTGCAGTTCCTGCGCCTGCGGCCCGTACTTGAGCAGGAAGATGCTCGCGAGCGGGTGCCCCGTGGGCAGCGCGGTCGGCGCGCCGTCCGCCGCACGGGCGATCTCGTGCGAGAGGCGGTTGATCTCGGTGATCGCCTTGCGGAGGTAGCGCTCGTAGATCTCGTCGGTGGTCACGGTCACGCGGCACGGGGTCCTTTCGGGACCCGGCGATCCTTTCCTAGCGGTCCTAGCGGACCCGTTCCTTGACCTGGGCGACCCACTTCAGGGATTGCAGGTAGGCGAGCGGCTTCGGCCGCCGCAGGACCTCCGCCGACCGCAGCGAGAGCAGGAACTCCTCCGGGCCCTCGAAGGCGCGCATGCGCACCGCCCCGGTGCCGACTCCCTGGAGCACGTGCGCGTCGGAGCCGGCGCCGGCGGTCAGGTCGTACTTCCGTGCGAAGCGGAGCGCCTCGTCGTTGAACGCTTCGAAGAGGAGGCGCGCGTTGTAGACCTCGAGCACGTCGATGTCCGCGAGGTACCTGTGCAGGGTCCGCGGGTCGGGAATCGCGTGAAGGCGGTCGAACGGGTGCGGGACGTACACGATCCCGTCCTGCTCGCGGATCGCCGCGACGGTGTCGGCGAAGCTCATCCCGCGCGGGATCTCCTTCTGCAGGAAGAGCCCGATCACCTCGCCCTGGCCCTCCGTCTTCACCTCCTCGCCCGGGATCACGACGAGCCGGCGGCCGCGCGCGTAGTCCGCCGCCTCGAGCGCGCCGCCGAACACGTTGTGGTCGGTGACGGCGATCGCCCCGAGGCCCTCGCCCTCGGCGTGATCGACGAGCTCTGCCGGGTCGATCGAGCAGTCGTGCGACCAGGAGGTGTGCATGTGCAGGTCGGCGACGATCCAGGGCCGGCCGGCGAGCGGGTCCTCCTGCCGCCGACGCGGCCGGCGTCGCGAGGCGAGCGAGGCGTACAGCTCTTCGAGCTCCGTCGCGACGTCGTCGAACGTCTGCGTCGCCGCCGCTTCCCGCGCACGCTTCCCCTCGCGCAGGCGCAGCGACTCGTCCTCCGCGAGCCGCGCGGCCGCAGCCGCCGCGAGCTCGGGTTGCGTCTCGACGCCCTTCGGCCGCGCGACGGCGCAGCCTGCGGCCGCCGCCTCCAGGGTCACGCGCCGCACGCCGACGAGCCCCGGCACGAAGATCGCCGTCTCGCCGAGCAGGAGCGCGCGCGACTGCTGGTCGCGTGCCGTGCGGACGCGTACGCGCGCAGCGAGGTCGCGTGGGATCGCCGGTCGCCCGATCAGCGGACGGGTGCGGAGGAGGACGAGCTCCCAGCCCGGCAGCTCACGCAGCGCGCGCATCACGGAGCGGGCGACGATCCGCTCGTTCGGGCGCAGCTCGACCACGATCAGGTCGCGCTTCGGTTGCGGCGTAAAGAGCTCGGCGTCGACACCGGGGGAGAGGAGCCGGTAGTCGCCCGGGAAGCGCTGCTCCGCCGCGTCGCGGACATCCTCGTTGAGCGCGATCAGGACGTCGATCCGCGCGAGCAGCTTCTCGCGCGCCGAGCGGGCCGGCGGGTAGCCGAGCCTGTTCGGCGACACGAAGGTCGCCACCGTTAGCGCGTCCGCATCGCGCAGCGCGAGGTAGGAGAGCGACGGGAGCCCGGGCTCGAAGCCGTGGACGACGTCGAAGCCGAGCGCGAGAGCCTGGCGGAGGTTCGCCTGGACGCCTACCGGGACTCCGAGCTGCGACCGCCGCGACACGGGGACGGCGGCGCCGACGGCGATCATCTCTTCTCGCCTGCCCCCTGCGAGCGCACGGCGCCCGGCGAGCAGGTCGGCGGCACGCGTCGAGGGCGCCACCACGGTCACGTCGTTGCCGCGGCGGCGAAGCGCGTCGGCGACGCCCCCCACATGGTCGTTCACCTCGTGCGGCTGCGACCACGCGAAGGGCGTCACGAGGCAGATGCGCACGTTTTGAAGGATGCCAGGGACCCGGGCGAGGCCGGGCCCCTGGCTCGTGGCTAGTGGTGCTTGCCCTTCCCCTCGTGCTTGCCACCCGCGTGGCCGTTCGCCTTCCCCTTCGAGGTGCCGTTCGCCGCGCCCTTCGTGAAGAACTCGGTCATCGGCTTCACGTTCAGCGTGTCGGCGGTGTTGGCGAGCGGAGGCAGGCCCCAGTTCCAGAGAATCGTCGAGAGCATCGAGTAGTGGTTGTGCGGGGTCTCGCTCACGAAGCCCGACTTGCCCTTCGCCGTCAGCACGATCGCCGGGATCTTCCCGCCGCCGTAAACGCCGCCCGCCCACACGTTCCCGTCGGGTAGGCCGTTCGAGCCGAGGAAGCGGTAGAAGGGCGGGAGGTACGGCGAGTCGCAGCACCCTTCCGCCGACTCCCACTCGTCGGTCGCCGTGTTCGCCGCAACGAAGTCGTTCTCGTCGGTGACGATGAAGATCGCGGTGTGGCCGTTCTTCCAGTCGGTCGTCGACATGATCGTGTCGACCGCGCCCTTGACGAAGTCGTCGGCCTTCTTCTTCAGCGACGCGTCGTTCGCGTCGTCCTTGGTCGAGCCGTACGGGCAGGGCGTGCCGTCGCTGCCGTCCGGCGCGATCTGGACGTAGACGCCGCCGTGCATGTCGTGACACTGGTTCGGCGAGATCCAGACGTAGTTCGGCAGCTGGTTCGACTTCATGTCGTTCGCGAACTCGCTGTACGGCTTGATGTGCTGCAGCCTTCCCGAGTCGCTGCGGATGTCGTCGAACAGCACGAACGGGTTGTGCTTGCTCACGTAGAGCGCCGCGTTCGCCGGGTACTGGTCGCCGGTGAAGCCCGCGGACGGCATCGACTCCATGTAGGCGGCCCACGACAGGTGGTTCGCCTCGAGCAGGTCGACGATGTTCAGGTGGTCGAACCTGTTCGACGCCTGGTCGTCGTTGACGCCCCAGTTGGAGCCCGAGATCGAAGCGATGTAGTTCGGCTCGCTGGGATGCGTGACGCCGTAGTAGTTCGCCGCCGTCGCGTACTTGTGCGCGAGCGAGGTGATGTACGGCGCGTTCGGGTCGTCGATCACGCTCGACTTCGAGTGGTTCTCGAGCATGATCACGAACACGTGCTGGAACGCGTGGCCGCCTGCCTTTGGCCCCTTCCCGGGGTCGCCGGAGGCGGAAGCTGCGAGCACGGCGAGGCCGATAGCGAGCGCGGCCACGAGCAGGAGCTTCCTCATGGTCTCTCCCCTTTCAGTCGTTTCCGACGGAACGGGGAGATCCTAGGAAAGACGAGGGCCGCCTTGCGGCGGCCCTCCGAATCTCCTAGACCTCGGCGGGGGCCGGCCGGGTCACCGAGCGGCGGTTCCGCTCGATGAACTCCTCGACGAGCTCGTGCGCGTCGTCGTCCGGGATCTGCCGGGGCGGCGACTTCATCAGGTACGAGCTCGGGCCCTCGAGCGAGCCGGCGATGCCGTTCAACAACGCCAGCTTCGCGAGGCGGACGGCGTCGATGACGATGCCGGCCGAGTTCGGCGAGTCCCACACCTCGAGCTTCATCTCGACGTTGAGCGGCACGTCGCCGAACGACGAGCCCTCGAGGCGGATGTACGCCCACTTGCGGTCGGTCAGCCACGGCACGTAGTCCGACGGGCCGACGTGGACGTTCTTGTCGCCAAGGTCGTAGTCGAGCATCGACGTGACGGCGTTGGTCTTCGAGATCTTCTTCGACTCGAGGCGCTCGCGCTCGAGCATGTTGAGGAAGTCCGAGTTGCCGCCGACGTTCAGCTGCATCGTCTTGTCGAGGTGCACGCCGCGCTCGCGGAAGAGCGTCGTCAGCACGCGATGCGTGATCGTGGCGCCGACCTGTGACTTGATGTCGTCGCCGATGATCGGGACACCGGCCTCCTGGAAGCGCTTGTTCCAGTAGTCCTCGCGCGCGATGAACACGGGCATGCAATTGACCATCGCGCAGCCCGCGGCCATCACCTGCTCGGCGTACCACTTGGTCGCGTCCTCCGACCCGACCGGGAGGTAGTTGACGACGACGTCGACCTCGCGCTCCTTGAGGATCCCGACGACGTCGTCGGTCGGCCCGTCCGCCTTCTCGACGACCTGCGAGAGGTACTTGCCGAGCCCGTCGAGCGTCATGCCGCGCGAGACCGTGACGCCGGTCTTCGGCACTTCCGCGAACTTGATCGTGTCGTTCGGGTGCGCCCACATCGCGTCGGCGAGGTCGACGCCGACCTTCCCCTTGACGACGTCGAACGCCGCCACCACCTCGACGTCGCGGATGTGGTACCCGCCGAGGTCGACGTGCATGAGCCCCGGGACGAAGTCGTCCGGGCTCGCATCCTTGTAGTACGTCAGCCCCTGCAGGAACGAGTTCGCGCAGTTGCCGACGCCCACGATTGCGACGCGGACCTTCTCCTGCTGACGGTCGCGCCCGTAGCCGTTCTCACTCATCGGTTTCCTCCATCAGAAGTTGCTTGCGAACGTGCCAGACGCGCTGGCCGACAGTGATCCACGCCGTGCAGGCGAGGACGACGAGCGACCAGGGCAGCACGCCCCAGGGCGCGAGCACGAGACCCGCGGTGATGACGACGACGCGCTCCGCCCGCGACCCGATCCCGACGTCGCCGCGCAGGCCCAGCGCCTCGGCCCTCGCGCGCGTGTACGAGACGAGGAACGACCCCGCGACAGCCGCCATCGCGACGGCGACGAAGACGGGGTGGTGGTGGCGGGCGAGCACCAGCGCGACCGCCGTCAGCATGAAGCCCTCGCTGACGCGGTCGGTCGTCGAGTCGATGAACGCGCCGAAGGGCGTGGTCTTTCCCCCGGCGCGGGCGAGTGCGCCGTCCAGGATGTCCAGGAGCGAGCCGAGGACGAAGACGACCGCGCCGGCCCAGTAGAAGAGGATCTCGTTCCGGCCCTCGAAGAGCACGAGAACCGACGCGATGAAGCAGAGCGTGACGCCGGACGCGGTGAGCGCGTTCGGCGTGATCCGCGTCCGGGTCAGGCCGGTCACCGAGCGGGACGCGAGGCCGCGCGCGCCGGTCGTGTAACCGTGCTTGATCGCGGCCGCTCTACTCACGGCCCGGACCGTACCAGCGGGCTCGCCGCCTGCCCGCGTCGGGTCGGCGGGCGGTCGTTTACGCCCGACGAGCGGCAATCGCGCGCCGGATCCGCGCGTTGTAGACCACGCTCATCGCGAGGAGCGCGACGAGGATGCCCGCCATGCAGTCGAGCCAGAAGTGGTTGCCGGTCGCCATCACGACGAACCAGACCCAGGCGGGCCAGGCGGCCCAGAAGGCCTTCGCCCACCAGCGGCGGCACACGGTGAAGAGCACGACGCCCACGATCAGGGCGTCGGCGGCGTGCAGGCTCGGCATCGCGGCGTACGGGTTGGCTGCGAGCGAGACGAGGCCGTCACGATGCTCGTCGACGAAGCCGACGCCGAGCAGCCTCGGCGGCGCCGTCGGCATGAAGACGTAGCCGACCAGGCCGATCACGTTCGCGAGCAGGATCGAGTTGCGGAAGGCGGTGAAGGCATGGTGGCGGCGGAGGTAGACCCAGAGGATCGTGAGTCCGACGACCGTGAACTCCGAGTTCCAGTACGTCCAGGAGACGGCCGTCTCGAGTAGATGCCGCTGGTCGACGAACTGCTGGAAGGTGAGCTCGTACAACCGGTGCGCGACGCGCGTCTCGATGTCGAGCACGTGGTACCCGTTCTGGAACGCCTTGGACGGCGTCGAGAGGTGGTTCGCGAGCCCGCGGGCGAACTGGTACAGGATCGCGAAGCCGAACCAGATCAGGAGCTGCCGGCCGAGATCCGACCAGCCGCGCGGCAGGTGCCGACGGCCCGCGGCGACGACGACGGACATGCCCTTAATCCTAGACGACCGTCCGGCGTGGCCGCGCGCCCCGGGGGAGGCCGCCGTGGGCCTCCCCCGGGGCGGCCGTCAACAGCCGCTGCAGTCGTCCGGCTTGTTGCCCGCGATCACGCCGCCGCTGCTCGTGAGGCCCGAGTCGGTGAAGACCCCGCCTCCCGCGAGCACGAAGCCCGGGCTCCCGGTCAGGCGGTTGGCGGTGACGACGCTCGACGTCAGCGTCAGCGCCGCAGGCGGCACTCCCGGGCCGCCGTTCGAGATGCCGCCTCCGTACACCGTCGAGACGCCGCCGAACGGCAGCGGACCGCCGGCGCCGGTGGCCGACGCCGAGTTCGCCGTCACCGTCGTCCGCTCGAGCGTCAGGTCGCCGCCGAACATCGCGACGCCGCCGCCGAAGGCGACCGCGGCGCCCGGGCCGCTCACGTCGACGCTGTTCCGGGACACCGTGCTGTCGCGCAGCGTGACGGGTGCGTCGACTTCCATCGCGCCGCCGTCCCCGCCGACGAACCCCGCGCCGGAGACCTTGACCGTGTTGTCGGTCAGCGACACGTGGTCGAGGAGCGCGGGTGCGAACGCGACGATGCCGCCGCCGTACCCGGCGATGCCGGAGTCCGCGTTGGTGTTCGTCGCGGACACGTGGTTGCCGCTGATCCGCGTGCCCCGGATCGAGACGGTCGGGTGCGGGACGTCGCAGCACGCGTCGATCTCGATCCCCCCGGCGAGCCCCGACTCGTCGCCGGACGACAGCACGCCTCTGTAGTCGACGACGTTGTCGCTGACGTCGCTGTCCGCGATGTCCAGCGCCCCGACGGAGCCGATGCCGCCCGAACTGGCGCTGTTCGCGATCGGGCTGTCGACGACGGCCCGGTTGCCGCTGACCACGCTCGAGCGGAGGATGAGCGTCGAGGCGAAGCGGTTGTCGATGCCACCGCTCCCGGCCGAGCTCGCCGCGGACGACACCGTCGCCGTCGAGCCCGCCGTGTTGTTCGTGACCCGGGTGTTCGTGAGCGTCAGGACGCCGCCGTTGTCGATCCCGCCGCCGTCGTTGAAGCCGCAGGGCTCGCCGCCGCAGAACCCGGGCGGGATCACGTCGTTCGACGTGACCGTGTTGCCGGTGATGACGCTGTTCGAGATCGCGACGGTCGCGCCGGTGCCGTTGAACGGCGGCTCGCTGAGCTGCGACGTCGGGATCGCGATGCCGCCGCCGAACGTGACCGCGCCGTCCGGTTGCGAGTCGTTCACCCCGCCCGTGATCGTGACCCCGTCGATCGTCACGCTCAGGTCTTCCGGCGCGTCGGCGCGGAAGATCGTGACGACCGGGCCGCCGCCGTCGATCGTCGTCCGGTTGGCCCCGGCACCGTCGAGGTGCACGCTCTTCGAGATCGTGATCCCGCCCGTGAAGGTGCCGGCGGCGATGGTGATCGTGTCTCCGTCGCTCGCCGCGTCGAGCGCCGGCTGGATCTGCGAGTAGCACCCCGCCTGCGGGCCGACGCAGAGCGTCGCCGGCGCGGCGCCGGCGCTCGCGGCCGACACGAGCGCCGCGAGCAGCGCCGCGCCTCCCGCCAGGGTGATCAGCCTGGACATGCCTCGTTCTCTCCTCTCGTCGTCGGGGCGACCCAGACGGTGTCGATCACGCGCTCGCAGGGCATCCCCGCCCGCTCGCTCGCGCGCTTCACGGAGCCGTGCGAGCCCGCCTCGAACAGGCAGAGGACGAGCTCGTCGTCGGGGAGGTAGAGCGCTCCCCTGAACACCGTCTGCGCTTGCCCCTCGTTGTTGCGCCCCGCCCGGGCGGCGGCGAGCCGGAGCTCGTCCTCCGTCACCCCGGGCCAGAAGCACTTGGCCGTGTAGAGCATCGCCGGTGAGGCTCCGCCCGGCGTGTCCCACGCCTGTCCCGGCGGCGTCTCCTCACGGGTGGCTCCCCCAGGCGGCGAGGTGCGCTTCGCCGCTGCGGGTGAGCTGAGCGACGTGCGTGCCGTCGGTGCCCGTGGCGTAGATCTGGTACGTGCCGCCGCGATTCGAGACGAAGGCGATCCGCCTGCCGTCCGGCGACCACGAGTCGAGCCCGTTGCTCAACGTGCCGCCCGTCGAGTGGGTGAGCCGGCGCAGATCCGTTCCGTCGCTGCGGTGCCGTCGGGGGAGCAGTCGATCTTGTCGGCGATCCCCTCCCAGGCGGTGATCCGCCTCAGGCTGCCGGGGCCGTCGCTCTTCACGATCGTGAAGCGCAGCGAGCGGATCACGAGTGGCCCGCGCCGGGACGACCGCCGCGGCCCAGCGCCCCTGCGAGCACGAGCACGGGGCCGACCCTCGCGAGCCTCATGACGCCGTCCCCCAGTCGACGGCGCTCTCCCACAGCTTCGTGCGCGTGAGGGGATGGAGCCCGCTCCCGTCGGCGTTCAGCACGTACACGTCGGCGTTACCGCCTACGCCCGCGGAGCCGACCACGATCTGCTTCCCGTCCGGCGAGAACGTGGCCGACGTCAGCACGTTGCCGGGCCTCGTGAAGCGGGTGAGCTGCCTGAGCCCGGAGCCGTCGGGATGGATCACGCAGATGTTCGAGGCGCCCGGCCCGTCCAGATGGGTGCGGAAGACGATCCACTTCCCGTCCGGCGACCAGTCCGGGTTGTCGCCGGCGTCGAGCGACCACGGAGTGATGCGCCGCTGCCTCCCGGTGGCGACGTCGACGACGTACAACGCCCGCTTGCCGGCAGGCTTGCTGCGCGACGAGTTCGCGTGCTCGTAGACGATCCGCTTGCCGTCCGGCGAGAACTGGGGCCAGGACAGGTCCGCCGCGTACGGCGCCGAGTGGATCACCTCGCGCCGCCCGCCGCCGGTGCGGTCGATCAGCACGATCGCCGAGCGCTCGATGATGTTGCCGACGAGGCGGTCCGGCTTCACGTGCCCCGAGGACTCGGTGATCGCGATCCGGTTCCCGTCGGGCGAGAAGGCGACGTTCGCGTTGTCGGGACAGGTCGTCTCGTGCGCCCCGGGCGCGCACGGCTTGCTCAGCCGCCGCAGGCCCGATCCGTCCGGCGCGACCGTGTAGACGGCGCACGGCCCGTTGCCCGCCGGACAACGGGTGAAGGCGAGGAGCGAGCCGTCCGGCGCCCAGTCCGGCTGGTCGTCGAAGTACCCGGCCGGCGCGCGCGTGACGTTCTGCTCGCCGCTTCCGTCGGCCTCGATCGTGAAGATGCCGCTCGACGTGTGCGCGTCGTTGAAGTAGCGCCGGAACGCGATCCGCCCGTTCTGGCCCGGCATCGTCGCGTCCGCGGCCGTCGCGACCAGGACCGCGGCGAGCGCGACGAGCGTCAGCGTCGCGAAGTGCCTGTTCATCGTCAGGTTCGCCTCCCTTGCGGTTCGAAGCGGGGCGGCGATCGTCTGACGGCGATGTCCCAGGTTTGTCCCGGCGGCGTCTCGCCCCCTGGAATCGCCCGACCGGGAGGAGGAAGATCGATGCGCGACGATGGCAGGGCGCCTGGAGTTCCGGATCCTCGGCCCGCTCGCGGTACGGCGGGACGGAGAGGCGCTGCCGCTCGGCGGGCCGAAGCAGCGCGCGCTCCTGGCGCTGCTGCTCCTGAGCGCGAACCGTCCCGTCGCGCGCGACCGGCTGATCGAGGAGCTCTTCGCCGAGCAGAGCCTCGGCTCGGCCGACCACGCCCTCCGGAACCACGTCTCGCGCCTCCGCAAGGTGCTCGCGCCCGAGGGCGCGGGCGAGCCACGGCTGGTGGCGCGCGCGCCCGGCTACCTGCTGCGCGTGGAGCCCGGCGAGCTCGACTTCGAGCGGTTCGAGCAGCTCGTCGCCGAGGGGCGGGAGGCGCTCGCCGAGGGTGACGCGGCCGCCGCTGCGGGTGCGCTGCGCTCGGCCGAGGCGCTCTGGGAGGGCCGGCCGCTCGCCGATCTCGAGCTCGAGCCGTTCGCGCGCGTGGAGGTGGAGCGCCTCGAGGAGCTTCGGCTCGCCGCGGTCGAGGAGCGGCTGGACGCCGAGCTGGCGCTCGGCCGCCAGCTCGCGCTCGTGCCCGAGCTCGAGGCGCTGGCCGTGGAGCACCCCTACCGCGAGCGCTTCCGGGCCCAGCTGATGCTGGCCCTCTATCGCTCGGGGCGGCAGGCGGAGGGGCTCGACGTCTACCGCCGGACGCGGGCGATGCTGCGGGAGGAGCTCGGGCTCGAGCCCGGAGTCGAGCTGCAGGAGCTCGAGCGCGCGATCCTCGTGCAGGATCCCGTGCTGCGGCCGCCGTCGGAGAGATGGGCGCCCGCGCGCGCGGTGTCGCGCGACGTCTGCCCCTACAAGGGCCTGGCGTCGTTCGAGCCCGAGGACGCCGACTTCTTCTTCGGCCGCGAGCGGCTCGTGGACGAGCTCGTCGCCCGCCTCCAGGAAGCTTCGTTGCTCGCTCTCGTCGGTTCCTCGGGGAGCGGCAAGTCGTCGCTCCTCCGCGCGGGGCTCCTGCCGGCGCTCGACCGGCCGGCGCTCGTGTTCCGGCCGGGCGAGCGGGAGCCCGACGAGCTCCTCGCGGAGCTCGCCCGGGTCCCGCCGGGCAGCCGGCTCGTGCTCGCCGCCGACCAGTTCGAAGAGATCTTCGCCGACGCCGTCGGGGAGGCCGACCGCCGCGCGCTCGTCGGTGCGCTCGTCGAGGCGGCGTGGGATCCGGAGCGGCGCGCGCTCGTCCTGCTCGCGCTGCGCGCCGACTTCTTCGGCCGCCTCGCGCCGTACGTCGAGCTCGCCGATCTCGTCGGGGCGAACCAGGCGCTGCTCGGGCCGTTGAGCGCCGCCGAGCTCCGGCGGGCGATCGAGCGCCCTGCCGCCCGGGTCGGCCTGGACGTCGAGCCGGTGCTCGTCGACGCCCTCGTCGACGACGTCGCCGGGGAGCCGGGCGGCTTGCCTCTCTTGCAGACGGCGCTCCTCGATCTCTGGCGGGAGCGGGACGCCGGGGGCCTCACCGCGGATGCGTACGCGCGAACCGGCGGCGTGCGCGGGGCGATCGGCCGACACGCCGAGGCTGCGTTCGTCGCGCTCGCTCCCGACGAACGCGTCGCCGCGCGCCGCGCGCTCCTTCGCCTGGTGGCGGGCGGCGACGGCGAGGCGCTCACGCGGCGCCGCGCGACGCTCGCCGAGCTCGATGCGGACGACGAACGGACGGCACGCGCGCTCGACACCTTCGTGGAGCGCCGGCTCCTCGTGGTCGGCGACGGGACGGTGGAGCTCGTGCACGAGGCGCTGCTCGACCAGTGGGAGCGGCTCGCGCGCTGGGTGGAGGAGGATGCGCAGGGCAGGCGCCTGCACCTTCGCCTGACGGAGGCGGCGACGGACTGGGAGCGCGCCGGACGGGATCCCGGCGAGCTCTTCCGGGGGGCGCGCCTTGCAGCGACGGTCGAATGGGCCGACGACGCCGATCACGACGCCCGGCTGAACCGGCTCGAGCGCGAGTTCCTGCACGAGAGCCGCGCCGCCTTCGCGCGCGCGAACCGGCGCCTGCGCACACTGCTGGCGCTCGCGGTCGCCCTGCTCGTCCTGGCGGTCGCCGCGGGGGCGGTCGCGCTCGTTGCGCGCGACTCGGCGAAGCACCAGGCAACCGCCGCGACGGCGCAGCGGCTCGGCGCGCAGGCGCTCGTCGACCCGGCTCTCGACCGCGGTCTTCTGCTCGCCCGCGAGGGCGTGAACCTTCGTGACGACCTCGCCACCCGCAGCAACCTGCTGGCCGCGCTGCTGCGAAGCCCAGCGGCCGTCGGGGTGCTCCATCCGGGCGGGACGAGCGTCGTCGACGAGGCGCTGAGCGGCGACGGGAGCCTGCTCGCCGTCCGTGGTGACGACGGCTCGGTGACGCTCTTCGATTCACGCTCGCTCCGCCGGGCCGGCCCGAGCTTCCGGACGGGCGGGCAGCTCACGTACTTCGGTGCGCTCGGCCGCCCGTACCGTGCGCTCGCCTTCAGCCCCGACGGCCGGACGCTCGCGGTCGGCGACACGAACGGCAGTAACGCCACCGTCGAGCTCGTCGACGCCCGGGGCCCCGGGTCGCACTGGGCGGACACCGACCTCCTGACCGTGGCGACCGCGGACGTCGTCTTCGCGCCCGACGGTCGCACCGTCTACACGGCCGAGCTCGTGTCCGGTCACGTCCGCCCGGTGACCGAGCGTCTCGTCGCCCGTCGCGCCCTCGACGGGCGCACCCTCGCCGTTTCGCGGCCGATCCTGGACGGCACCCTGGTCGGCTTCGCCGAGCACGGGCGTGCGCTCCTCGTCACGAGCGGCGAGCGGAAGTCGTACCTGCTCGACCCGCGGACCTTCGAGCGGCGCCGGGCGTTCCCGCTCGCCGGTGCAGCCGCGCTCGCGCCCGCAGGCGAGGAGGCCGCCTTCGGAGGAGACGACGGCAGCGTGCGGCTGCTCTCGCTCCGCACCGGCACCGTGAGGCAGGTCGGCCGCTCGAGCGGCCGCGTCATCTCGATCGCCTTCGACCGGCGCGGTCAGGTGCTCGCGACGGGCTCCGACGACGGGACGGTCGACATCTGGGACGTGCCGACGGCGAGCCTGCGCGAGACGTTCCGCGGGCACGCCGGCGCGATTCACGGGCTCGCCTTCGGCCCCGACGGCACGACGCTCTACTCCGGCTCCACCGACGGCACCGTCCTCGTCTGGGACGTCCGGGGCCTGCGACGCCTCGGCCGGCCGTTCCGGTTCGCGCCGAGGGCGGCGCCGGGGCAGGGAGGCGACCAGCCCGCGAACGGTGCCGGCGCCGTCGCCGCGAGCCCCGATTCCTCCCGGTTCCTCACCTCGCCCGCGGCCGGCCGCGTGACCGTGTGGCGGACACGCGATCTCGCGGTCGTCGGCGAGCTCGACAGCCGGGCCGGCACCTTCGAGTCGCTCGCCTGGAGCCACGACGGGCGGTTCGTCGCGGCGGCCGGCGGCGGCGCCACGATCGTGTGGGACGTCGCGACGCGGCGCATCGTGCGACGGTTTCGCCCCGTCGGCAAGGGCGGCAATGCCGGTGTCGCGTTCTCGGCCGACGACCGGCTGCTCGGCACGGCGGGGATCGACGGCCGTGCGCGCCTGTACGACCTCCGGACCGGTCGCCTGGTGACGCGGATCGACGTCCAGGGACAGGCGTCGTTGCAGGATCTCGACTTCAGCTCCGACGGCAAGCTCGTCGCGGCCACCGGGCTCGGGGGCGACATCGGGATCTGGAACCTCGCCGCGCACCGGTTCGCGCACGTCATCCATCACAGCGGCATCGTCCAGTCGATCCGCTTCTCGCCGGACGGGCGGACGATCGTGACCGGCGACTTCAGCGGCAACGCCGAGTTCTGGGACGCGGCGACCGGTCGCCGGGTGGGCCACGTGCTCGGCGGCCAGAACGGCGACGTCCTCAGCGTCACCTACTCGCCCGACGGACGGCAGCTCGTGACGACGAGCACGGACGGTCGCTTCCGACTGTGGGACGTCGCGTCGGGAAAGTTGATCGGCGTGCTGCCCGGCGCTGACCTCGGGGGCTTCGGCACGTACATGCCCGACGGCAGGCACGTGATCGGCGCGTTCCGGTCGGGGCTCGGTGTCGTCTGGGACGTCGACCCGGCCGACTGGCGGCGGCAGGCCTGCCGGATCGCCCACCGCGAGCTCTCCCGCGCGGAGTGGCACGACGTGCTGCCGCGCCGCGCGTACCGGCCGGTCTGTTGAACTCGAACCGGAATGACGCTCGTCGATTTGGGTGCGCTGGGTGGGTGCGATGCAAGGACGCAGGGAGCGGCAATAGCTGAAGCTATTGCCGCGACTGAGGACGCGGCAGCGTGCCCGCACAGCGCGGCCAAGCGGCACAGACTTCATT
>DASUAX010000029.1:0-32364 GCA_035763525.1 Gaiellaceae bacterium
GGTGGAGAAGCGGTTCTTCACCTTCTCGATCTCGCCGTTCAGCGCCTCCGACGTCTCGTCGGAGAGGTCGCCCGACTCACGGATCCGCTTGTAGATGTCGCCCTGCGCGCGCAGGTGCTCGCGGAGCTCGTCCTGGAAGCGCGTGATGTCCTCGGTCGGGATGTCGTCGAGGAAGCCGTTGACGCCGGCATACAGCGCCGCGACCTGCTCCTCCATCGGCCAGGGCTGGTACTGCGGCTGGTTGAGCGTCGCGACCATCTTCTCGCCGCGGTTCAGCGACGACTGCGTCGCCTGGTCGAGCTCCGACCCGAACTGCGCGAACGCCTCCAGCTCGCGGTACTGCGCCAGGTCGAGGCGCAGGCGGCCGGCGACCTTCTTCATCGCCTTCGTCTGCGCCGAGGAGCCGACGCGGGAGACGCTCGTGCCGACGTTGACGGCCGGGCGCACGCCCGAGAAGAAGAGGTCGGCCTGCAGGAAGATCTGGCCGTCGGTGATCGAGATCACGTTCGTCGGGATGTACGCGGAGATGTCGCCGGCCTGCGTCTCGATGATCGGAAGCGCGGTCAGCGACCCGCCGCCGAGCTCGTCGGAGAGCTTGCATGCGCGCTCGAGCAGTCGCGAGTGCAGGTAGAAGACGTCACCGGGGAACGCCTCGCGGCCCGGCGGCCGGCGGAGCAGCAGCGACAGCTGCCGGTACGCGTCGGCCTGCTTCGTCAGGTCGTCGTAGATGATCAGCGCGTGCTCCCCCTTGTAGAGGAAGTACTCGGCCATCGCGCAGCCGGCGAAGGGCGCCATCCACTTGATCGGCGCCGCCTCGGCGGCGCCCGCGACGATCACGGTCGTGTACTCCATCGCGCCCGCCTCGCGCAGCCGCTCGACCACCTGCGCCACGGTCGACGCCTTCTGGCCGATCGCGACGTAGAAGCACTTCACGTTCTGGTCGTGCTGGTTCAGGATCGTGTCGATCGCGATGGCGGTCTTACCGGTCGAACGGTCGCCGATGATCAGCTCGCGCTGGCCGCGGCCGACGTTCGTCATCGAGTCGATCGCCTTGATGCCGGTCTGCAGCGGCTCCTTCACCGGCTGGCGCTGCACCACGCCGGGCGCCTTGAACTCGACCGGGCGCGTCTCCTTCGCCTCGATCGGGCCCTGGCCGTCGAGCGGGTTCCCGAGCGGGTCGACGACGCGGCCGAGCAGCGCCTCGCCGACCGGGACCGAGGCGATCTTGCCGGTGCGGCGCACCGGCTCGCCCTCCTTCACCAGGTCCCACTCACCGAAGAGCGCGGCGCCGACGTTGTCCTCCTCGAGGTTGAACGCGAGCCCGGTCACCCCGTGCTCGAGCTCGAGCATCTCCAGCGCGACGCAGTTCTCGAGGCCGTGGATGCGGGCGATGCCGTCGCCGACCTGCAGGACGGTGCCGACCTCGGCGAGGTTCGATTCGACGTCGAAGTTCTCGATCCGCTCCTTGAGGATCGAGGTGATCTCTTCCGGGCGTAGCTTCATGCGCTCCTCAGCTCCTTGCGTGCGTCAGTTCGTGGCGTAGTCGTTCGAGCCGGCCGCGCACGCTCGCGTCGAGCCTCATCGATCCGGCCTGGAGGACGATCCCTCCGATCAGGTCTGGGTCCACCCGCCGCTCGGCCTGCACCTTGCGGCCCGAAGCCTCCTCGATGCGCCCGAGGATGCGCCCGAACTCCTCGTCGGAGAGATCGTGCGCAGTGGTGAGCTCCACGTCGAGGACGCGCTGCTCCTGCGCGACGAGCGCGTCGAGCTCCTCGCCGACTTCCTCGATCTCGGCGGCGCGGCCCTTCTCGGCGAGCAGCTTGAGGAAGTTGACGACGATCCCGTCGGCGCCGCTCGCGACGCGCGCCAGCACGTCCTCCTTCACCCGCGAGTCGACCTCGGGATCCTCGAGCATGAGGCGCAGCTCGTCGACCGTCGCGACCGCGTTCCGCAGCTCTGCGAGCTGCTCCTGCACGATCTCGAGCTTCCCTTCCTCCTGCGCCGCCTCGAAGAGGGCGCGCGCGTAGATGCGGTGTGCCAGGGCTACGACCGGCTCCCTTCGAGCTGGGAGAAGTCGAGCTCGGCGAGCGCCTCGTCGATCAGCCGCTTCTGGTCGGACTTGTCGAGCGACTTGCGGGTCACCTTCTCGGCGGCGAGCAGCGACAGCCTCCCCACCTCGTCGCGGATCTGACCGAGCGCCTGCACGGTCGCCTGGTCGATCTGGCGGCGCGTCTCCTCGAGCCTGCGCGCACGGTCTTCGTCGGTCTCCTGGCGGACGCGCTCGCGCTGCGCGTCGGCGACGCGCCGTGCCTCCGCGAGGATCTCCTCGGAGTCCGACTTCGCCTGTCCGATCAGCTTGCGGTGCTCCTCGAGCAGGCGGCGCGCCTCTTCGCGTGCGTTGTCCGCCTCTGCGATCGCCTGCTCGATGCGCTCGCGGCGCTGGTCGATCATGCGCTGGATCGGCCCGAACGCGTAGCGCTTCAGGACGAAGAGCGTGATCAGGAAGCTGATGATCGTCCAGATCATCAGCCCCGGCGTGACCTTGATCAGCGCGTTGGAGGCTTCGACCATCGGTGTCGCCACTAGACGAGGACGTAGCCGAGCAGGCCGCCGATCAGGCCGTAGAAGACGACGGCCTCGGTGAGCGCGAAGCCGAGCCACTGGATGCCCTGGAGCTCGCCCCGGAGCTCGGGCTGACGGGCGACCGACTGGATCATCGAGCCGAAGATGTTGCCGATGCCGACACCGGCGCCGAGCGAGCCGAGGCCGATACCGAGGGCGAGCGCGATCGCCTTGCCGGCCTTGGTGACGTCGCCGGACGTCGCGGCGAGGATGGTTCCGATCATTGGTTCTGCTTCCTCCTAGTGCTCGGGCTCGATCGCCGAGCCGATGTAGATGGCGGACAGGGCAGCGAAGATGAAGGCCTGGATGCCGACGACGATGATCACCTCGAAGAGGTAGAAGAGCGTCGCGAAGGCGGTGCCGAAGACGGCGACGACCACGTTCGTGAGCACGAAGCCGAGCCCGATGAACGTCAGGATCAGCATGTGGCCGGCGAGCATGTTGGCGTAGAGACGGACGGAGAGCGAGACGAGCCGCATGAACTGCCCGAGGATCTCGAGCGGCACGATCAGCGGCAGCATCGGCTTCGGGACCTCGGGTATCCAGCTCTTGAAGTAGCGGATCGGCCCGTTCCAGCGGATGCCCTCGACGTGCGTGAAGATGAAGGTGAGGATGGCGAGCGCGAGCGTGACCGCGAGCGACGACGTCGCGGCGTAGATCCCCCAGGTCGGCACGCCGTGCCACGTCTCGCCGGTCAGCGGCAGCGGCACGAAGCCGAGCAAGTTGACGCAGAAGATGAAGATCATCAGCGTCGCGACGTACGGGAACCAGAGCCCGATCGCCTTGGACGGGAGGCCCTGCTCGGCGATCTGCACCTGGGCGATCTCGTAGATCTGCTCGCCGACCGTCTGGCGGCGGGAGACGCCCTTTCCCGGGCGGCCGCGCATCAGCAGCACGCCGACGAGGATCGAGCAGAGGGCGCCGAGCCAGAGATAGACGACCGCCTTCGTCACGGACAGGTCGAGCGGGCCGAGGTGGATCGGGATCCACTCGTGCTGCTCGAACTCGATCGACGGGTCGAACTCGCCGCGCGCGAAGGCGCTCGACGGGACGAGGAGCGCCAGGGTCGTGAGGAGGACGAGGGCGCGCTTCAGCTTCACGAGCCGGTCACCCCCGCGCCCGCCTTCGGGCCGGTGTAGTAGGCGACGAGCTGCAGGCCGAACGCCGCCGAGTAGCCGGCGGCGTAGGTCAATGCGGCGGCGAGCCCGAGCCATTTGTCGGACACGGCGACCGCGAACACGACCACCATCACGGCGATCGCCCGAAAGAGCATCCCGAAAGCTGCCACGCCTGCGGCGGCGAGGTTACCCGTCCGTGTGCGGAGCCGCGTCAGCAACACGCCGAAGGCCTCGGAGCCCACCCAGAGGACGGCGCCGAGTCCCCAGCCGGAGACGCGCCAGCCGGCGAGCAGGAACACGGGCAGCGCGAGCGCGACCACGATCGCACCGGCGATCGCGGGCAGCAGGGTCGGCGGGGCCGTGCGCGGTTCGGTCCAGGCGGGCAGCTTCTCTCCTACGCGTTGCGGTACTTGATCACAGTCGCCGCGACGCCGACGGGGATGCCGACGAGCGCACCGACGGCGAGCCCGTAGCCGAGGTTCCCCGTCGCCCAGCCGATAAGCGCCCCGATCGCGATGCACGCAGCCGTGAACCCGATCAGGACGCTGCCGGCGCCGGCGAGGGAGAACGTCGGGCGCTCGGACGTCACCGGGCGGGAGCATACCAGTGGTTTGTGACACCGGATTCCCGCATTTCGACTCGTGGGAAGGTGCTGTTTGTAACGCGCTACGACGGACGCGTGCTTCAGGCGTCAGGCGGCGCTGCGCTCGGCCTCGCGGCGGCGGGCACGCGGGGTCTGGAGCTTCACGATCTCGAGCAGGTAGACGACGTAGAGCGAGAACGCGACCGCGAGCGCGCCCGCGACGACGTCGATCGCCAGGTTGACGGCACTCCACTCGCCGCGGCGGTGCGGCGGCGCGAAACGGGTCGCGAGCGCGGCGATCGCGAGCGTGCCGCACCACGTCCACAGGTAGACGACGGCGCGCCGCTCCGAGAACCCGATCCGCATGAAGCGGTGGTGCAGGTGGCGCGCGTCTGCGACATACACGGGCTGGCCGCTCTTCAACCGCTTCGCGACGACGAACGACGTGTCGAGCACCGGCACCGCGAGCACGAGGAGCGGCAGCACGAGCGTCGCCAACGCCGCGGTCTTCAGCAGCCCCTGGACGGAGACGGTCGCGAGCGTGTAGCCGAGCAGCAGCGCGCCCGAGTCGCCCATGAAGATGCGTGCCGGGTAGAAGTTGTGGCGCAGGAAGCCGAGGCTCGCGCCGCAGACGATCGCCGCCAGCACCGCGGCCGGGATGCGGCCGTAGTCGAGCTCGATCACGCAGAACGTCGCGCCCGAGATCGCGCAGACGCCGGCGGCGAGCCCGTCGAGCCCGTCGAGGAAGTTGACCATGTTCATGACGGCGACGATCCCGAGCACCGTCACCGGGACACCCACCCACTGCGGCAGGTCGTGCACGCCGACGACCGGGAACGTGAAGCGCTGCACGTACACGCCGAAGCCGGTCGGGATCGCCGCCGCGAGCAGCTGCCCGCCGAGCTTCTGCCACCAGACGAGCCGCCTGAAGTCGTCGATCGCGCCGACCGTCGTCGCGACCGCCGCGCCGAGCACGATCCCGCGCATCGCGCCCGACAGGGGCAGGAACGCGACGGACGGCACGATCACGCCGAGGAAGAGCGCGAGCCCTCCGAGCCGCGGCACCGACGGCCGCGCCCGCTCCCCCTCGGCGCGCCGCTCGACGAGCCGCAGGTAGCGCGCCGCCGAGCCGACCGCCGGCGTCAGCACGAGCACGATCGCGAGCGCCGCGGCGGCGCCGTAGAGCACCTGGAGGTGGTCTGTCAGCTGGTTCCAGACCATGGCGCCACGTTAGTTACTTCGTGCCGTAGAGGCGGTCTCCCGCGTCGCCGAGGCCGGGGACGATGAAGCCCTTCTCGTTCAGGCCGCGGTCGATCGCGGCGACCACGATCATCACGTCGGGATGGTTCGACTGGATGTTCTCGACGCCCTCCGGTGCGGCGATGATCGCGATCAGGCGCACGCTCGAGGCGCCCGCGTCCTTCACGACCTGCACCGCGTGCGCCGTCGAGTTCCCCGTCGCGAGCATCGGGTCGAGCAGGATCACGTCGCGATCGGCGACGTCCTGCGGCAGCTTCACGTAGTACTCGACCGGCTGCAGCGTCTCCTCGTTCCGGTACAGGCCGATGAAGCCGACGCGTGCGCCGGAGATGAGTGTGAGCACCCCGTCGAGCATTCCGAGCCCCGCGCGCAGGATCGGGCAGACGGCGACCTTCTTCCCCGAGATGCGCGGCATCGGCGCGACCTCGAGCGGCGTCTCGATGTCGACGTCCTCGGTCGGCAGGTCCTTCGTCGCCTCGTAGGTGAGGAGGAGCGTCACCTCCTCGACGAGCTTCCGGAAGTGGACCGTCGGCGTGTCCTTGTCCCGCAGGTACGACAGCTTGTGCTGCACCAGCGGGTGCTTCACCTCGATCACCGGCATCGCGTGTGCGACTCTAGCCACTCGCGTGCGCACGATCGGCGTTCTCGGCGGGATCACGTGGCACTCGGCGGCCGAGTACTACCGGCTGCTGAACACGCTCGCGAACGAGCGCGCGGGCGGCATCCACGCCGCACGCTGCGTGCTCTTCAGCGTCGACGTCGGCGAGATCGATCCGCTCCTCCACGCCCGACGCTGGGACGACGCCGGCCGGATGCTCGCCGCCGACGCGAAGGCGGTCGAGGCGGCCGGGGCCGAGGTCTTCGCGCTCGCGTGCAACACGCTGCACCACGTCTGGGACGCGATCGTCGCCGACCTCCAGATCCCGGCGATCCACATCGGCGACGCCGTCGCCGACGCGCTCGCGCGCGACGGACGCGAGCGGGTGGCGCTCGTCGGGACGAGCTACACGATGACGCTGCCGTTCCTGCGGGAGCGCATCGCCGCGCGCGGGATCGAGGTCGTCGTCCCCGGCGAGTCGTCGCACGCGCGCATCGACCGGACGATCTTCGACGAGTTCGGCCACGGCGTCTTCTCCGACGAGACGCGCCGCTTCTACGTCGACCTGATCGGCGGCCTCGGGGGCGACGCCGTCGTCTTCGGGTGCACGGAGCTCGGCCTCCTGCTCACGCCGGACGACGTCGCCGGCACGGTGTACGACACCGCGCGCGTGCACGCAGAGGCGGTCGTCGACTACGCGACGAACGTCGTGTAGCCGCGGAAGCCCGGGTAGAGAGGGTGCTCGTCGCAGAGCGCGACGGCACGCGCGCGCAGAGCGTCGAGGTCGGCGTCGTCCTGCAGCGCGTCGCAGATGATCGCCGCGACCTCGCGGAAGTCGTCCTCGCCGAAGCCGCGTATCGTCGCGGCAGGGGTGCCGAGGCGGACGCCCGAGGCGATCTTCGGCGGCCGCTCGTCGAACGGCACCGTGTTGCGGTTGGCGGTCAGCCGGCACTCCTCGAGCCGCTCCTGCGCAGCGAGCCCGGTCCACTCGGTGCGGCGCAGGTCGAGCTGCACGAGGTGCGTGTCCGTCCCGCCGGTGAGCACGTCGTGGCCGCGCTCCATCAGCGTCGCAGCGAGCGCGTCGGCGTTCGCACGCACGCGGCCCTGGTACTCCCGGAACGCCTCGGTCATCGCGACGCCGAAGCACACCGCCTTCGCCGCGACGCCGTGCATCAGCGGCCCGCCCTGCATGCCGGGGAAGTTCGCGCGGTCGAGCTTCGACGCGTGCTCGTCACGGCAGAGCACGAAGCCTGCTCGCGGGCCCGCGAGCGTCTTGTGGCTCGTCGAGGTGACGAAGTCGCAGTACGGCACCGGGTTCGGGTGGAGCCCGGCCGCGACGAGCCCCGCGAAGTGCGCCATGTCGCACATCAGGAGCGCCCCCACCTCGTCGGCGATCTCGCGGAACCGGTCGGCCTCGACGGTGCGCGGATACGCCGAGCCGCCGCAGACGATCAGCTTCGGCTGCACCTCCTTCGCGCGCGCGAGCACCTCGTCGTAGTCGACCGTCATCGTCTCGCGCGAGACGCCGTAGTGGTGGAACTCGTACAGCTTCCCGGAGAAGTTGACCTTCAGCCCGTGTGTGAGGTGCCCGCCGTGGTCGAGCGAGAGCCCGAGGACGCGATCGCCCGGCGAGAGCACCGCGAAGTAGACGGCCATGTTCGCCTGTGCGCCGGCATGCGGCTGGACGTTCGCATGCTCGGCTCCGAACAGCTCCTTCGCGCGCGAGCGGGCGAGCTCCTCGATCTCGTCGACGACCTCGCAGCCGCCGTAGTAGCGCGCGCCGGGATAACCCTCGGCGTACTTGTTCGTCGGCACCGACCCGACCGCCTCGAGCACCGACGGCCACGTGAAGTTCTCCGACGCGATCAGCTCGATCTGGCCGCGCTGGCGCTCGAGCTCGCGGCCGAGCAGGTCGGCGATCTGCGGATCGACCTCGGCGAGCCCGGCGGTGCGCAGCTGGTCGAACGTCTGCTGGGCGACGGCCACGACGGAATCCTATGCCCGCAACCGGCGGAGGGCGTCGGCGGCGGGGACCGCACCCTCGCGTAGCACGCGGGGCTCCGGGCCGCTCAGGTCGAGCACCGTCGACGGCGTGCCCGGCAGCGGGCCGAGATCGACCTCGGCGCCGCAGCCTTCGCGGATCCGGCGCGGCACGTCGTCGAGGCTGACCGGGCTCGGGCCGCCGGGGTCGTTCGCACTCGTCGCGAGCACGACGCCGTGCGTCGCCACGATCGCGCGCGCCGGCTCTGGGAGCACGGGGACCCGCACGCCGATCGGCCCGGGCTCGCTGCCCGTCAGCCACGGGAACCGGTTCGCCGGATTCGGCAGGACGAGCGTGTACGGGCCGGGAAGGAGCCTGTCGAGAAGCTCCCGGTCGAGCTCCGGGACGGCTTCGAGGAGCGCCGCTACGGTCGCCGCGAGGATCGCCGTCGGCTGTTCCCGGGAACGGCCCTTCAGCTCGTAGAGACGTCGCGCCGCCTCTTCCCCGGGGGCGCTCGCGAGGCCGTAGACGGTGTCGGTCGGAAGCAGCACGGGCAGCCCCTGCCGGAGCGCGTCTACCGCGTCCATCGCCCCTCCACGACCCGCGGGCGCAGCGCGAGATCCGGTGTGATCCGCACCTCGGTGAAGCCACCCGCACGAAGCTGGCGCGCGACCTCCTCCGCCCGCTCCTCGTGTACCTCGAGCACGAGCCAGCCGAACCGTGCGGACTCGATCAGCCGCGCGGTCTGGCCCCGGTCGACGAGCGCCTCCTGTGGCTCGAAGGCGAGCTCCGGCTCGAGACGGTCGAGTTCGAGCGGGTGCACGTAGGGCGGGTTCGAGACGACGAGGTCGAAGGGCTCCTCCACGCCCTCGAGCAGGTTCGTCTGCACGAGCTCGACGTCGAGCCCGTTGGCCTCGGCGTTCTCGCGCGCAAGCGCGAGCGCGTCCGGCGATGCGTCCGTGGCGACGACAACTGCGTCGGGGCGTTCCTGCTTGAGCGCGAGCGCGAGCGCACCGGTGCCGGTGCCGACGTCCGCAACCCGCGGGCGTTCGATGCCCTCGAGCAGCGCGAGACAGCGGTCGACCACCACCTCCGTCTCGGGCCGCGGCACGAGCGCGCGTGCGTCCGTCTTCAGCGTCAGCCGCCTGAAGCCCCAGTCGCCGAGCACGTACGCGAGCGGCTCGCGCGTACCGCGGCGGCGAACGAGCTCGCGCGCAGCGGCGCGCTCTCCCTCCGTCAGCGGCCGGTCGTGGTGCGTGTACAGCTCGATCCGCTGCAGGGCGAGCGCGCGTGCGAGCAGCAACTCGGCGTCGACGCGCGGGCTCTCGATCCCGCGGGCGGCGAGGTAGTCGGTCGCCCCGCGCAGGACCTCGGCGAGCGTCAACCCTCGAGCGCGCGGCGGCGCTCGTCCGCCGTCAACGCCTCGGTGTACTCGTCCAGTTCGCCCTGCAGCACGTGGTCCAGCCGGTGTGTCGTCAGCTTGATGCGGTGGTCGGTGACCCGGTTCTCGGGGAAGTTGTAGGTGCGGATCTTCTCCGCGCGCGCGCCGGTGCCGACCTGCGCGCTCCGCGCCGCCGCCTGCTCGGCCGCCTGCCGCTCGCGCTCCGCCTCGTAGATGCGGGCGCGCAGGACGCGCATCGCCTTCTCGCGGTTCTGGAGCTGCGAGCGCTCGTCCTGCATGGCGACGACGATGCCGGTCGGCAGGTGCGTGATCCGCACCGCGGAGTCGGTCGTGTTCACCGATTGCCCGCCGGGGCCGGACGACCGGTAGACGTCGATCTTCAGATCGTTCTCGTCGATCTCGACGTCGACGTCCTCCGCCTCCGGCATCACCGCCACCGTCGCCGTCGAGGTGTGGATGCGGCCCGCCGACTCGGTCGCCGGCACGCGCTGCACGCGATGCGTGCCGCCCTCGAACTTGAAGACGGAGTACGCGCCGTCGCCCTTGATCGCGAACACCGCCTCCTTGAGGCCGCCGCCCTCGTTCGCCGCAGCCTCGAGCTGCTCGATCTTGAACCCGCGCCGTTCCGCGTAGCGCTGCAGCATCCGCTGGAGCTCGTCCGCCCAGAGCGCGGCCTCGTCGCCGCCGACGCCCTGGCGCACCTCGACGATCACGTCCTTCTCGTCCGCAGGGTCGCGCTCGGCGAGCGCGAGCTTCAGCTCCTCCTCGAGCCGAGCCACCTCGACCTCGTAGTCGCCCGCCATCTCGGCGAGCTCCGCGTCGCCGCGCGCCGCTGCGAGATCCTCGCGCGCCTGCCGGAGGCTCTGCGCGAGGCCGTACGGGCCTTCGAGCTGCTTCAGGCGCCGCCCGACCTCGGCCGCCTCGCGGTGGTCGTTGTAGACGGCGGGATCGGACATGCGGTCGCGCGTCTCGGTGTACGAGCGCTCGAGCTCCGCGATCAGGTCGTCGAGGGCGGCCACAGCCGCCGAGGGTAGCTACTGCGCGAGCGACGCTTCGAACGTCACGTCGGGGATGCCGGCGAGCGCCTTCGAGACGGGGCAGTTCTTCACGGCGTCCTCCGCCGCCGTTCGAAACGCCTCGTCGTCCATGCCCGGCACGGTGCCGCGCACGGTCAGCTTTCCGTGCGTGATGCCCTCGCCGGGCTGGAACGTGACCGTCGCGGACGTCTCGAGCTTCTCGGGTGCGTTGCCGCCCTTCGCGAGCCCGTTCGAGAGCGCCATTGCGAAGCACGACGTCCACGCGGCGGCGAGCAGCTCCTCCGGGCTCGTCTTGCCGTTCGGCTCCTCGGCGCGCGAGGCCCAGGACACGTCGAGCGGCCCGAACGCCCCGCTCGGCACCGTGTCGATCGTCCCGCTCCCGTTCATCAGGTCGCCCTGCCACACCGCCTCCGCATGCCGATCCGTCGCCATCAGGCCATTACCTCCACTCGTCTGTCCGCCGGCTGTAGCCGGCCTTCCAACTCGAGCACTTCCCGCAGCGCCCTGATCGACACCTCGAGCTGGTCGAGCGACGGCTCGCGCGTCGTCAGCCGCTGCAGCCAGAGCCCCGGGGCGAGCACCGTCATCAGGATCCGGTTGTCCGTGTGCTTGCCGGCGAAGCGGATCAGCTCGTACGCGATGCCCGCGATCACCGGCAGCAGCAGGATGCGGCTCACGATCAGCCAGTACCAGACCGGCCGCCCGAGCAGCGCGTAGACGAAGACGCTGACCACCATCACCCAGAGCAGGAACGCGGTACCGCAGCGCGGATGGATGAGCGAGTACCGCTGCGCGACCTCCGGCGTCAGGTCCTCCCCCGCCTCGTAGGCGTTGATCGCCTTGTGCTCGGCGGCGTGGTACTGGAAGACGCGGCGGAGCGAGGGGATGAAGCTGAGCACCGTCAGGTAGACGACGAAGACGGTGACGCGGATGAGGCCCTCGACGAGCACGAACCAGCCGCCGCTCGAGATCGGCAGCAGGTCGGCGAGGAGCGCGGGGCCGACCTTGAAGATCATCACGGCGAAGCCGATCGCGACCAGGAACGCGAATGCGAGCGCCCAGCGGCCGATCTCGGCCGGCTCTTCGTCGCCCTCGGCCTCTTCCTGCGCGGCGTAGTTCGCCGAGACGCTGAGCGCGCGGAAGCCGATCGAGAGGCTCTCGCCGAGCGCGACGACGCCGCGGACGACCGGGAGGCGCAGCGCCCAGTGGTGCGCCATCAGCGGGTCGATCGCCTTTGCGACGTGGGCGATCTCGCCGTCCGGCTTGCGCACCGCGACGGCCCAGTTCCGCGGGCCGCGCATCATCACGCCCTCGAGGACGGCCTGCCCGCCGATCGCCTGTGCCATCGCCCCTACGCCGACGCGCGCTGCGCGCGCTCGGCCTTCTCGAGCCGGCGCTGGAAGCGCTCCACGCGGCCGCCCGTGTCCACCAGCTTCTGCTTGCCGGTGTAGAACGGATGGCAGGCCGAGCAGATCTCGACGTGCAGCTCGGGCTTCGTGGAGCGCGTGGTGAACGTGTTCCCGCAGCCGCAGTGCACGGTGGTGAGCTGGTACTCGGGGTGGATGTCGGCCTTCATGGCCGGGCCAGGATAGCAGCGGCCGTTCGGCCGGCGACGTTGCCCCCCGAGACGATCAGCACCGGGTTCTCGGCGTCGATCTTGCCTGCGAGCCAGGCCGCAGTCGCAACCGCGCCGGCGGGCTCGCAGGCGAGCTTGGCACGCTCGTAGAGGAAGCGGAACGCGTGCTCGATCTCGTCGTCGGTGACAAGGTGGCGCTCGAGGTCCTTGCACGATCGCGTCGCAATCCGTCCTGCGAAGGGCGCGTTCAGGCCGTCGGCGATGCTCGTCGGGCTGACCGGCGTCGGCTGCCCGTTCGCGATCGCCCGGTGGAGCGCGTCGCTCGTCTCGGGCTCGACGGCGATCACGCGTGCGCGGTCGCCGATCGCGGCGTGGACGCCGCCGATCAGACCGCCGCCGCCGACGGGCACGACGACCGCGTCGGCGTCGGGCGCCGCTTCCTCCAGCTCGAGCGCGGCAGTGCCCTGCCCGGCGAGCACGAGCGGGTCGTCGAACGGGTGCACGAGGGTGCGTCCGGTCTGCTCGATCAGCTCGTTGAGCCGCTCGAAGGCGGCTCCGGGGTCGCTCGCCTGGAGGTCGACGGTCGCGCCGTAGCCGCGTGTCGCAGCGATCTTCTGCTCGGACGCGCCCTGCCACATGACGACGAGCGCATCGATCCCTTCCGCCGCGGCGGCGTAGGCGACGGCCTGCGCGTGGTTGCCGGCACTGATCGCGATCACGCCGCGGCGCTTCTCGTTCTCCGTCAGCGACGAGATCTTGTTCAGCGCGCCGCGGACCTTGAAGGAGCCCGTGCGCTGGAAGAGCTCGCACTTGAGGCGGGCGCCGATCGTGCGGCTCTCGAGGAGCGGCGTCGGCCGGAGTCGGTCGCCGATCGTCGCGCGCGCGCGCTCGACGTCGTCCCGTGTCGGCGCGGTCGGTGCGTCGTCCATGTGGCTAACGCTAGTCGGAGCGCGCGGCGCGCTGGCGGACGGCTTCGTAGAGGAGGACGGCGGCCGCCGTGCTCGCGTTCAGGGAATCGGCGGTCGCTCCCTTCATGGGGATCTCGACGTGTGTGTCGGCGACCGCGCGCCAGGTGTCGTCGAGGCCTCTGTCCTCCGGGCCGACGAGGAAGGCGGTCGGGCCCGTGTAGTCGGGCGTGGTGTGCGGGTGCGATGCGCCGAGGATTGCGGCGACCTTCCGGTGCGGGAGGCGCGCGACGACGTCGGCGGTGACGTCGACGATCGGCAGCGTGAAGACGGCGCCGGTCGAGGCTCGGATCGCGTTCGGGTTCCACGGGTCGGAGCGCGCGTCGCCGGCGAGGAGCGCGTCGGCTCCCGCCGCGTCGGCGGTGCGCGCCATCGCGCCCAGGTTGCCGGGCTTCTCGATCCCGACGGCGACGAGGAGGAGGGTGCTGTTCGGCGGGAGCGTGCGCTGCGGGATCTCGACGACGGCGAGAACTCCCTCGGGCTCGGCGCGGTAGCTCATCCTGCGGAGCACGCGCTCGTCGACCTCCTCCCCCTCGTCCCATACGAGCAGGCCGGGCGCGAAATAGGTCGCGTGCACGCGGAGCCCGGCGGCACGAGCGCGCGCGACCTCCCGCGGCCCCTCGGCAACGAACAACCCGGCCCGCCGCCGCTCCCGCCCCTTCCGCAGCCGCAGCACCTCCTTGACGCGCGGATTGTCGACGGACGTGATCACGGACACGGCGAATCTAGCCACGTCTGGTGGCTGCCACCGTCGCGGAAGGGTGACGAAAGTGCGCCGGTTTGACGCGGACACGGTTCTGTGACAGTTCGACGCCTACGCTCCGAGCGTGTCCCTGCCGCTGCGCGACGAGAGCCCCGGTTACCACCATGTCGTCACGCGCGGCAACAACAAGCGGCGGATCTATCTCGACGACCGCGATCGGCTCTTCTTCTGCTTGTCCGTGCAACGGATCGCCCGGAAGTACGGCTGGACAGTGCTCGCGTACTGCCTGATGGACAACCACTACCACCTCCTGATCTCGATCGGAGAGCAGGGCCTCCACCAAGGGATGTGCGAGCTCAACTCCGGCTACGCGCTGACGTTCAACGCGAACCACGGCCGGGTGAACCACCTCTTCGGCCGGCGCTACTGGAACCGCCATATCAAGACGGAGGCGTCGCTGATGGCGGTCGTGCGCTACATCGTCCGGAACCCGCGGCGGGCCGGGATCACCGACGAGCTCCAGGGATACCACTGGTCCAGCTACGCCGCCACGATCGGTCTCGCATTCGCCGATCTGCAGCTTGCGAGAGAGGAGCTCCTCGCGTTCTTCGGCTCGACCCCGGAACGCGCCGTCTACGCCTTCCGCATGTTCTGTCGGGACGAAGGCCAGTCGGGACCCGTCCGGTGGCAGCCACCGTAACGAAGTGCGCTACGTGAGCGTGTACTCGGGGCCGCTGCCGCCTTCCGGGGGGGTGAGGCGGCCGCCTTTCGCGGTGATCGCTCCGCACTGGACGCAGTTCGAGGGGGCGAGCTTCAGCTGGACGGTGCCGTCGCCGTCCGGCTCCCCCACCTCGTACACATGCGCCGGGCACATGCGCGACCACATCTCCGCGAGCTCGCGCGGCACCTTCGTCTGGATGCGGATGTGGTTCGGCTGGTCGTCGCGCGTGCGGTTCCCCGACACGAAGACGCTCGACAGCTTGTCGAACACGAGCTGGCCATCCGGCACCGGATAGGACGACGCGCGATCCGTCCGGATCAGAGACTGCTCTGCATCGCGCTCCGTGCGCGTGTCGCCCGGCGGGAAACGGCCCTTCGTCGCCGTCATCGCACCCGCGAGAGCCCCACCCAGGTAGAAGCCTCGCCCGAACGCTTGCCGCATGTTCCGCACCTCGCGCAGGTCCTTCCAGACGAACGACTCGCGCAGCGTCGTGTCATACGTCGCGAGCGCCTCCCGGGCGGAGGTGCCACGTTCGAGCGTTCTCCATGCGGCCTCCGCCGCCAGCCGGCCCGACTCGATCGCATAGTGGATCCCCTTGAGCGCCGGCACGTTGACCAGACCGACGCCGTCGCCGCAGAGCAGCAGGCCCGGCGCATGGAACCGCTTCGGCAGCGCGACGAACCCACCCTCCGGGATCGTCTTCGCGCCCCACTCCACCCGTTCGCCCCCCTCGAGGATGCGTCGCACCCGCGGATGCGTCTTCAGCTCCTGGAGCAAGTCATGCACCGACAGTTCCGTGTCCCGGTAGTCGAGGCCGACGACCATGCCGATCGTGACCATGTCCTCGCCCATCGGGTAGATGAACGAGCCGCCGAACTCGCGGAACTTCCTGCCCGGCCGCAGAGGCCAGCCCATCGTGTGCACGACCCGGTCGAGCGGCTTTGCGACCTTCCAGACCTCCTTCACGGCAAGCGCCCAGACCTGCGGGTTCTCGCCGCGCAGCCCGAACCGCTCGAGCGCGGCGCCCGTGAGGTGCCCCTGCGTCCCCTCCGCCAGGATCGTCACACGCGCGGCAACGTCCGATCCCGGCTCGAAGTTCGAGAGCTCCTGGCCCGACCGGCCGCGTCCGCGATCGCCCGTCCGGACGCCGACGACCCGCCCACCGTCGACGAGCAGCCGCTCTGCCGACGTCTCGGGCAGGATGGTGATGCCGAGCCCCTCCGCCTCCTCCGCGAGGAAACGACCAAGTTGCGAAAGCGAGGCGACGTAGTTGCGGTGGTTCGCCATCGTCGGCGGCGTGGGGATCCGCAACGCCCTGCTCTTCGTCAGGAACAACACCGACTCGGCGTGCACCGGCCCGTAGAAGGGCAGCTCGTCGATCCGCCTGCGTCCCTTGAACAGCCGCTGCAGCCCACGCGGATTCACGACCGCGCCGGAGAGAAGGTGCGAGCCGGGCGCCTTTCCCTTCTCCAGCACCGCCACCGGCACCTCTCCGAGCCGCTGCGCCGCCGCCGGGTCCTCCTCCATCAGCTGCCCGAGCCTGATCGCGGCGGCGAGGCCCGCCGGACCCGCGCCGACGATCAGGAATCCCACCTCGATGCGCTCGTCGACCGGGTCGGTCGGATGCGCGACCGCATCCGACGGCGACCACGGCGGCGGGAAGTCCGACGGGCGGACGCTCACGACTTGCGCGCGCGAACGAGCTCGGTCAGCTTCGGGACGATCTCGTGTAGGTCACCGACCACACCGAGGTCCGAGTACTCGAAGATCGGCGCGTTCGGATCCTTGTTGATCGCCACGATCACGTTCGAGCCCTGCATGCCGACCTTGTGCTGGATCGCTCCGGAGATGCCGAGCGCGACATAGAGCTTCGGCGCGACCGTCTTGCCCGTCTGCCCGACCTGCGCCGAGTACGGGTACCAGCCTGCGTCGACGACCGCGCGCGTCGCGCCGACCGCACCGCCGAGCGCCCGGGCGAGGTCCTCCGCGAGCGCGAACTTCTCCGGCTCGCCGAGCCCGCGTCCGCCTGCGACGATCACGTCGGCGTCCTCGATCGACGGCCCCTGCTGCTCGGCGTGCGCCTGCTCGACCATCTCAGCCGCCGTCGAGAAGTCCTCGAGCTCGACCTCCGCATCCCGCACGTCCGAGTCGCCGCCGACCTCGCCGGGATCGAGCGAGCCCGCGCGAAAGATGCCGACCCGCACCGGCGACGTCCACGCGACGTCGACCACGACCGTGTCCTGCAGCGCGGGAGCGCGGCCCTGCTCACCGTCGAAGTCGACGAGCCCCCAGTTGAGGCCCGCGTCGAGTCGTGCGGCGAGCCCGGCCGCCACGTCCGCGGCGAGCACCGACTGCCCGAAGAGCACGGTGTCGTAACCCTCGTCGCGCACGAGCTTCGCCAGCACGTCGACGCGCGGCTGCGGGAGCGGCGCGGCGAGCCGCTCGTCGTCGGCGACCCAGACCGTGCCGCCGACGCCGTCCGCGAGCGAGCGCACGCCCGAGCCGACGAGCACGCCCGCATGCTCTCCGAGCTGCGCGGCCTTCGCGAGCACACCCAGCGACGCCTTCTGCACCTCACCCTCGTGGTGCTCCAGGAAGACCAGCGTCTTCGCCATCAGACGAGCCTCTTCTCGACGAGAAACTCGAGGATTGCCTCGGCCGCGCTGCCGTCGTCCTCGAGCTTGCGCGCCTCGCCGCGCGGAGGCGGCGAGCCGAGCTCGACGACGGTCGTCCCCGGCTCGGCGGCGCCGCCGACGTCGGCGGCGGCAAGCGTCTCCTGCGGCTTCTTCTTCGCGCCCATGATCCCCTTCAGCGACGGATAGCGCGGCGTGTTGATCGCATCCGACACGGCGACGACCGCCGGCAACGGCGCGCGGATCGTGTCGTAGCCGAACTCCGTCTGGCGCTTCCCGGTCAGCGAGCCGTCGCCGACGGTGAGCTCCGACACCTGCGAGACGACGGGAAGGCGGAGCCTGTCGGCGACCGCGGCCCAGAGGCACGCACCGAGACCGTCCGCCGACTGCTGTCCGAACAGTACGAGGTCGGCACCCTCCTTCTCGAGCGCGCCTGCGAGCGCGCGCGCCGTGCCCAGCGCGTCGGCGCCCGCCAGGGCAGAATCCGTCACCAGCACCGCCCGGTCGGCGCCCATTGCGAGCGCCTTCCGCAGCGCATCCATCGCCCTGTCCGGCCCCATGGAGACGACGACGACCTCACCCTCGCCCGCAGCCTCCCTGAGCTTCAGCGCCTCCTCGACCGCATACGTGTCGAAGTCGGAGACGGCGAGCTCGCCGGCGCGGTCGAGTCGCTTCGTCGCGGGATCGATGCGACGGCCGGCCGCGGCATCGGGAACCGCCTTCACGCAAACTGCGACCTTCATGCGCGCGAGACTCTATCTGGCACTCGCCGCGACGGCGCTCGTGTTCGTCGGCACGTGCGCCGCCGCCGGGCCGGGCAGCAAGGTGCCGCCGCTGCTCTTCCCGGTCGTCGGCTCCGTCAGCTACGGGGACGATTTCGGCGACCCGCGCGGCGGGGCTCGCCACGAGGGAAACGACATCCTCGCCGCGAAGCGCGCGTCCGTCGTCGCGGTCGAGGACGGCACCGTCGAGTACTGGACGCGCTCGGCGAGCGCCGGCTGCATGCTGTATCTCCACGGTGCGAGCGGTACGAGCTACCAGTACATCCACCTGAACAACGATCGCACCGCCGCCAACGACAACAAGGGGAAGTGCGTGCGCGGGACCGCGTACGCGGTGGCGGACGGGGCGCGCGTCACGGCGGGGCAGCAGATCGGGTACGTCGGAGACTCGGGCGATGCCAACGGCATCCACCCGCACCTGCACTTCGAGGTGCACCCGAACGGCAAGGGCGCGGTCGACCCGTTCCCGTACCTGCGGAAGGCTGCGCGCCTGCTCGCGCCGGCCCCGTCGGCCGGGCGGACGTTCACGCTCAAGCTCTCGGGCACGGTCGCCGCGGCGAGCGCGAACGAGCTGACGATGGTCGCCGACAGCGTCGCAGCCTGGCCGTCGCACGTGAAGCAGTCCAAGCTCGGCGCCACCGTCTCGCTGACGCTGACGGGCGGCGAGACGTTCCTCCCCGGCGAGCAGATCGTTGCCTGGACGGAGCCCGCGCCCGGAACCGTCGCCGCGCTCACCGGGGCTCCCGGGGCGCTCGAGCTCGATCGCTTCGCGAGCGGCTAGGCCGCGGCCAGTGCGCCCTGCAGGAACTCGACGATCGCGGCGGTCGGAGCGCCGGGCCCGAACACCTCGGCAACTCCCTGCGCCCTGAGGGCGGCCGCATCCTCGCTCGGGATCGTGCCGCCCACGACGACGAGCACGTCCTCCGCGCCCTGCTCGCGCAGCAGCTCGAGGATGCGCGGCACGAGCGTCATGTGCGCGCCGGACAGGATCGAGATGCCGACGGCGTCGGCGTCCTCCTGGATCGCGGTCTCGACGATCTGCTCGGGCGTCTGGTGCAGGCCGGTGTAGATGACCTCCATGCCGGCGTCGCGCAGGGCGCGCGCGATGATCTTCGCGCCGCGATCGTGGCCGTCGAGGCCGGGCTTCGCGACGACAACGCGGATCTTCGCCGACACGGTCGGCAGTATAGGAACGTGAAGCTCACGATCGTCGGCTGCTCGCCCGCGTGGCCAAACCCGGGCCGCGCGCACTCGGGCTACCTGCTCGAGCACGACGGCCGCCGGCTGCTCGTCGACTGCGGCCCCGGCGTCCTGGCGCGGCTGCGCGAGGCGGAGCACTGGCCCGAGATCGACGCGATCGCGATCACCCACATGCACCTCGACCATTGCGGCGACCTGGTCGCGTGGCTGTGGGGCCACCTGCACGTCCCGCCCAAGGGGACGAGAGGGCCGGACCTCTGGCTGCCGCCGGGCGGCCGCGCCGAGCTCGCGCAGCTCGGGTCGCGCTTCGACGAGGTCTTCACGATCCGTGAGTACCCGGCGGCCGAGCCCTTCGAGGCGGCCGGCTTCACCGTCACGCCGTTCGCGGTCTCGCACTACACACAGCCCACGTGGGGGCTCCGTATCGAAGCCGGCGAGAGGCGCGTCGCGTTCTCCGCCGACACCGGACCGACGGATGCGCTCGCCGAGCTGGCGGCGGGAGCGAACGTCTTCCTCTGCGAGGCGACCCTGGATCAGGGCGAGCCCGAGCCGCGAGGACACCTGACCGCCGGCGAAGCCGCCGCGGCCGCGCTCGCCGCGCGAGCTCACCGGCTCCTGCTCGTCCACCGCCCCGTGGAGCTCGAGACTCCGCCCGGCCTCGAGCTCGCCTACGACGGCCTCGAGCTAAAGCTCTAGTAGAGGTTCAGAATACGGGGGTCTCGCGCCAGGTGCCCCAGACCTCGCGCAAGGCGTCGCACATCTCGCCCATCGTGACATAGGCGCGGGAAGCGTCCACGATCGGGTGCATCAGGTTGCGATCGTCGCGCGCCGCGTCCCCCTTCAGGCGAGCAAGGGCGGACTCGACGGCGCCCGTGTCGCGGCGTGACCGCAGCGCCTGCACCCGCTCGACCTGCTTGCGCTCCAGCGCCGGGTCGATCTTCAGGATCTCGAGCGGCGGCTCCTCGTCGAGCTCGTAGCGGTTGACGCCGACGACGACGCGCTCCTCGCGCTCGACCTCGGCCTGGTAGCGGAACGAGGCCTCGGCGATCTCCTTCTGGAAGAAGTTCTCCTTGATCGCGGCCACCACGCCGCCGAGCCGCTCGATCTGGTCGAAGTACTCGTAGGCCTGCCGCTCGAGCTCGTTCGTCAGCGCCTCGAGGTGGTAGCTGCCGCCGAGCGGGTCGATCGTGTTCACGACGCCCGTCTCGTGCGCGATCACCTGCTGCGTGCGCAGCGCGATCCGCACCGCGTCCTCGGTCGGCAGCGCGAGCGCCTCGTCGAAGCTGTTCGTGTGCAGCGACTGCGTTCCGCCCAGTACCGCCGCGAGTGCCTCGATCGCCGTGCGCACGATGTTCACCTCCGGCTGCTGCGCCGTCAGCGACACGCCCGCCGTCTGCGTGTGGAAGCGCATCAGCCAGGAGCGCGGGCTCTTCGCCCCGTACTTGTCCCGCATCACCGTCGCCCAGATGCGGCGCGCGGCCCGGTACTTCGCGATCTCCTCGAAGAAGTCGAGATGCGCATTGAAGAAGAACGACAACCTGGGCGCGAACTCGTCGACGTCGAGGCCGCGCTCGACCGCCCACTCGACGTAGGTGAAGCCGTCCGCGAGCGTGAACGCGAGCTCCTGCGCCGCCGTCGAGCCCGCCTCGCGGATGTGGTAGCCCGAGATCGAGATCGGGTGCCAGAGCGGCATCTCCCGCGTGCAGAACTCGACCATGTCCGTCACCAGCCGCATCGACGGCTCGGGCGGGAAGATGTACTCCTTCTGCGCGATGTACTCCTTGAGGATGTCCGTCTGGATCGTCCCGCGCAGCCGCTCACGCGGGACGCCCTGCCCCTCGCCGACGCACGCGTAGAACGCGAGCAGGATCGCCGCGGGCGAGTTGATCGTCATCGACGTCGACACGTCGCCGAGCGGGATCCCCTCGAAGAGCGTCTCCATGTCGGCGAGCGAGTCGATCGCCACGCCCTCGCGGCCCACCTCGCCGAGCGAGCGCGGATGGTCCGAGTCGTAGCCCATCAGCGTCGGCATGTCGAACGCCGTCGACAGCCCCGTCTGGCCGTGCTCGAGCAGGTAGCGGAACCGCTCGTTCGTCTCCTCCGCCGTCCCGAACCCCGCGAACTGCCGCATCGTCCACAAGCGGCCGCGGTACATCGACGGATACACGCCGCGCGTGAACGGAAACGCGCCCGGATAGCCGAGATCCCGCTCGTAGTCGACCGGCACCGTCTCCGGCGTGCGAAGCGGCGGGTTCTCGACCCCGGAGATCGTGGTGAAGAGCTCGCCCTGCCGCTCGGGCGCTGCGTCGTACAGCTCCTCGCGCCACGCCTCCGTCGACGACTGCTTGCGGGGCTCCGTCGTGGCCACGCCTGGATTGTGCCGTAACCGCTCAGAGAGACACTCGATAGCTCCTTCCCCCCACCGGGAGCCCGTGGGAAGACACGGCGGCGACCACTGGGCCGTGCAGCCGCCGCGGGAGCACGAACTCGACGAGCCCGCGCGTGCCCGGAAGCAGGTCGCGCGGCCGCGGCCGCAGAGTCGCGACCACGCGGCGCCGCCGCACGAGACGAACGGTGAACGCGGAACGCGTGACACGCTCGGCGACGTTGCCGCGGTTCGCGGCGACGAGCGTGAGCGTGCGCGCCCTGACACGGAGCCGTCCCAGCACGACCCGCTGATGCAACGCCCCCGGCACGCGAACCTCGACGGTGAGCCCGATGCGGACGCGAACGCCGATCCCCGCACCGCCCGCGCTGCGCGCCGAGAGGAGGACGAGCGCCGGGTGGTCACCCGGCCCGAGCCGCGACCGCCGCGCGGCCCGCACCTCGAAGGTCCTCGTGCCGCCACTGGGCACCACGAGCCGTTGCGGGCCGACTGCGAGCAGCCTCGTCCCGCCCGAGCGAGTGACGACGCGCGGTGTGCCGCGCAGGTCGAGCGTGAACCCGGCGATGCCGACGTCGACGAGCGCGGCCCTCCGACCGCCGTTCGCGACGTGCACGACGGTCGTGCCTCCGGGTGCGAGCGCGAGCCGCACGGGCCAGACCGAGAGGCCGGGCGCGCTGCCCGCCGTCGCCGGCCCACCCGTGGGCAAGGCGAGGACGAGCGAGACGAGCAGCGCGCGGACGGTCACCGCGCGATCACCGTGTAGGTGACGGTGGCGGTGTACTGGCCCGCCGGCACGGCGGGGAGCGCCGAGGTGAAGCCCACCTTCGTCGCCCAGACGTCGCCGGCGGCCGGTGCGGCGGCCGACGTCGTGCCGATCAGCAGGTCGGCCGCAGGCGGAACCGGGATCGCGGCCAGGGTGGTCGGCGACACGCCGCTACCGAGCGTCCCGCCGGTCGGCGCGGTCGCCGAGAGGCCGAGCGGGAGGTCGCGTGGCGCGAACGAGGTGCGGCGCACGGCGAGGCTGTAGCCGGCCGTGTCGTTGCTCGTCACGGTGACGTTCTCGATCACCGGCGTCACGGTCGCGCCGCTCGCGAGGCTGCCGAAGTCGAGCGTCGGCTGTGCCAGGGTCACCGCGATCAGTGGCTGGATCTGGAGCCGGACGCCCGCGTCGGCCGAGCCGGCCGAACCGGTCTGGGTGCCCGAGCACGAGACCGCCGCGGAGGCGGAGTTGCGCGGTGCCGCGGCGACGGCGGTGAAGTCGCCGCCGTTCGCGTCGGTGTCGGTGCAGCCGCCGCCGGCGCGGGCGATCGCGTCGGTGGCCGTCGGCGCCGGCGCCGCGGCCGTGCCCTCGTAGTCGGTCGCGGTGCCGTAGCCGACGAGGTCGACGATCGAGCCGGTGCCCGCGCACGAGCCGGCGGTCGCGCCGCAGGTCAGGTCCGCAGTCCCGTTGACGACGGCGACCTTGCCGCCGCTCGCCGCGAGGTTCGTGGTGCCGGTCGCCTCAGCCGCCGGGAGCGCCGCGCCGGTGGTGCCGCCGGATGCGAGCTGGACGAGGTAGGCGTGACCGGGAGCGATCGAGCCGCCGAGCGTCGTCGCGCTCCACGACGTGCTCGCGGCGGACGCGTATTGCAGCGTCCATCCCGTGAGGTCGACGGACGAGCTGCCGCGGTTGAAGAGCTCGACGTAGTCGTTGGCGTACGTCGCGCCGCTGTTCCCGCCCGAGGCGTACAGCTGGGAGACGACGAGCGACGCCGACCCGCTCGCGCGGGCGGTCGCGGCCGCGCAGAGGAGCGCGAGCAGCAGGGGAAGGAGCAGGGCGGGGCGTTTCGGCATCGGGCCTCCGATCGGGTCGCTGAACGGGTGTTCTTCCGGTGTAGCGACACGGAGGCGCCGGCGAAATGCCCCTGAACGAAAGGGCACGCAATCGGCGCACCCTCGTCACACTTCCGTCAGCGTTCGCCGCCGGGCAGCCAGAGCGGCTCGTCGCCGACGGCGGTGTTCGCGGCGCGCGCGAGGATGAAGAGAAGGTCGGAGAGCCGGTTCAGGTAGACGGGGACGAGCGGGTTGACCGGCCGCTCGGCGGCCGCCCAGAGCACGACCGATTCGACTCGCCGGCAGACCGCGCGCGCGACGTGCAGCCGGGCTCCGGCCTCGGCCCCGCCCGGGAGCACGAAGCTCTTCAGATCCGGCAGCGGCTCGTTCGCCTCGTCGCACTCCGCCTCGAGCCGGTCGATCGCCGCCTGCTCGACGCGGAGCTTCCCGTCGCCTTCCGCGAACGGGACGGAGAGGTCGGCGCCGAGGTCGAAGAGCTCGTTCTGGATCCGCGTCAGGCGGGGGTCGCGAACGACGACGGTCGCCCAGCCGAGCATCGAGTTGAGCTCGTCGACGGCGCCGTACGCCCGCACGAGCGGATCGAGCTTCGAGACGCGGGAGCCGTCGCCGAGGGACGTCTGACCGCGGTCGCCGCCCCGGGTGTAGATCCGCGTCAGGCGGACGGGCTCATCGCGACGGCGTGGCACGGCCGGCGACTCCGGTATGTCGTTCATCGACTGGGTGCGCTCGGCGGGGCGAGGCAAGGACGCAGGCTGGGCCGACAGTGGGACGATCGGCGCGGCCGAGGAGACGGCATCGGGCCGCCGAGCGCGGCCGGGTGACACAACCGCTCATACTGGAGTCGCCAGCCCTAGCTCCTGGCGGCCCAGGATCGAGCGGGCGATCACGAGCCGCTGGATCTCGCTCGTGCCCTCGTAGATCTCCGTGATCTTCGCGTCGCGGTAGTAGCGCTCGACGGGGAACTCCTTCGTGTAGCCGTAGCCGCCGAGCACCTGGATCGCCTCCGCCGTCTGGCGGCGCGCCATCTCCGACGCGAAGAGCTTCGCCTTCGCCCCCGCCTCGGTATGCGACCGTCCCTCCGCCTTCAGCCACGCCGCCCGCAGCACGAGGAGCCGGGCGGCGTCGATCTCCATCGACATGTTCGCGAGCTTGTGCTGGATCGCCTGGTAGTCGGCGATCCGGTGGCCGAACGTCTCGCGCTCGAGCGCGTAACGCCGCGCGACGTCGTAGGCGGCCTGTGCGATCCCGACCGCCTGTGCGGCGATGCCGATGCGGCCGCCGTCCAGCGTCGCCATCGCGATGCGGAAGCCGCGGTTCAGCTCTCCGAGCAGGCGGTCGCCCGGCACGAACGTGTCGACGGCGATGTCGTTCGTCACGGACGAGTTGAGGCCGAGCTTCTCCTCCGTGCGCGTGATCTCGACCTCAGAGCCCTCGAGCACGAAGGCGGAGACGCCGCGTGCCGTGCGCGTGCCGGGGTCCGTGCGCGCGAAGACAAGCAGCGGCCCGCCGAAGGCGGCGTTGGTGATCCACTGCTTCGCGCCGCGGATGTGCCAGCCGCCGTCCTCCGGCTCGGCGGAGGTGACGAGCGCGCCGGCGTCGGAGCCCGACCCGGGCTCGGTGAGCGCGAAGCAGCCGATCTGTTCGCCGCGCGCGAGCGCCGGCACGTACCGGTCGACCTGCCCGGGCGTCCCGAACGCGAGCAGCGGCAGCGTGCACGCCGAGGTGTGCACCGCCACCGTGACGCCGACGCCGGCGTCGGCGCGTGAGAGCTCCTCGAGCACGAGGATGTATGAGACGAAGTCCGCGCCGGCGCCGCCGTGCTCCTCCGGGACGCACACGCCGAGCAGGCCGGTCTCCGCCAGCCTGTCGAGCAGCTCGCGCGGGAACCCGTGCGCCCGGTCCCACTCGGACGCGTGCGGCTCGATCTCCGACGCGGAGAGCTCGCGCGCCAGCGCCTGGATCTCGCGCTGCTCCGCCGTGAGCTCGAAGTCCACGGCCGCCAGACTACTGCGGCGGCCCGGAGACGAGCGTTGCTGTCGTCGTTCGGCTCGACCCGGCGGGGTCGAGATAGACGATTCGCACGTTCTGCCCTGGATGCTTGCCGAGGATGACCGTCCGGAGCGCCCGCGACGACGGGACGGCGCTCCCGCCGAGCCGGACGATCACGTCTCCCGCCTCGAGCCCCGCCTTCGCCGCCGGCCCGTCGGTCGTGACGGCTGCGACGGGGACGCCCGCGCCCGAGGCGGCTCCGGCCGAGAGCGAGATTCCGAGGAATGCCGTCGGGCCGACGTGGATCCGCACCGTGCTCTTGCCCGTGCGGATCACCCGGGCGATCGACAGCGCCTTCGCGATCGGGATCGCGTAGCCGTCGCTGACGGGGACGTCCCTGAACTCGAAGTCGCCGGATGCCGCCGTGGTCATCCCGATCACGCGCCCGGCCGAGTCCTCGAGCGCGCCGCCGGAGTCGCCGGCGACGACGAAGGCGCTCGTCTCGATCAGGCCCGTCAGCTGTTCCGCATCGCCCTGCTCGTCGCTCGCGGTGATCGTCCGCGAGAGCCCGGTCACCTGCCCGGAGACCGTCCTCAGTCGCCCGGTACCGCCGGCGTTCCCGGTCGCCGTCACGAGCTGGCCGATGCGCAGGCCCGGGGTCGCGATCGAGACCGTCTTCAGATGCGAGGCGCCCTGGAGCCGCAGCAGGGCGACGTCGTCGCTGACGTCGTAGCCGACGACCCGCGCGGGGTAGCTTCGACGGCTTCCGGGGACGACGACCTTGACCGCGGTCGCGCCCCTGATCACGTGATTGTTCGTGAGGATCTCGCCCGTCGAGGTGAGGACCATCCCCGTCCCGGCGGCGCGGGCGCCCGCATAGCCGAGCGTCGTCTCGATCACGACGATCCCCTTGGTGCTCGTCGCCGCCTGCGCGCGGCCGAGGCCGGGGCCGGTCAGCAGGGCGACGAAGCAGGCGACCGCCGGGACCCACGGGCGAATGCGAGCGCGGTTCCTCATCGTCTCCTTCCATGAGAGCACGCCGGTGGCCGCGGGCGACGAAGAATTGCCTGAGAAGCCCGCCCGGCGGCGCCTACTTCGGCTCCGGCTCGAGCTTGTAGCCGACGCCGAAGCGCGTCTGGATGAACGAGTGCCGCGGGGCAACGCGGTCGATCTTCTGCCGCAGCCGGCGCACGAAGACGTCGACGGTGCGGTCGCGATGTGTCTCGCGTCTCCCCCACACCTTCTGCAGCAACTCGTCGCGCGTGACGACCCGGCCGCGGTCGAGCGCGAGCGTGTAGAGCAGCTTGAACTCGGTCGGCGTGAGCTCGGCGCTCTGTCCCTCGACGAAAGCCTGCACCTCGCGAGGATCGATCCGGAGCTCCTCGATCTCGATCGGGTCGCCGCGCCGTTCCTCGGCCGGTCGTATGCCGCGTCGCGCCGCCGCAGCCACGCGCGCGACGAGCTCCCGCATCGAGAACGGCTTTACGAGGTAGTCGTCCGCCCCGATCTCGAGCGCGTGGACGCGGTCGTGCTCGGTGCCACGCGCCGAGACGACGACGATCGGTGTGCCGATGCCCTCGGCACGCGCAGTCTCGATCAGCTTCCAGCCGTCGAGCTCTGGAAGCATCAGGTCGAGGACGCAAACGTCCGGGTTCTCGAAACGGAGACGTGCAAGCCCCAGCTCGCCGCGGCCGACGACCAGCGGGTCGAAACCCGCGGCGTCGAGGTGCCGCGCCATGCCGTCGGCGATCACGGCGTCGTCCTCGACGATCAGTACCTTCGCCACGCGACCTACGATAGACCGCACCTCCCTTCACTCCTGGTGACGGACCGGTGACGAAGTGGTGAACGACGAGCGCGCCTTCGACGAGTTGCGGACCGGCTTCACGGCAGCGGTGTCGCACGAGCTGCGCACGCCGCTCGCGCGCATCCTCGCCCTGCTCGACTCTGTCGAGCTGCCCGGCGCCGACGTGCGGGCGCTCGTCGACCAGGCGCGCGACGAGGTCGAGAGCGCCGGCGCGCTGATCGACGAGATCCTCTTCCTCGCGGAGCTGGAGACCGGCGCCGAGCTCGTGTCGCTCGGGCAGACGACGGCACTACCGGTGCTCGAGGAGGTCGTGCAGCGCCTCGCCGACGCTGCCGCCCGCGCCGGCCTCACGCTGGCGGCGGAGGGAGATCCGCTCGCGGACGTGCCGCTGCGGCCGCGGATGCTGCGCATCGTCGCGGAGAACCTGACGGAGAACGCGATCCGCTACGCGGGGCACGGCGCGCACTTCGCCCTGTCGGTAGCTCGCGTGGGCGACGCGGTCGTGCTGACGGCGGCCGATGACGGCGTCGGCGTGCAGGAGGCGGTGCTGCAGCGGCTGTTCGAACGGTTCTACCGCGGCGACGCCGCCCGCTCGACGCGCGGCACGGGGCTCGGGCTCGCGATCGTCAAGCGCATCGTGGTCGCCGCAGACGGAGAGATCGACGCGGCCGGGGGCCCCGGCCGGGGCCTCCGGATCCGCGCGACGTTCCCCCGCGTCTCCCCTATGACGCCGGGCGAACCTGCTTGAGCGTCTTCTCGGCGGCGACGAGCACCGACTTCACCGTGGACATGGGCGCGAAAGCGAGCTTCGCCGCGAACCGCGCCTGCTGTCCCTGGGTGAGCGCCCAGAAGATCAGCTTCCGGAGCTCGGCCGCGTGCTCGGCGCGCCTGTGCACGATCACGAACGTGTAGGTGCTGATCGGATATGCGAGCCTTGCCGACCTGGGCGGGTCGACGATGCTGATCGCGTTGTCCGCGGGCACGGCCGGGAACGCGGCCGCGGCCGCCTGGATCCGGCGGAGGCTCGGGTAGAGGAACTTGCCGGCGGCGTTTCGCACCGCCGCGAACCTGATGTGGTTCTTGATCGCGTAGGCGACGTCGACGTAGCCGATCGACCCATCGGTGCGCGAGATGAGGCCGGCGACGCCGGAGGAGCCCTTGGCGCCCTGGCCCGCGGGGAAGGCCGGCGAGGTCGAGGCGCCGATCGCCTTCTTCCACTGCGCGTTCACCGAGGAGAGGTAGTCGGTGAAGTTGTATGAGGTACCCGAGCCGTCCGAGCGGAAGACGGGCGTGATCTTCAGGTCCGGCAGGCCGGCGTCCCTGTTCAGCGCCCTGATCGCCGGGTCGTTCCAGCTCGTGATCCGCCCGAGGAAGATCTTCGAGATCGTGTTGCCGTCGAGGTTCAGGTGCTCGGGCCCGCCGGGGACGTTGTAGGCAACGGCGGTTGCGGAAAGCGCCCACGGGATCTGCACGCAATCGGGGCAGGCGGCCCGCTGTGCCGGAGAGAGCGGCGCGTCGGAGGCGCCGAAGTCGACCTGGTTCGCGGTGATCGCGGCGACGCCGGCACCGGAGCCGACACCGCTGTACTGAACGGTGTAGCCGAACGCCTTACCGAGCGCCGGAGTCCAGGCTGCGACGAGCGGCTGTACGAACGTGCTGCCCGCCCCCGTGATCGTCGTGTCGCTGCTCTTGCCTGTTCGTGCGGTCGCCACCGCTGCGACGGCGAGGACGGCCAGGACGGCCGTCGCGATGATCGTGATTCGCTTGGTCATGCCCGCAGCGTCGCCGGTCGTGGCGCGAGCGTGGGCAGCGGTCCGGTGAAACCCGGGTGACGAAGTGGTTACCGCCGCGGGCCGGCGCGGCGGCGGGAGCGCTCGAGCGCGATGCGCGCGGCGAGACTCGTCACGAGCACGAACAGAATGAGCACGAACGCTGCCGCCCAGGCCTGTTCGTGCAACGCCGGGTCGGCCGACTCCGAGTAGAGGAAGATCGTCAGCGGGATCGACTGCACCGAGTGCGCCGGGTTCCAGTCGACGACCTGGCCGGCAATCGCGCAGGTGAAGAGAAGCGGCGCCGTCTCGCCGGCGGCCCTCGCGACCGCGAGCGTCGTCCCCGTCAGGGTGCCGCCGACCGAGCTCGGCAGCACGACGCGCACCACCGTTTGCCATCTCGACACGCCGAGGGCGTAGCTCGCCTCTCGAAGCTCCGCCGGGACGAGTCGGAGCACCTCCATCGTCGAACGTGCGACGAGCGGAAGCATGATGATCGCGAGCGCGCAGCCGCCTGCCAGCGCGCTCTGGCGGCTGATGAACGTGAAGACGAAGATGCCGATCACGATCGAGGGGAAGCCGTTGAGGACGTCGAGCCACAGGCGCACCTGCCGCGCGACCGCGGCCCGGGCGAATTCGCTGACGAAGATCGCCGTCAGCACTCCGAGCGGCAGCGCGATCGCCGTCGCGATGCCGACGAGCAGGAGCGACCCGGCGAGCGCGGGTGCGATGCCGCCGCTGCCGCCGAAGAAGTCAGAGCTCGGTCCCTTGACGAAGAAGCCCGGGCTGAGCGCCCCCGCACCACGGCTTCCCACCGACCACACGACGACCGCGAGGACGCCGACGGCGACCGTCGCGGCGAGCACCGCGGCCCCTTCGGCGAGCCGGTTCACGAGCAGGCGCCGCCGGCTGCGACCTCTAGCACGCAGGTCGGTCACCCGAACCTCTTGACGACGCGCTGGGCGGCGTAGTTCGTGAGGACGGTGATCACGAGCAGGATCAGCGCCAGGTAGATCAGCGCCGCGATCTGTGTGTCCGTGGCCGCTCCCTGGTACTGGTTCGCGAGCCGGCTCGCGATCGTGTCGCCCGGCGCGAACAGCGTCTGCTTCAGCGGGATGAAGTTGCCGATCACCTGTGTCACGGCGATCGCCTCGCCGAGCGCCCTGCCGAGCCCGAGGATGATGGCCGCGACGACGCCGCCGCGCACCGACGGCACGACAACCGTCCTCGCCATCTCCCAGCGCGTGGCGCCGAGAGCGAGCGAGCCTTCCTCGAGCTCCTTCGGCACGCCCAGGAAGAGCTCACGGCAGATCGACGACGTGATCGGGATCGTCATGATCGTCAGCACGAGAATCGCCGTAAAGACGGTGGATTCCGTGTGCGGGTCGCCGCCGAAGACCGGGATCCAGCCGAGGGTCGCGTGCACCGCCGGCTGCAGGTGGTCGGCGCTGAACGGCGCGAGCACGTAGATCCCCCAGAGCCCGATCACGACCGAGGGCAGGGCGGCGAGCAGGTCGACGAGCGTCCCGACCGGCGCGCGAACCGCCGGAGGGGCGAGCTCGCTCAGGAACAGGCCGATCGCGATCGAGAGCGGCGCCGCGATCAACATGGCGCCGAACGAGGTGACGATCGTGCCGACGATGAGCTCACGCGCGCCGAATTGATTCAGTGTCACGTTCCAGTCGCCGCGCCAGAGGAACCCGAGCTTGAACCGCTCGATCGCGGGCCAGGCGCCGTCAGCGACGCGCCACATGATCGCGAACACGACGAGCACGCAGAAGATCGCGGCGAGCGCGGTCAGGCCGAAGAGGAGCCCGTCGCCGACCCGGTCGCCGAGACGGCGCGTGCGCGGCAGCGCGGTCGATGGGAGCGATGCGGCTTCCACGGCGCCAGCATTCCAGCCGTCGCGGCGCTGCGGGGAAGCCGTCACCACCTCGTCACACGGCGTTCACACGGCGTGCACCCCGGTGACGACGCGTCGCGGGGACACTGGCGGCGTGAGCACCATGACCCCGATCCAGCTTCCTTCGACCGGGGCGGTCGAGACCCCGCGCGAGGCGGTCTTCGACATCTCCGGCTTGGCGGTGTGGTACGGCGACACCGTCGCCGTCCGTGACGTGACGCTCGCGATCCCGCATAACTCCGTCGTCGCGCTCATCGGCCCTTCGGGCTGCGGCAAGTCGACGGTGCTGCGCTCGCTGAACCGCATGAACGACCTGGTCGCGTCGGCAAGAGTCGAGGGCCGCGTGCTCTACCACGGGATCGACCTGTACGGCCGCGATGTCGACCCGATCGAGGTGCGCCGCCGGATCGGGATGGTGTTCCAGCGGCCGAACCCGTTTCCGAAGTCGATCTACGACAACGTCGCCTACGGGCTGCGCATCCTCGGCATGAAGGACGACCTCGACGGACGCGTCGAGCGGGCGTTGCGCGCGGCGGCGCTGTGGGACGAGGTGAAGGACCGTCTGAAGCGCTCAGCACTTGGGCTCTCGGGCGGCCAGCAGCAGCGGCTCTGCATCGCGCGGGCGATCGCCGTGCACCCGGAGGTCATCCTGCTCGACGAGCCCGCATCGGCGCTCGACCCGATCTCGACAGCGGCGATCGAAGACCTGATGCACGAGCTGAAGCGCGACTACACGCTCGTCATCGTCACGCACAACATGCAGCAGGCGGCGCGCGTCGCCGAGAGGACCGCGTTCTTCAACCTCGAGGACGGCGCAGGGACGCTCGTCGAGTACGACGCCACCGAGAGGATCTTCACGCAGCCGTCCGATGCGAGAACGGAGGGTTACGTCACAGGGCGCTTCGGATGAGGCGGTCACCCGCATAGGGTTGGCTGCGATGGCCGAGCCCGGAGTCGAGGACGCGACGCGCCGGACGAGGCTCGCGAACGAGCGCACGTATCTCGCCTGGTGGCGGACGGCGCTGACATCCCTCGCGGTCTGCGTCGGCGTCGGGCGGCTCGTGCCCGAGGTGGCGGCAGGGCCGCGCTGGCCGTTCGAGGCGCTCGGGGTCGGCTACGGCATCCTCGGCGTCGGGTTCGTCGCCGCCGGCTACCTGCGGACGCGCGAGATCGAGCGCGCGCTCGACGCCGGCACCTTCGCGCCGCTCCGTGGGCGCCTCGTCACCGCGCTCACCGCCGCCGGCGTCGTCCTCGCCGCCGCGACCGTGATCGTGCTGCTCGCGGTCGACTAGGCACTACGCGTTCTTCACGAGCACGTTGCCGACCCGGTGCGCCGCCGTCTCGCACGCGTCGATCGCGTCCTCGAGCGCCTCGTAGATGTCCTTCCACCGGATCACGATCACCGGGTCGATGCGATCGTCCTTGAAGAGGCTTGCCCGTGCCGCGCGCGCGACGTCGTCGCCCTCGTCCTCGATCTCCTTGATCGCCCGTATCCG
>DASUAX010000030.1:0-14893 GCA_035763525.1 Gaiellaceae bacterium
GTCTACCGGCGCAAGCGCGACGTGATCCTCCCCGCGCTCGAGCGGAAGGGCCTCCGCCTCGCCGGCTCGACGGCGACCTTCTACCTGTGGCTCGACGTCGGCGGTCCCTCGATCCCGTTTGCCCGCCGTCTGCTCGAGCACGGCGTCGTGTGCGCCCCGGGTGCCTTCTTCGGGCCTGCCGGCGAGGGGTATGCCCGCTTCGCGCTCGTGCCGACGCAGGCGCAGTGCGAGCGAGCCGCCGAGATCATCGGAGCTGTGCTGTGAGCGACACCGAGGCGGTGATCGCGGCGCTCGACCGCGGCGAGGCGCGCGTCGCCGAGCCCGACGGCGACGACTGGCGCGTCAACCGCGACGTGCAGGCGGCGATTCTCGACTACTTCCGACTGCGGCAGATGGAGCCGCGCGAGGTCGGGCCGTTCTCCTACCACGACAAGATCCCGCTCAAGACCGGCTACGACGAGCTCGGCGTCCGCGTCGTGCCGCCGGCCACGGCACGTTACGGCGCGTACCTCTCGCCCGGTGTCGTGCTCATGCCGTCGTACGTGAACATCGGAGCCTGGGTCGGACCGGGCACGATGGTCGACACCTGGGCAACCGTCGGCTCGGGCGCCCAGATCGGCGCGAACGTCCACCTCGCGGGCGGCGTCGGGATCGGAGGCGTGCTCGAGCCACCCGGCGCGCGGCCGGTGATCGTCGAGGACGGCGCCTTCCTCGGCTCGCGCTGCATCGTCACCGAGGGAGTCCGCATCGGGCGTGAGGCCGTGATCGCGCCGAACGTCTCGTTGACGGCGAGCGTCCCGATCATCGACGTGACGGGCCCGGTGCCGATCGAGCACCGCGGGTACGTACCGCCCCGCTCGGTCGTCGTCCCGGGGACGCGGCCCCGTGACTTCCCCGCCGGGACGTATCAGCTCTCCTGTGCGCTCATCATCGGGACGCGGTCGGAGTCGACCGACCTCCGCACGTCGCTCAACGACGCGCTGCGCGAGTACGGGATCGCGGGCTAGCCGACCCGCACCGCAGGCCCGGTCAGGAACGCTCGCCGCCCTTCGAAGCGCACGTGCAGCGGGCCGCCCGGGAAGCGGACGGTGACGGGCTCGCAGCCGAACGCGGCGGCGACGGCGACCGCGCTCGAGCCCGACGACGCCGTCTCACCCGCGCCCCGCTCCCAGACGCGCGCCTCGATCTCGCCGGTGGCGGAGCGACGCGCGACCTGCACGTTCGTCCGGTTCGGGAAGCGCTCGTGCAGCTCGAGCGTCGGGCCGACCCGCGGCAGCTCGGCCGGGTCGCCCTCGACGACCGCGTGCGGGTTGCCGACGTCGACCGCGGTGAAGCGGACGCCGTCGACCTCCTCGGCCCGGCCGACCACGACCTCGCCGAGATCCTGCTCGACGAGCCCGTCCCCGAGCAGGCGCGCCCGCACGTCGCGCGAACCCACCCGCACCGTCACGGCGTCGCCGCCGTGCCAGCGAGCCGCGATGCGCGTCCCGTTCCCGGACATCTCCGCCCTGGAGCCGTCGGGGTTCCAGATCACGATCTCGAGCCAGTCGTCGCCCGATTCGACGATCTCGAGGATGCCGTCCGCGTCGCCGACCTCGGCGCGTGCGCGCTCAGGCGTCAGCGACTCGGTCGTGACGAGGTAGACGTTCCCCTGCGCGTCCCAGCGCGACGATTGCATCGGCGACCTCCTCCGCGGGCCGGTTCGCGTCGAGCGTAGTCACGCCCGGCATCCGCCGCAGCCACTTCCGCTGGTAGCGGGCGAGACGCCTGGTCGCCGTCTCCACTGCCGCGACGGCCTCCGTTTCCGGGAGGGTCGCGAACTCCTCCAGCCCGAGCACCTGCCGCGCCGTCGCCGACAGCGGGCCCTCCCACGCGCGGCGCGCCTCCTCCGCCGCGCCGGCGCCCGCCATTGCGCGGGTGCGCTCCGCGATGCGCCGGTCGAGCTCCGCGAGCGGCAGGTCGAGCGCGACGATCGTCGTCGCCAGGCGCGTGTCCTCGGTCCAGAGCCGGTCGTCCGCGGGCGCGAGCGAGTGACCCGCCTCCGCGAGCTCGAGCGCACGCACCACGCGCCGGCGGTCGTTCGGGTGGACGCGCGCGGCCGCGGCGGGGTCGCGCTTCGCGAGGAGCGCGTGCGCCGACTCGGGCCCGAGCCGGTCGACCTCGGACTGCCAGTGCGCGCGCCGCCCCGGCGGCGGGATCGTCATCGCCGACAGCGCCGCACGGAAGTAGAGGCCCGTGCCGCCGACGACGAGCGGCACGTCCGCCGTGTCGATCGCCTCGTGCGCGAGCTGCTGGTAGCGACCGACCGAGACGTCGGCGTCGAGGGGGACGATGCCGACGAGGCGTGCCGGGTAGCGGGGCGCCGCGGTCAGGATCGGCAGACCCGAGTAGAGCGCCGCCGAGTCGGCGGAGATCACCTCCGCGCCCAGCCGCTCGCGGAGAATCTCCGCGACCGCCGTCTTGCCCGACGCCGTCGGGCCGAAGAGCGCGAGGACCCGCTTACGCGCCGGCGCCGGCCGGCTGCTTGAACCCATGCTCGATCTCGTCCGCGGAGCGAGGCCGCTCGAACGGGCGATCCTCCTCCGGGTGCGCCGCGCGCCACTCCCTGAACCACGCGACGGCCCGTGGGATCCCCTCTGCGAGCGGCGTCCGCGGCTCCCACCCGAGCAGCTCGCGCGCCTTGCGCACGTCGGCCACGTAGTGCGTCACCTCGCCGACGAGCGACGGGGCGACCGTGACCTGCGGCTCGACGTCGAGCTCGCCCGCGATCAGCTCGGCGGCGCGCACGAGCGTGTTCCCCTGCCCGTACGCGAGGTTGATGGTCTCGTTCGCCACCCGGCCCTCGGCCAGGGCGTACACGCCGCGCGCGATGCCGTCGACGCAGTCCTCGACGAAGGTGAAGTCGAGCACCTTCTCCTCGCCGCCGAAGATGGTGATCGGCTCGCCGCGCGAGAGCTGGTGCATGAAGAGCGGCAGCACCCGCTCCATCCGCCAGAGGTCGTTGTCGAAGCGGCCGTACACATTCGAGAAGCGGAAGACGAGGTAGTCGAGCCCGTAGCAGCGCGCATACGAGTAGATGAACGCCTCGCTCGTGATCTTCGAGGCGGAGTACGGGCTCTCCGTGTACGCGAAGTCTGCGGCCTCCTCGGCGTACTCGTCGAAGCGGTGCACGTCGCCGTAGACCTCGCGCGTCGAGGAGAAGACGAGCGGCAGGCCGAGCTGGCGCGCGTACTCGAGGACGTTGAACGTCATGATCGCGTTCTCGAGCGCGCGATGAGGCTGACGTACGAGCTGGTGCACCTTCGCGTGCGCGGCGAGGTGGACGACGAGGTCGACCTCTTCGTACTCGACGCCGCCGATGCCGCCGCGGAAGGCCGGGTAGTGGCCCGCGAGGTCCTGGAGCAACGTGGGAAACTCGTTCGTCCAGGTGTTGCGGCGCTTGTCCACGCCGAACACCTCGTGACCGTCGGCGAGCAGCCGCAGTCCCAGGTTCGTGCCGATCTGACCGGACGAGCCGGTGATCAGGACGCGCATACGCCCAGTGTGACGAGCGAATGTGACGGATTCGTTTCCACGCCGCGCAGCGTGGTCGACGTGGCGGCTTCGACGAGAACGTCGACGAGCTCCCCGGTGGACGCCGTGCCGCTGAAGTTGACGGTCGTGTTGCGACGCGTACGGCCGCGCAGGAGCGTCGAATCGGTGCGCGAGGCGCCCTCGACCAGCACCTGCTCCACGCCGCCGACACGCGCGAGGTTCTTCGCGCGCGCGACCCGCTGCGTCAGCTCGACGAGCCGCTCCATGCGCTCGATCTTCACGTCGTGCGACACCTGGCCGGTCATCGCTGCAGCCTCGGTGCCCGCGCGCGGCGAGTAGACGAACGTGAACGCACTGTCGTAGCCGACTTCGGCGACGACGTCGAGCGTCGCCTGAAAATCCTCCTCCGTCTCGCCCGGGAAGCCGACGATGATGTCGGTGCCGATCGCGAGGTCGGGGATCGCCGCGCGCAGCTTCTCGACGAGCGCGAGATACCGCTCGTGCGTATAGGTGCGGCGCATCGACTTGAGGATCCGTGACGAGCCGGACTGCAGCGGCAGGTGCACCTGCTCGCACACGGCGTCGCACTCCGCCATCGCCGCGATCACGGGCTCGCGGAAGTCCTTCGGATGCGGGCTCGTGAAACGGATGCGCTCGATGCCGTCGACGGCGTCACACGCCCGCAGCAGCTCGCCGAACTCGGTCCGGATCTCCGGCAGCAGGTCTCGGCCCCACGAGTTGACGTTCTGGCCGAGCAGGGTGATCTCCCTGACGCCCTGCGCCGCGAGCCGCGTGACCTCCGCGACGATCTCACCGGGCCGCCGGCTCTGCTCGCGGCCGCGGACGGACGGCACGATGCAGTACGAGCACTTCGAGTTGCAGCCCATCGACACCTGCACCCACGCCTGGCACGAGCGCTCCCGGTGCATCGGGAGCTCGGAGGCGAAGTCGCGCTCGGCGAGCCCGAAGCGGCCCCGAGTCACCCCGATCCCGCCGGCGCCGAGCCATTCGCCGAGGTGCGCGATCGAGCCGGGCCCGAAGGCGACGTCCACGAACGGATACCGCTCGAAGATCCGCTCGCGCTGCGCCTCCGCGTAGCAGCCGCCGACCGCGATCACACGCTCGGGATCCTCGCGCTTGCGCGCGGCCGCCTCCCCGAGATAGGCGGCGAGCTTCGTGTCCGGCCTCTCGCGGATCGTGCAGGTGTTGAAGACGACGACGTCGGCCTCCGCCGCTGTCGGCGCCTCCCCCAGGCCGAGCTCCTCGAGCATGCCCTTGATGCGCTCGCTGTCGTGCGCGTTCATCTGGCAGCCGAAGGTGGTGACGTAATACCTCTTGGGCAGGTGAACGGGCCGCTCGTCCATGGGCGCTGTGGAGGATGGCATGAGCCCTGAGAAGGTAGCCGCTCCGCTCGACGGTTACGTCCGCGTCTCGGGCGTTCGGGGGAAGAGCCGGCTCCTCAGCAAGACGAGGAACATGAAGCTGGATCTGCCGAAGCGCGGCGCGTGGCTCGAGCCTCGCGCCCTCGCCCCGTAGCCGCCGGATCCCGGCGCCGCGCTTCGTGAGAACGCGCGAGGGCTCTAGCGGCTCAAAACACGACGGCCGTGCACGTGACATTGCGGTCGTGTGACAAATCGCATAATGTCGCCGCGACCGCTACCCGAGAAGGAGAGACGACCATGTACGCAGTCGTGGTTCGCGTGACCATCGGCGACGATTCAGACGGGGCAGCCACGCGGCTCAGAGAGGACGTCGTGCCGCGCGTGTCACAGGCGCCGGGGTTCGTCGCCGGGTACTGGACGCGCAAGGACAACTCGGGCCTTTCGATGCTCGTCTTCGAGTCTGAGGAAGCTGCGAGAAACGCCGAGGAGCGGGTCGCCGCAAATGTGCCTGACGCGGTCACTCTTGAAGGCACAGAGGTGCGTGAGGTCGTGGCGAACGCCTGAGCGACCGTCGGGCGCGTGCTTGGCAGCCGCGGCTGGGCCCAGGCGACAGAGGACGTACGCTTTACCTGTGCGTTACGCATCGGACATCGACAGCTGACGGCGCTGCGAGAGCGTTGCGTCAGTGCAGACGCTCACCATCAAGGCGAAGACGCTCGGGTCGGCGCGGGGGTTCATGAGCGGACTGGCGGGTTTCCAGACGGAGCTCGTCGAGGCCGAGGATGCGAGCTACCTCGTCCAGATCACGTTGGGCGGCGGCGATCGGGAGATCATCGCGGTGCTCAATGCGCTCGAGGAGTACGTCTCGCACCGAGGAGAGGGGCCGGCAGAGGTCGGCCTGGCCGGTCGTTCCTACACGCTGCACCCGACCGACCCTCCGGTTCCCGCGGGCTGAATTCGCGGCGGCGCATCCGCGGCCGCGGTCGAGGAGCTCGTTGATCGCAGCGAGGTCGCGACTAGATGCGGGGCCTCCCTCGGCCTCCGCATCCATTCCCGTGGCTTCTCCGTTGGCACAAAGTCAACGGGAGGAGGAGGAACCGATGGGGATTCTCTGGATCATCTTGATTATCGTGCTCGTGCTGGTCGTACTCGGCGGGATCGGGACGCGAGGCCGCTGGTAGCGCGCGACGTTCGCGCCTCGATCAAGACGCGATGCGCAGGGCGTTCTCAGCCGAGGCCGAGCTCGCAGCTCTCTCTCCCGTCGTGCCAGGAGGAGGAAGACGCCGGCCGGCGCGCGGAAAGGCTGAGAGAGGGGATCTGGTTTCGATCGACTGTGCGAGGGCAGGCTCGTTGCTACTCGGGCCGAGCCACCATCAAGGCTCCGGAGACGCTGGGGGTGGCACATGCACCGGAGCGCCCGGATTGACGGCAGACGATGAGGAGGCGTCCATACACGGCGCCTCCTTTCGTCGTTGACTGAAACCTCGGAAGCGATGGAGAGAACCGACTCTCGACGGTTGGGAACCGGAAAGCCGGAAAGCCGGAAAACCGGTTACCGCACCCGAGTACCACGAAGTCGAACACCGCACCGACGACTCATACCGCGATCGGTATCGCGCCGACCTCGGTGCTACTACGGGCCAGGCGGCGCCGGCTACCGGGACGACGACCTGATCCAGGACCGGAGCCACTCGAGCGGGCGGCGGGCCGCTCGGCTGGCCCTTCGCCCGCTCTGCGGTGGCCTCGCCTCAGCGTCCGCAGGCAGCGACCGCGCGATGCGGCCCGGCGCCTACACGATCGGCGATCGCCAGGGCCCCCAGGCGCTGCGGCGCGCCGTAAACGCTGCGTAAAACGCGGCAGTTCATGTTGCTGAACGCTGCCTGGACGGGCAACCAATCCCCAATAGTCTCAGGAGTAATCGACGAGGGGGAGAATGAAATGAGAAAGCTACGGAGCGTTGTGCTCGTGCTCACCTTGACGCTGTTGAGCGTTGCGGCTTCGAGTGCGGTCGCTGCGCGCCCGGGGTCGGCGACCTGTACCGGCGGGACGATCGCTGCGGGGACCTACAGCAGCCTCACGGTCACGGGCGTCTGCTCGTTCGGGGGAGGGACGGTCAATGTCACCCACAACCTGGTCGTCGCGGCCGGTGCTGTTCTCGACGACCATGCGGCCCCGCCGCGGACGACCGTGCACGTCGGCGGCAACGTGCTCGTCGGCAAGGGCGGAATCCTCGGGCTCGGGACGTACGACCCGACCGCACCACACGACACTGTCGTCGACGGCAACGTGATCGCCAACCAGCCGCTGAGCCTGTACATCAGCTTCACGACGATCCACGGGAACCTGATTTCACATGGTGGCGGTGGTGGAGTCAGCGGCGAGTTCCGCAACTTCCCCACCAAGGACAACACGATCGACGGTAACGCCGTCATTCAAGGGTGGACGGGCGGCTGGATCGGCTTCATCCGCAACCACGTCGGCGGCAACGTGATCTTCTCCAAGAACAGGAGCGTCATCAACGGCCTCGTAAATCCGCCGGTGCCCGGCCAGGTCGATGCGGATTCGAGCGAGGTCATGACGAACGTGATCGGCCGCAATCTCATCTGCCAGGGCAACACCCCCAAGGCGCAGGTGAACCCCGACGACGGTGGCCAGCCCAACACCGTTGCCGGTCGCAAGATCGGCCAGTGCGCCAACCTCTAGCGACCCGGACGCCGATAGTCGGTCGGAGGAGCGCCCCACCCGGGGCGCTCCTCTTTCTTCCTGCATCGTTCCGAAGTGCGCGGGGCCTCGCTCAGACGCTCTGGCCGACGATCCAGCCGAGCGCGACGGCCGCCACGGCCGCCGCAACGTAGATGGGCAACGCGGGCTCGCGCACCGCTCGCGTGCGCGCCGTCCGTGCGACGCCGCGGCCGTGCGCCGCCGCAGTTCTCGTGAGGGGGCCGAGGCGTGCACGGGACTGCCTCACGAGCTCACGAAGCGCAGGAATCGCCGTGCGCCGCACGCGGCCCACGAGCGTCACCGCCCCGGCCCGTAGCCGGTCGGCAGCCCACCGCGATCGGGCCCGCACTCGTTCCACGCGGGGCTCGTCCCACAACCCGGCGATCGCCCGCCAGACGATGCGAACGGCATCGCCGGCCGGCGTCAGCCCTCCCGCAACAGCTCGATTCGTCACGAGTCGCTCCCGGAGGACATGTTCCGTCCTGCCGGAACGTCAAACGTCCCGCCGGACGAGGATGCTCAGGCGGCGTCGACGCGCTCGATGTGGGCGCGGCGCTGCTGCTCGAGCTTGTTGCCCGCGACGTCGACGGCACGGCTCTCGCGGATGACCGTTACCTTGATCTGTCCCGGGTACTCGAGATGGTCCTCGATCTGCCGCGCGATCTCGTGCGAGAGGAGCACGGCGCCGTCGTCATCGACCTCCTGCGGCTTCACGAGCACGCGGATCTCGCGACCGGCCTGCAGCGCGTATGCCTTCTCGACGCCGGGATGCTCGGCGGCGAGCTGCTCGAGCGACTCGAGCCGTTTGACGTAGTGCTCGAGGCTTTCGCCCCTGGCGCCCGGCCGCGACGCCGAGATCGCGTCGGCTGCGATCAGCAGCACCGCCTCCACCGTCTGCGGCTGCACCTCGTAGTGATGCGCCTCGATCGCGTGGCAGACGGCCACGCTCTCCCCGTAGCGACGGGCGAGCTGCGTCGAGATCGCGGCGTGCGAGCCCTCGACCTCGTGTGTCATCGCCTTGCCGACGTCGTGCAGCAGCGCCGCCCGCTTCGCCGTCTTGACCGACGCCTCGACCTCGGCGGCCATGATTCCGGAGAGCTGCACGACCTCGAGCGTGTGGCGCAGGACGTTCTGCCCGTAGCTCATCCGGTAGCGAAGCCGGCCGAGGACCTTCACCAGCTCCTCGTGGATCTCGCCGCAGTTGGCCTCGTACACCGCCTGCTCACCTGCCTGGCGGACGTGCTCGTCGAGCTCTGCCTTGGAGAGGTAGTACATCTCCTCGATCCGCGTCGGGTGGATGCGCCCGTCCTCGATCAGCTTCAGCAGCGTCATCCGCGCGATCTCGCGGCGGATGCCGTCGAACGACGAGAGCACGACCGCGTTCGGGGTGTCGTCGATGATGAAGTCGACGCCGGTCAGGTGCTCGAGCGTGCGGATGTTCCTGCCCTCCCGGCCGATGATGCGACCCTTCATGTCGTCCGACGGGAGCTCGACGAGGGTCACCGTCGTCTCGGCCGCTGCGCTCGCCGCCACCCGCTGCAGCGCATCGGCGACGAGGTTCCGCGCCCGCCGCTTCGCCTCGGTCGCCGCTTCCTCCTCGAGCTGGCGGACCCGGCCGGCGAGCTCGTGCCGGACCTCCTCCTCGGACTGCGTCAGGATCCGCTGCCGCGCCTCGGTCGTCGTCATGCCGGAGACCTTCTCGAGCTCGACGCGCTGCCGGACCTTCAGCTCCTTCATGTCCTCCTGCAGCTGCCGCAGGTGGACCTCGCGATCCGACACTCCCTGCTCGCGCCGGGTCAGCTCCGTCAGCTTGCGGTCGATGTCGTCCTCCTTCGCGAGCGCGCGCTCCTCGACCTTCATGACCGCGTCGCGCCGCTCCCGCAGCTCTTCCTCGAGCTCCGCGCGCACCTTGACCGCCTGCTCGCGTGCTTCGACGGCCGCCTCCCGCCGCGTCGCCTCCGCCTCCCTGCGCGCCTCGTCGAGCACGAACGCACGCTCGCGCCGCGCGGCGTCGAGACGCGACCCCGCCATCAGCCTCAGCAACAGGAGCGTCGCGAGGGCTCCTGCGGCGACTGCGATCACGACTGCGACGGCAACGAGCATGCGAGGCTCCTCGGGCTCGTCCTGCCCGCACGGCGCCACTTCGGCCGGTCGAGAGCTCAGGCGCGGCGAGCCGCGCCCCGCGGTTTCAGGTCAGTTTCCGGGTCGTGCGCGTCCCTGCGCCGCAGGGGATCTCGTTGACTCGGGATCTCGTTGACTGAAGGCGGGTTTCACGTGAGACTGGGGCTCGATCGGCGAAGTCGTCGCTTTGCAGGCAAAACTGGGTTTCAGAGTGCAAGGTTCGTGGTTGGGCCAGGAACTCTACGCCCCCTGCTCCCCGTCCGCAAACGACCCGCCTGCGGCGAGCTCGACGCACTCCTCGCCGAAGCCCTTTCGCTGCAGCTGCGCCGCGGTCCGGGGCGAGGCACCGAGCCGCTCGACGAGCCGCGCCGCCCGCTCGCGCTCCGGCACGAGCCCGGCGACGGCCGCAGCGGCGAGCGCGGGAGCGACTCCCTCCCCCTGGAGGAGCTGCCGGATCGCGTCGTCCCCGTAGCCGCGCCCGGCGAGGTTCCCCGCCCGGCTCGCCGCGAAGCGGGCGTCGTCGAGGTAGCCGACGCGCTCGAGCGTCTCGAGCGCATCGGCCCGCCGCTCTTCGTCGACTCCGGCCCGCTCCAGCCGCTCCTCGACCTGCCTGCGCGAGCGGTCCCGGTGGCGCAGCGCGCGCGCCGCGAGCTCGATCGGGTCAGACGCTTGCGGTCTCTTCCTCTTCATCCAGGATCGGCGTCGCCTCGTTGGAGACCTCGCCCTGCGGCAGCAGGCGGGCCGAGATCACCTGCTCGGGCGGTGCCTGCGCCTGGATCGCCCGCAGGATCCCCTGCACCACGTCGGGGTGCTCCTTCAGGAAGGCCGTCGCGTTCTGGCGCCCCTGGCCGAGGCGCTCGTCGGCGAACGAGAAGTACGAGCCGGACTTCTGGACGACCTTCTTCTCGAGGCCCGTGTCGAGGACGGTCCCCTCCCAGGAGATGCCGTCGCCGTAGATGATGTCGAACTCGGCCTGCTTGAACGGCGGCGCGACCTTGTTCTTCACGACCTTCACGCGCACCCGGTTGCCGATCGCCTCGACGCCGTCCTTCAGCGTCTCGATCCGGCGGATGTCGAGCCGCACCGACGCGTAGAAGCGCAGGGCACGACCGCCCGGCGTCGTCTCCGGGTTGCCGAACATGACCCCGATCTTCTCGCGCAGCTGGTTCGTGAAGAGGCAGATCGTGTCGGTGCGGTTGAGCGTGCCGGCGAGCTTCCGGAGCGCCTGGCTCATCAGCCGCGCCTGCAGGCCGACGTGCGAGTCGCCCATCTCGCCCTCGATCTCCGCCTTCGGCGTCAGCGCGGCGACCGAGTCGATGGCGACGACGGCGAGCGCGCCCGAGCGGACGAGCAGCTCGCAGATCTCGAGCGCCTGCTCGCCCGTGTCGGGCTGCGAGACGAGAAGCTCGTCGGTGTTGACGCCGATCCGCTTCGCGTAGATGGGATCCATCGCATGCTCGGCATCGATGAACGCGCAGATGCCGCCGCGCCGCTGCGCCTCGGCGATCACGTGGTAGACGAGCGTCGTCTTGCCCGAGGACTCCGGGCCGAAGACCTCGACGATGCGGCCGCGGGGAAGCCCGCCGATCCCGAGCGCCACGTCGAGCGAGAGCGACCCCGTCGAGACTGCGCCGATTGCCACCTGCGCCTGGTCGTTCATCTTCATGACGGCGCCCTTGCCGAACTGGCGCTCGATCTGCCCCAGCACCGTCTCGAGAGCCTGTTCGCGATCCATCTGTCTCCTTACCTCCTACCTAGGGCTGCCGTTTCGAGTGCGTCGTACCGGGCTCCGCCGGGCCCGAGGTGGGAACGGTAGAGAGCCGATCGGACGACATGAATCGAACGCATGTTCGCCAGGGTAACGCGGTCTCCTGCCGGCCTCCGGAAGCGCTGCACGGTCACGTGGGGGAGCCACGGCCGGGCCTCGCGGCGGTAGGCGCCGAGCCGTTCGAGGCGCTCCTGCAGGTCGGCGGCGAGCGCCGCCGCCACCCCGCCCGCGTCCTCGAGGACGATCATCCCGACGCTCCGGGTCTCGCGGTAGCGGAGCGGCCGCAGCTCGACCGGCGCGGCGTCCGCCGAGGCGGCCCGCAGCTCCAGGACGATTCCGGGGACGGCCGCGGCGGGGCAGTGGCCGAGGAAGGCGAGCGTGACGTGCAGGTCCTCCGCGTGGACGAGCCGGCCGTGCAGGTGCGCGCCCGCCCACGCGGCGAGCTCCACCCGCGTCTCGTGGGGCAGCTCCAGAGCGCAGAAGAGCCTGAACCGGTCACCGCCGCTCACGCTAGCGCTGTCCGCGTGCCGTTTCCGTCAAGACTTCGTGACAAGTGCGCGCACGAGGTGGAGCGCGGCCACCGCCGAGCGGAGGCGGATCGTCTCGCGGTCGCCGGGGAAGTCGAGGCGTCGCGCGAGCTCCCCGCCGGGCCCGACGGCGTGCAGGAAGACCAGCCCGACCGGCTTCTCGGCGCTGCCGCCGCCGGGGCCGGCGACGCCCGTGACCGCGACGGCGACGTCGACCCCGAGCGCGTCGCGCGCTCCCGCGGCCATTGCCGCGGCGGTCTCCGCCGAGACCGCCCCGAACCGAGCGAGCACGTCCGCCGGCACCCCGAGCCGCGCTTCCTTGACCTCGTTCCCGTAGGCGACGACCGCCCCGCGGAAGACGTCGCTCGACCCGGGAACGTCCGTCAGGCGCGCTGCGACCAGGCCGCCGGTGCACGACTCGGCCGTGCCGATGGTGAGGCCGCGCTCGCGCAGCAGGTCGAGCACCAGCTCGGCCGTCGAGCGCTCGTCGTGCGAGAACACGTACGCGCCTGCAGCCTCCTCGAAGCCGCGCTCGATCTCGTCGGCGCGCGTGTCGGCGCCGGGAGCGACGAACAGGTCGACATGGATCTCGAAGTCGCGCGCGCAGATCGTGACGCCCACGCCGTCTCCGTCGCCGCCCGCTGCCGCGAGCGCCTGCGCGACCGCCGACTCCGAGACGCCGAACATCCGCAGCACCCGGCGTTTCGCGGCGACGGCTCGTGCGAGCAGCTGTCGCATCGGCGCCGTCTCGCAGACGCGCGGCCACAACTCCTGGAGCTCGCGCGGCGGCCCCGGCAACGCCACGGCGACACGCTCGCCGAGCTCCAGCACGACGGCGGGCGCCGTGCCGACGAGCCCCACCCACTCCGCGCCGTCCGGAAGCGTCGCCTGCTTGCGCACGCCCTCCTCGAAGTCGGCGTACGGGCGGTGCAGGCGGGCGGCGACCATGCGCGAGCGCTGCTCGATCTGCGCGGCGAGCTCCTCGTCGACGTGCAAGCCGACGCCCGCAGCCCGTGCGAGCAGCTCGATCGTGCGGTCGTCGTGCGTCGGCCCGAGGCCGCCGGAGACGACGAGCAGGTCGTGCGCGAGCCCCTCGCGGAACGCCTCCTCGAGATCGGCGTGGTCGTCGCCGACGACGGTGATGCGCGCGGGCACGACGCCGCGGCGCAGCAGGTCGGCCGCGAGGAACGGCCCGTTCCGGTCGTTGCGGTCGCCGCGCACGAGCTCCGAGCCCGAGGCGACGATCGCCGCGCGCGGCGGCATTACCCGGTGTGCCAACCGGTCTTCGTGACGATGCCGACGCGCGGCTGAGAGCCCGGGACGCGCACCAGCTTGCCGCCGACGAGAATGCGGAGGTTCTCGGGCGTGTCGATCTGCACCCAGAGGCGCGTGCCGCGGATCGCCCGCGGCGCGTCGCCCTTCGAGATCGTCCCGTCGAAGACGACGTCCCCGGTCGCGCTCCCCTTGTGGACGATGAGATGCGTCTGCCCGCGCCGCGCCGTCACCTCGAGCAGCGGCGGCGCCACGTGCGGCCGTCGCGTCGTCGTCGGCGCGGCGACGCTCGTCGTCGCCGGCGGCTTGCTGCCGCCGCCGCTCGCCTTCCACGCCGAGATCACGATCACCGTCAGGATCGCGATCGCGCCGAGCGCAACGAGGACGACGTTCGTCTCGAGCCGTCGATGCCGGCCCTGCGGCCGGGCGCCCGACGAGCGGCGCGTGCGGGGCTCGTGGTCCTCGCCCGCGACGAAGCGGGAGTTGAACTCGTCGACGTACAGCTGGCCGTCGAGGCCGAGGTACTCGGCGTACGTGCGCAGGAAGCCTTTCACGTACGTCTGCGCCGGCAGCAGCGCGAACTGCTCGTCCTCGAGCGCGCGCAGGTACTTGCCGCGAATCTTCGTCGCGAGCTCCGCCTGCGCGAAGTCGATCCCGCGGCGGACGCGGGCCTCGCGCAGGCTGTTCCCGATCTCGAACACGGCCCGCGAAGCGTACCCGGGCTCGTGCCGAACCGGCTACTGCGCCCAGCGGAGGACGCCGTACACGGCGAGCGCGAGGCCCCCGGTCACGCCGGCGTAGAGGCCGGCCCAGGCCACCACCCGGGCGAGCCGGAGGCCGAAGCGCCCACGAGGGACGACGCTGCGCGACGCGGCGAAGCGGGCGCGGCGCGACGCGGCGAGTGCGCCGAGCCCGAGCACGAAGGCGACCGGCACGACGACGTACAGCGTCTCGAGCAGGCGGAACCTCGTCCCCTGGGAGGCAGCGACCCCGGCCGGGATGGCGAGCACCGCGAGCGTCCCGGAGAGGACGGCGGCGCGGGCCGCTCTACTGCTTCTCATACGGCCGGCCCGAAGCCGCCGGGCCGATCGAGCGGCCGATCACGCCGGCGACCGCGACGAGCGTGAGCACGTAGGGCAGCGCCTGGAACAGCGTCCCCCACTGGTTGCCGTAGGCGTTCGGCAGCCGGTCGGCGAGCGCGCTCGAGAACCCGAACAGGAGCGTCGCGCCCCACGTCGGGAACGGCCGCCACTTGCCGAACACGAGTGCGGCGAGGCCGATGAAGCCGGTGCCGCTCGTCATGTTCTCGTTGAACGAGTGCACGAATCCGAGCGACAGGTAGGCGCCGCCGAGCGCGGCGATCGCGCCCGAGGAGATGACGGCGATGTAGCGCACCTTGTAGACGGAGATGCCGACCGTGTCGGCCGCGCGCGGGTGCTCGCCGACCGCGCGCAGGCGCAGTCCGTACGGCGTCCGGAAGACGAAGACGTACGTCGCGATCAGGAGCACGAACGAGGCCCAGATCATCAGGTTCAGCTGGCCGAGGATCGGCCCGACGAAGTACCAGT
>DASUAX010000031.1:0-11465 GCA_035763525.1 Gaiellaceae bacterium
TGCTCGACCGACGTATCGTGCTGCTCGAAGAGCGGCTCTTCGGCGCGGAGATCGCCGATCCCCCTCGCGACGGAGAGGTCGATCTCGGCGAGCGCGTGACGGTGCTCGACCTGGAGAGCGGCGCGACGGGCGACTATCGAGTCGTGGGCACGGGCGAGAGCGACCCCACGATCGGCGAGGTGTCGCGTGATTCGCCGATCGGGGCGGCGCTGCTCGGGCGGCGGGTGGGAGACGTCGTCGAGGCGGAGGCGCCCGGCGGGCGGCGGCGGCTCGAGATCGTCGAGCTCGACGGCTGACGCACCCAGTCTGCGTGGGCGGCCGGCAGGTCCGGCCGCCCACGCTCCTGGTCGGGTTGGGGATCGGCGCCTTCGTCTTCCGCGACTGCGCCGCCCTCCCATTCCCAGCGACCGATCGGGTCGTACGGCATCGAGATCTCCTCGTCAGCAGACCGTCACCGGCGGTCCCGCTCGTACTCGCGCAGGAAGCTCTCGAAGAGTCGGCGGTGTGCCTCCTCGTCGGCGAGGATCGAGATCGCGAGGTCCTGTGTCACCCAATCGACACCGTCCGTGTCCTCGATCAGCTTCCGGTAGTGCGTGATCGCTGCCTCCTCGGCCTCGAGCACGCCGCGAATCACCCCCTCGACGTCCGCGGCGTCCGCGCGGGGCTGCAGCGAGTCCTGCTCGCGCAGCAGCGCGTGCGAACCGGGGACGACGGCGCCGAGCTGGTTCAGGCGTTCGGCGAGGCGGCGGGCGTGGCCGAGCTCCTCGTCGACGTCGCCCGCGAGAGCGCGCACGACCTCCTGTGCGCGGACGCCGTCGAGGTTCGCCGATGCCGCGAGGTAGTTCGCGACCGTCTCCATCTCCATCAGATACGCGTGCGTCAGCAGCTCGATCGCGGCCGCGGCGGCCGGCGTCGACTGCTCGCGCTGCATCAATGTCGTCATCTCGACTCCTCTCGACTGGATTCCGGGAACGCCTCTCAGGATTCCGCCGACGGAGCTCGCTCGCCATCCGGGGCACCCCCCAAACGAGCGGCGTCGCACCCGTAGGAGTCAGGCCGGGGTGCAGGCTCGGGTCGTGCCCTCGCGGGCCGCTTCGTCGAGCGGCTCGGGCGACGGGCCCGGCGCGTAGAACGGTCGCCGCCTCGACTGTCCAGGGAACGGCGCTCTCGGGACGCTTCGCCGCACCGAGGCGCTCTCTTCGGTGTGGGGGTTCTTGTGCTTGACGATCGGTCTCCGACTGGTGGGCACGGCTTCCTCCTTCGTCGTCGTGTCCTCCCTGGAGCGAGTGTGCGGCAGCCGGGCGCACGCCGCCATCGGCTCGTCGGACCAAACGCGTCGAGCCCGCCGCCCCATGATGCGAGCGGCGGGTGGCAGGCTCACGTCACCGGCGTTCGGCCTGGAGGTAACGCTCGACGAGGGCCGGATCGATCCGCTTCAGGTCGTCCGCCGGCAGCTCGCGGAGCAGCGTCCAGGCGAGGTCGAGCGTCTCGTCGATCGTGCGTCGCACGTGGCCCTGGTTGACGAGCTTCTGCTCGAAGCTGTCGGCGAAGACGAGGTAGCGCCGCTCCGTCTCGGACAGCGCCGCCTCGCCGACGATCGAGACGAGCCTGCGGAGATCGCGGCCGCGCGCCAGGGCCGCGTAGAGCTGGTCGGCGACCGCACGGTGATCCTCGCGTGTCTTGCCGGCGCCGATGCCGGCGTTCATCAGCCGGCTGAGCGACGGAAGCACGTCGATCGGCGGTTCGATCCCGCGGCGGTCGAGCTCGCGCGAGAGCACGATCTGGCCCTCGGTGATGTAGCCCGTGAGGTCGGGAATGGGATGCGTGATGTCGTCGTCGGGCATCGAGAGGATCATCAGCTGCGTCACCGAGCCGGTGCGTCCGCGGATCCGGCCGGCACGCTCGAACAGCGACGCGAGGTCGGTGTACATGTACCCGGGATAGCCGCGGCGGCCGGGGATCTCCTCGCGCGCTGCGGAAAGCTCGCGGAGCGCTTCGCAGTAGTTCGTGATGTCGGTGAGGACGACGAGCACGTGGCGGTGATGGTCGAACGCGAGATGCTCCGCGACGGTCAGCGCAGCGCGCGGGGTCAGCAGCCGCTCGACGGCGGGATCTTCCGCCGTGTTGAGGAAGAGGACGGTCCGCTCGAGCGCCGCACTGCCGGCAAACGTGTTGCGGAAGAACGCGGCCTCACGCTGTGTCACGCCCATCGCGGCGAAGACGACGACGAAGTCGTCGTCGTGAGCTGCGGCGGGGACGGTGGAGTCGCGCGCGATCTGGGCCGCCAGCTCGGCTGCCGGCAACCCGAACCCCGAGAAGATCGGCAGCTTCTGTCCGCGCACGAGCGTGTTCAAGCCGTCGATCGCCGAGACTCCCGTCTCGATGAACTCGGAGGGATGGTCGCGGGCGACCGGGTTGATCGGCAGCCCGTTGACCTCCCGGTAGCCCTCGGCGCGGAGGGGAGGGCCGCCGTCGATCGGCGTGCCGGAGCCGTCGAGGATCCGACCGATCAGGTCGTCGCCGACGGCGACCCGGGCGACCTCGCCGCGCGTTCGGACGCGCGTGCCGGGAAGGCTGAGCCCGGAGGTCCCGTCGAGCACCTGGACGACCGCGCGGTCGCCTTCGATCGCGAGCACGCGACCACGGCGGACCTGGTCGTCGGGCGACACCACCTCGACGAGCTCGTCGTAGCCGACGCCGAACATCTGCTCGGCCACGAGCAGCGGCCCGGCCACGTACGAGACCGTCCGGTGCTCGACGGTGAGGAGCGTCGTCTTGCCGTTCGCGGTGCTCACAGCTCCGCCAGCTCTCGGCGTATCCGTTCGATGGCGGCTCGTGCGTTGCCTGCGACGTCGTCGTCCTGCCACGAGCGCATCCGCCCCGGCTCGCGCAGCGCCGGGACCGCCGCCACCGCCTCGATCGGCACGTCCCTGGCGACGGCCTCCGCCATCGCCTCGTGAGCAGCGCGCACGACCCGCAGCATCTCGTGTTGCTTCGGGAGCGAGCAATACGCATCGACCTCGTCGAATGCAGACTGCTGGAGGAAGTCCTCGCGCAGGAGCCTTCCCGTCTCCAGCACGACGCGCTCGGCGGGGGCGAGCGAGTCTGCACCGAGGAGCTGGACGATCTCGAGCAGCGAGCTCTCCTGCTGGAGCAACGCGAGCGCCCAGGCACGCTGCTCGGACCACGTGGGCGCCACGTCGTCGTCGAACCACGCGTCGAGCTCGTAGAGCGTGTAGCTGCGGTTCCAGTCGATCGCGGGGAAGTGCCGGCGCCGGGCGAGGTTCGTGTCGAGGCCCCAGAAGGTGCCGACGAGCCGCAGGCTGTGCTGGGTGATCGGCTCCGAGAAGTCGCCGCCCGCCGGCGAGACCGCGCCGACGATCGAGACGGAGCCGGTGCGCTCCGCGTCGCCGAGGCACGCGACCGAGCCTGAGCGCTCGTAGAACTCCGCGAGTCGGGTGGAGAGGTAGGCCGGGTAGCCCTCCTCCGCCGGCATCTCCTCGAGACGGCTCGACACCTCGCGCAGCGCTTCGCCCCAGCGGCTGGTGCTGTCCGCGAGGACGGCGACGTCGTACCCCTGGTCGCGGAAGTACTCGGCGATCGTGATGCCGGTGTAGATGCTCGCCTCGCGTGCCGCCACGGGCATGTTGCTCGTGTTGGCGATGATGACCGTGCGCGCGAGCAGTGACGAGCCGGTGCGCGGATCGGTGAGTTGCGGGAATTCGTCGAGCATCTCGGTGAGTTCGTTGCCGCGCTCGCCGCACGCGACGTAGACGATCACGTCGGCGTGCGACCACTTCGCGAGCGACTGTTCGAGCACGGTCTTGCCGGTGCCGAATCCTCCGGGAATGGTCGCCGCTCCCCCGCGGGAGATCGGGAAGAGCGTGTCGATCGCGCGCTGGCCGGTGACGAGCGGCCGGTCGAGAGGGAGCCGCCGCTCGAACGGCCTGGGCAGGCGGACGGGCCAGCGCGAGAGCATCGTCAGAGGCTCGCCGTCGATCCACGCCACCGGCTCCTCCACACGCACCGGGCCACGTGCGACGCGCGTCACGACACCGTCGACGCCGGGCGGGACGAGGACCCGGTGAACGAGCGCGTCGGTCTCCTGCACGGTGCCGAGCACGCTGCCGCCCGTGACCTCGTCGCCCTCCGCGACCTCGGGCTGGAACGGCCAGGCCCGGTCGCGGTCGAGCGAGGGTGCGACCGCGCCGCGCTCGATCATCGGCGCTCCCACCGGGTCGTCCGCGCGTTCCGCGAGCGTGGTCAGCGGCCGCTGCGTGCCGTCGAAGATCGCGCCGAGCAGGCCGGGGCCGAGCTCGACCTGGAGCGGCTCGCCGGTGTCGACGACCGGCTCGCCGGCGGCGAGCCCTGCGGTGTCCTCGTAGACCTGGACGACCGCGTCCCCCGCGTCGAGGCGAATGACCTCGCCCGGGAGGCGCGCCTCGCCGACGAGCACGACGTTGTAGAGACGGGCTGCGTCGAGCCCGCGCGCCGTCACGACCGGCCCCGACACCGCGTGGACGGCCCCGGTGTCGGTTGCGACCGGCGTCTCCGGCGCGACGGCATCCGTCACGGCTCGTTCTCTCCCCGGTCGAAGGTCATCTCGTAGCCGACGGCCTGCCAGAGCATCCGGAGCAGGCGCGCGTGTCGCTCGGCCTCGACGTCGGCGTCGCGTCCTGCGGGCATCGCGACGACGAGCGGCGACGTGAGCGTCTCGATCCGGCGGCGCAGCGGCCGTTCGAGCTCGTGGAAGAACGGCTCGTGCAACGCGATCACGTCGTCGGCCTGTGCGTCGAGCAGCCCTGCCAGCGCCTCTGCCGCCTCCGAGGTCGACGCGACTGCCCGGGTCGCGACTCCGGCCAGCCGGTAGCCGGGCTCGAGCTCGGGTGTCGTCAGCACGATCAGGCGGCCCATCGCCCGTCCTCTTCGGGGAGGAGGAGCCGAGGGCCGACGGTCTCGGCGGGCTCGTCCCTGTCCGCACCCTCCGCGACGAGCCGGAGGTTGCGGGCCTCGTTCTCCTTCGCGACGGTGTAGGCGACCGGAATGTCGATCCCGAGCGGGTCGCCCGTCAGGAAGAGCCGGAGCGCCCACCGCACCCGTGCGGCCTCGAGCTCGCGCTGGAGCAGCAGCAGGTCGCTCGCGTCGACGTCGTCGGCGCTCGCATACCGCCCGAGCAGCGCCTGCCAGTCGGCTCGCCGGGCGGCGGCGGCGAGCCTTGCGACCGCGTCGGGCCGCGCCGGCATGTGCAGCGCCTCGTCGAGCGCGCTCTCGCCGATCCGTCCCCCCGGGAGGAAACGGCCGGACTCGGGCGCGGGCGGGAGCGCGGTCAGCTCGTCGACCTGGAGTGCCGTGCGCAGGCGGAGAACGGTCAGCGTGTTCGTCGCATCGCGCTCGCGGGCGATCAGCTCGCGGAGGGCATCCGGCGCGCGTGCCAGCTCGCGTTCCACCCCCTCGGCGTGCGCGCGGACGAGCTCGTGCTCGAGGTGGGCGAGGTCCTGCGTCCGTTCGAACCGCGGCCAGGCACGGGTGAGTGCGGCCGCGGTCGCCGGATCGGGAAGTCGCCACGCGGCCAGCAGCTCGATCGCCGCGGCCGGCTCGTCGCGGCGGGCGACCTCCTCGGCCGTCCCGTCGCCCAGCGGCCCGAGCGGCACGATCGATGCCAGCACCACCTCCGCGGGCCGGTGCCGCACCTGCCCCCGCAGCAGCGTCAGCAGGTTCTGCAGGTCGAACCGCGCGAGGATGACGTCCACGAGCTCGCGCGCCCGGTCGCGGTAGAAGGTTCGCATCTCTGCGAGTGCGCGGCCCAGATGGTCGCGGATCGCGAGCTCGAGCGCACGCTTGCCGGCTCCTCGCGCGAGTGTCGCCTCCAGCTCGGGTCGGTAGGCGGTCTCCGCGAGCGCCTCCTGCACGCCCTCGACGGGCCGGCCGAGCAGCGCCTCGTAGGCCGCCGCCGTCAGGAGCGCGGACTTGCGGGCGCGAAGCCGCGTGTTCCCGAAGACGAAGTCGGGCGCGGGGGCGAGCACGCTCACGAGGGGGTTTCCTCCGCCCCGAGGACCTCGCCGGCGAGCACGCGCAGCGAGGGCTCCGCGTTCCGGAGGCGCTCCTCGAACGTATTGCGGACGGTGCGCCCGTCACTCGCCACGGCTTCGACGCCGCCGAGCGTGTCGAGGTCGGGCTTCAGCTCCAGCCGAACGTTCAGCTCCCGGACGATCTCGCGTGCGAGTTGCGCGTCGCGAGGGTCGACCCGCAACACCGAGGCAGACGGAACGGCTGCGAGTCCCTCGTCGAGCAGCGCACGGAAGACGCCCGGGTACGCCTCCGTGCCTCGCAGCGCAGCCAGGCGGCGGCGAAGTGCGTCTTGAAGCGTCTCGACGGAGGCCTCGTGCGCGTCGCGCAGCGTGGCGGCCGCAGCGAGCCTCGCTTCCGAACGACGTCGCTCGAGCACGTGCGCGAGGTCTGCTTCGTCGGCGCGAGCCGCCTGCTGCTCGAGGGAGCTCGCCTCGAGCTGCGCCGATTCGACGATCCGCGCCGCCTCGGCCTCGGTCTCCGCGTGCAGCCGTTCGGTCTCCGCGGCGGCGTCGGCCTCGAGCGCGGTCAGCAGGTCCTTGAGCGCCATCGCCTCAGAGCAGCACGAGGATCATCGCCGCGACCGCGAAGCCGAGGATGACGAGCGTCTCGGGGATCGCGACCATCAGGATCGCCCGCCCGGTCAGCTCGGGCTTCTCGGCGATCGCGGCCATTCCCGCGGCGCCGATCTTCGCCTGCGCGAAACCGGTGCCGAGCGCGGCCAGTCCGATCGCGAGCCCCGCTCCGAGGGCCATCAATCCGTGCTGCATGCTGCTCCTCCTTCTCGTTCGTGATGGTGGTGCGGAATGCTCATGCCGGCGCGCGCTCGCCGAACGGGCGGAACGGCTCGCCGCCTCCCTCGTAGAACTTGCTGAAGAACTCCACGTAGTGCAGGCGGAGCGCCTGGATCATCGGGCTGAACCCCGCGAGCGCGAGGTTGAGTGCGTGGAAGAGCGCGGCGACGAGGACTCCCAGCCAGATCGGCCCCAGCGAGCCGAGCCGGTTCGCGACGATCGCGAGATACGCGGATGCGAGGCCCACCGCCGCGAGGCGCAGGTAGGAGAGCACGTTCCCGAACGTGCCGATCAGGGCGAGCGGTCCCATCATCAGGCCGAGCGCGCCTCCGGGGGCGATGACCAGGACGACGCCGAGGACGATCGCGGCGACGGCGGGGACGAGCGCCCCTCCGGGCAGGTGGTCGACGGCGATCCCGGCGAGGCCGAACACGCCGCCGAGTGCGAGCAGCGAGCCCACCCGCTCGAGCAGCTCGCCGCCGCGTCGCTCGAGGGCCGAGCGCCAGAGCCCGAGCACCAGGCCGAGCACGACGTGCGCGGCCCCGATCGCGAGGGAGAAGAGCAGGAGCGGCTCGACCGCGTCCTTGTCGCCGCGGTAGAACCAGAGCGCGTGCAGGCCGGCCCGGTGCCCGAGGTCGCCGAGCACCTCGCCGAAGACGAAGCCGAAGACGATCGCCCAGAGCGATCCCGCGATGAAGACCCGGGTCAGGTCGCGGACGACCGGCGAGGTGCCGAAGCGGCGGCGGGCGAACACCGACAGGCCGAGAAGGAGCGCGCCGTAGCCGATGTCGCCGACCATCACGCCGACCATCAGCGGCAGGAACAGCGCCATCAGCATCGTCGGGTCGAGCGAGCCGGTGCGAGGCAGGTCGAGGAGGCGCACGAGGAACTCGAACGGACGCGCCGGCGCCGGGTTTCTCATCAGCACGGGCGGCTCGACTCCCGGCGCGACCTCGACCGCTTCCACGGCGATCTCCTCGCTGGCGGCGAGCTCGAGCTCCTGCCGAAGGAGCGGCAGCTTCGCGGTCGGCGTCCAGCCGGCGGCGACGAAGGTGCGCGCGGTCGCGCCGAGCTGCTCGACCGCGTCGAGCTGTTCCAGCTCGGCGAGGAGGCGGATACGGGCGGCGGCCCAGCCGGGCACCCGCGGCCGAAGGAGCTCCTGGAGCTCGGCCGTGGCGAGCTCGAGATCGTTTGGAAGGTCCCGGAGGCGCGACTCCATCGCGCTGACCGCTCCGTGGAACGAGAGCCGTTCATAGCGTTCCGGCAGCGGCAGATGCCGGACGTGCTCCCGGCCGAGCAGCGTGCGCACGGCATCGGCGTCGTCGTGGGCGACGACGACCAGGCAGCCGACCACGTCCGCAGCGACGCGGGTCGTGACGAGCTCGAAGCGGTTGCCGACGAGCCCACGGAGCGCGGTGCGGAGCCCCTCGACGAGCCCGTCGTCGCTCGTGTTCAGGACGAGAGCGACGGTGTCGAGCCGGAGCGCCCGCAGCTGACGCTCGTCGAGCTCGGCGAGCTCCGGGACGAGCGGCAAGAGCCGCCGCAGCGGCTCGAGGTACCGGGGCAGGACGGCGAGCTCCGTCCGGAGCTCGTCGATGCGCGTGGCGAGCAACTCGATCTGCGGTGCGATCGCGTCGAGCTCCGCGGCGACCTGCGACGCCGGCACGAGCTCGTCGGCGAGCGGCGGGCTCGGCGCCGCGAGCGCGAGCAGCCCGTCCAGCCTCGCGAGCAACAGGCGGAGCCCGCCCGCCCGAGCCTCACGCTCGTCGTCGCCCGGCACGGCCGTCAGCGCCGGCTCCGCCTCCCTGACCGTGGGATCGAGCTGCAGGAGCTGCAGTCGGTAGAGGCGCTGCAGGACCTGCTCGAGCCTCGGCGTCCGGCTCACGATCCGCACGCGCGTCATCGGCTCGAGCACGTGGCCTCCTGCGTCACCGCCGGCAGAACGAGTGCCAGCCCGGCCTCGACGAACGCCGCTTCGACCTCGGCCGCCCTTGCACGGATCGTCGCGGCGGCCGCTTCGGCGGCGGTGTTCATCGCCTGTGCCTGCGTGGCGGCGGCGGAGGCGACCGAGCTCTGCCGCTCCGCCGTCCGGCGGGCGGCGCGCTCGCGCGCAGCGGTCACGATGTCGTTCGCCTCGCGTCGCGCTCGTTCGAGGCGTGCCTCGGAGTCGGAGGCGGCCGTTTGCGCAGTCTCGAGCGCGCGCTCCAGGTCGAGCACCGAGCCGAGGGCGCCGTTCTCGGTCGGTGAGGTCATCGAGTCGCTCGCTGTGCCAGCTCTCGTCGCCGTGCGGCTGCACGCGCCCGGCGCAGCCGGACGCGGTCTTCGAGCTCCCGTTCGTCGAGCACTGCCTGGATTGCGGCGCGCTCGCTCTCGAGTCGCGGGATCACCACCTGTTCGAGGGCGTTGACGCGACGAGTGGTGCGCGTGATCTCTTCGGCAAGCCGCCGCAGGCTGAGCTCGCGCGCGGCGACGTCGAGGAGGCGATCGAGCTGATGCTCGAAAGCGGCAGCTGCTGTGTCGATGTGCGGCGTGCTCGCGGTCAGGTCGTAGCCGCGCTCGGTGAGGGCGCGTACGACGGGCTCGTGCTCGAGCTCGACGACCTGCACGCCGGCGACGCTCCGGGCGGAAAGACGTGTCTCGACGTCACCGGACGCGGCGAGCGCCGCCGACCCGACCGCCTCGGTGCCGTCGGCGGAGATCGCCTCGGACAGGGCGCGCCGACTCTCGGCTGCGCGCCGTCCGAGCTCTTCGACCGCCTCGACGACCGACGCGCCCAGCCGACCGAACTCCTTCAGCAGGGCCGCGCGCTTGTCCTTGAGCAGATCACGTCCCTGCGTCGCGAGCCCGATGCGCGCGCGGCGCGCGAGTAGCTCCGTGCGCGTCGCACTCAGCTCGGCCAAGGTTGCCTCCGGTCGCGGTTTCTGCCGCCGGGCATCTTCCCACAATCGCGACGACGAACCCGCTGCGCCATCGGGCGCGACCCCCACAGGACGCACTCCGTCACCCCAGAGGCGGGCCGTCGGAGTCGCATACGCTCTTCGCCCATCGAGATCGACGTCGTCACGCTCGCCCTGAATCCCGCCCTCGACACGACCGCCGAGGTGGACGAGCTGCTGCCCTACCGGAAGCTACGTGGTCAGCTGATCGCGCGTGATCCCGGCGGCGGCGGGATCAACGTCGCCCGCGTTCTGCACCGCTTCGGCATCGCGACTCGAGCGATCTTCCCGGCGGGCGGCCTCACCGGGGCGAGCCTCGTCGCCGCTCTTGCTCACGAGGGGGTGCCGATGGAGGCCGTCGACTCGCCTGCTCCGACGCGTGAGTCGGTCACGATCTGGGTTCGCTCGACCGGCGAGCACTACCGGGTCCTCGTCCCCGGCGAGCCCCTGCCCGATCGCGTCCGGCGCGCTTGCCTCGAGGCGCTCGCCGCCGCGCCGCCGCCGCGTTACGTCGTGCTCAGCGGCAGCCTTCCACCCGAGCTGCCTGCTTCCGTCGTTGCCGACGTCGCCGCCGTGGCGCGGCGCCTCGGTGCCGGCTTCGTCTGCGACTCGGCGGGCGACGCGCTGACGGCGGCGGTCGAAGCAGGCGCCGATCTCGTCTCGCCGAACCGCCGCGAGTTGCGCGAGTTGCTCGAACCTGGCACGGCACCGGAGGACTTCGACCACGAGGCAGCGGCGCGCGAGCTCGTGGCAAGAGGTGTCGGGGCCGTCGTCGTCTCCCTCGGCGAGGACGGCGCCTTCGCGGTCGAACGAGGTGGGACCGAGACACGTTGCCCGTCGCCGGCCGTCGACGTGTTGAGTGCGGTCGGCGCCGGGGACTCCCTCCTCGCAGGCGTGGTGCTCGGCCTGCTCCGCGACGAGTCGTTCGGAGCCGCCGTCCGGCGCGGCGTCGTCATCGGCGCAGCGACCTGCCTGGAGCACGGCTCCGAGCTCGCCGACCCCGCGACGGCGAAGGCACTGCTCGACGAAGCTCGCCGGGTGCGAAGCGCAGACTGACGGCTCGCGGCGCCGTCACGCCGTCGCCGGCCTCGCCAGCCGCCGCCGCTCGAGCTTCCGTTCCTGCATCCGCTCCGGGTCGGGAACAGGCACCGCAGCGAGGAGCGCGCGTGTGTAGTCGCTCTCGGGCCGGGTGTAGACGCGTTCGGCGAGGCCGTGCTCGACGATCACGCCTTCGTGCATGACGGCGATGGTGTCGCTCATGCTGCGGACGACGGCGAGGTCGTGGGCGATGAAGAGGTAGGTGAGCCCGAGCTCGCGCTGGAGGTCCTTGAGCAGGTTGAGGATCTGCGCCTGGATCGAGACGTCGAGCGCGGAGACGGGCTCGTCGCACACGATCAGCCTCGGGTTGAGCGCGAGCGCGCGGGCGATGCCGATCCGCTGGCGCTGGCCGCCCGAGAACTCGTGCGGGTAGCGGTTCGTGTAGGCGGGGTCGAAGCCCACGAGCTCGAGCAGCGTGGCGACGGCGGCCCGGCGCGAGCGCCGCGTGCCGATCCCGTGCGTCTGGAGCGGCTCGGCGACGATGCGGCCGACGGTCATGCGGGGGTTGAGCGAGGCGTAGGGGTCCTGGAAGACGATCTGCATCTCGCGGCGCAGGCGCCGGAGTTGCTCG
>DASUAX010000032.1:0-16420 GCA_035763525.1 Gaiellaceae bacterium
ACCGGCACGAACGGCAAGACGACGACGGCGTTCCTCCTGCACGCGATCCTGGAGGCCGCGGGGCGGCAGCCCGCGCTGCTCACGAACATCCGCCGGGTCGTCGGCGGCGAGGAGCGGCCGCTCGGCCTGAACACGCCGGAGGCAGTCGACCTGCAGCGACTCTTCCGCCAGATGCTCGACGGCGGCGACCGGTCGTGCGCGATGGAGGCAACGTCGATCGCGAGCTCGCAGGGAAGGCTCGCCGCGACGCGCTTCGCAGTCCTCGTCTTCACGAACCTGACGCAGGACCACCTCGACTTCCACGGGACGATGGAGGCGTACTTCGAGGCGAAGCGCGCGCTCGTCGCCCAGGCGGAGGCCGTCGTCGTGAACATCGACGACGAGTGGGGGAGGCGTCTCGCCGCGGACGTCCCCGGGGCGATCCCGTTCACGCCGGACGACGAGCTCGATCTCGAGCTGCGGCTGCGCGGCCGCTTCAACCGCGCGAACGCCGCGGGCGCCGTCGCTGCGGCGCGCGCGCTGGGCATCGAGGACGAGGCGATCCGGCGCGGCGTCGAGTCGGTGGCGGGCGTCCCCGGCCGGTTCGAGACGGTCGAGGCGGGCCAGCCGTTCGCGGTCGTGGTCGACTACGCGCACACACCCGACTCCCTCGAGAAAGTCCTGCGCGCGGCGCGCGAGCTCGGGCCGGGCAGGCTCACGGTCGTCTTCGGCGCCGGCGGCGACCGCGACCGCGACAAGCGCCCGTTGATGGGCCGTGTCGCGCGCGACCTCGCCGACCGCGCGATCGTCACCACCGACAACCCGCGTAGCGAGGACCCGCAGGCGATCGCGGAAGAGGTCGCCCAGAAGACCCTCGAGATCGTCGTCGACCGTCGCGCCGCGATCGAGCGGGCGCTCGGAGACGCGCGCGCGGGGGACGTCGTCGTGATCGCCGGCAAGGGTGCCGACACCGAGATGGAGATCGGCGGCAGGTTCGTCCCCTTCGACGACCGTGAGGTCGCGCGGGAGGTTCTGGCCCGGTGATCCCCGTCGAGCTCGACGTGGTGGAGCCGCTGGGGCGGCTCTTCCCACGGCCGTGGGCCGACGTCGTCACGGGGCTGCAGATCGACTCGCGGCGGATCGAGGAGGGCGATCTCTTCGTCGCCGTCGGAACGGGCGAGGACTTCGTGCAGCACGCACTCGCCCGCGGCGCCGCGGCGGCGCTCGTGCCGGATGACACCCACGCGGCGCTCGCGGCGGTGGCGGGGGCGGTGCGCGACCGCTCGAGCGCGACCGTCGTCGGCATTACCGGCTCGACCGGCAAGACGTCGACGAAGGACATCCTCTACGCGATGTGCGCACCGCACCGGCGGACGATCGCGAACGAGGGCAATTACAACAACGAGCTCGGCGTACCGCTCACGCTCGCGCGGCTCGAGGAGGACACGGAGCTCTGCATCACCGAGCTCGGGATGCGCGGGCTCGGCCAGATCGCCTACCTGGCGTCCTTCGCGAAGCCGAATGTCGGCGTGATCACGAACGTCGGGCCGGTGCACCTCGAGCTCGTGCAGACGCTCGAGAACGTCGCGCGTGCAAAGGCGGAGCTGGTCGACGCGCTCCCCGCCGGCGGCGTCGCCGTCGTCCCGGACGAGCCTCTGCTCGAGCCGTACCTCCGGCGCGACGACATCTTCGTGAAGCGCGTCGATCCCGCCGCCCCGCTGCCGTTCTCGACGAGCTACAGCGCGCGCCACCAGCTCGTCAACACGCGCTTCGCCGCCGCGGTCCTCGAATGCCTCGACCTGCCGCTGCCGGAGGGCGAGCTGCACGTCGAGTTCTCGAAGCTACGGGAAGAGGAGCACGAGCTCCCCGGCGGTGGGCTGCTCCTGAACGACTGCTACAACGCGAACCCGGTGTCGATGCGGGCCGCGCTCGAGCACCTGAGCGAGCGGGCGGCGGGCCGTCGCCGCGTCGCGGTGCTCGGGGAGATGGCCGAGCTCGGCGCGGAAGCGCCGCAGTACCACGAGGAGATCGGAGCGCTCGTGCGCGAGCTCGGCATCGAGCACGTGCTCGCCGTCGGCGAGCTCGCCCGCGCCTACGGCGGCGACTGGGTGGCGACCGCCGCCGAGGCTGCGGAGAGACTGCGCGTCGAGCTCCGGCCGGGCGACGTCGCGCTCGTCAAGGGCTCACGCTCGGTGGGACTCGAAGTCGTCGCGGAGAAGTTGACAGCCTGATGGCACGCGTCCTCGTAGCAGCGCTCGTCGCGATGATCATCGCGATCCTCAGCGGCCCGACGTTCATCGCGTTCCTGCGCCGGAACGAGGTCGGCCAGCACATCCGCGAGGAAGGCCCCCGGCATCAGGAGAAGCAGGGGACGCCGACGATGGGCGGGCTGCTGATCGTGCTCGCGGCCACGATCGCGTTCCTGCCGCTCTCGGACTTCACGCTGCCCGCGTTGACCGTCTTCGGCACGGCCGTCGCCTGCGGTGCGATCGGGTTCCTGGACGACTTCGTCAAGCTCCGCCACCAGCGCTCGCTCGGCCTGCGCGGCCGCTGGAAGATGCTGATGCTGATCGGGATCAGCGTCGCCGTCGGCTACGCCGCGCACCACCAGCACCTCTCCCATCGGGTCTACGTCCCCGTCGCGGACTTCCGGATCCCGCTCGGCCCCTTCTGGTACGTCCTGCTCTTCCTGATCATCGCGGGCGCCGCGAACGGCGTGAACCTGATCGACGGGGTCGACGGGCTCGCCGGCGGCACCGCGATCATCGCCCTCGGCACGCTGACGGCGATGGCGGTGACGATCTTCATCCGCTCCGGGCCGCCGCGCATCCAGAACCGCCTCGACGTCGCGTTCATCGGCGCGGCGCTGATCGGCGCCGCGATCGGCTTCCTCTGGTTCAACGCGTTTCCCGCCGAGGTGTTCATGGGCGACACGGGCTCGTTCGCCCTCGGCGGCGCGATCGCGGCGATGGCGATCATGATGAAGGTCGAGCTGCTGCTTCTCTTCGTCGGCGGCATCTTCGCGATCGCCGCGATCTCGGTGATGCTGCAGGTGCTGAGCTTCAAGCTATGGGGCCGGCGGATCTTCCTGATGGCACCGATTCAGCACCACTTCGAGATGAAGGCGTGGTCCGAGACGAAGATCATGGTGCGCTTCTGGATCGTCACGGCGATCCTCTGCGCAGCCGGGTTCGCCCTCTTCTACAAGTATTTCCTCCAGTTCCGCGGGACGTGAGGGCGCTCGTCTACGGGCTCGCCCGCTCGGGCCGCTCCGCGGCGGCGCGGCTCGACGACCCGGTGCTGGTCGACCGCTCGCTCGGCAACGAGGACGATCTGTCGCTGCTCGACGGGATCGACGTCGTCGTCAAGAACCCGGGCGTGCCCGGCGACGCGGCGCTCGTTCGCGCCGCGCGCGAGCGCGGCATCCCCGTCTGGGCGGAGGTGGAGCTCGGCTACCGCCTGCTGCCCGGCGCGAAGTTCGTCGGCGTCACCGGCACCAACGGCAAGACGACGACGACGGCGCTCCTCGGCGAGATCTTCCGCGCCGCAGGCCGCGACGTCGCCGTCGCCGGGAACATCGGCATCCCGCTGACGTCGATCGAGCCGGTGGACTGGGTCGTCTGCGAGCTGTCGTCGTTCCAGCTCGAGGACGTCCACGAGCTCGCGTGCGACGTCGCGGTGCTGCTCAACCTCGAGCCCGACCATCTCGACCGGTACGCGAGCTTCGAGGACTACCGCGACGCGAAGCTGCGCATCTTCGAGCGCGCCCGCGCGAGGGTGGTGCCGCGCGGGAGCGGGCTCGCAGGGATCGAGTTCTCGGGCGACGACCAGCTGCCCGCCGAGCCGCTGATCCGCGGCGCGCACAACCGCGAGAACGCCGCGGCGGCGACCGCGGCGGCGCGCGCGGCCGGGATCGACGACGACGCGATCGCCGTAGGTCTACGCGCGTTTCCCGGCGTGCCGCACAGGCTCGAGCTCGTCGCCGAACGAGACGGCGTCCGCTATGTCAACGACTCGAAGGCGACGAACGTCGCCGCTGCGATCCGCGCGCTGCAGGCATACGACGGCGAGTTCGTGCACCTGATCGTCGGCGGCTCGTACAAGGGGGAGGACTTCGCGCCGCTTGCCGCGGCCGCCGGTCCGAAGGTCCGTCCGGTGCACGCCATCGGAGAGGAGGCGAAGCGGATCCTCCAGAGCCTCGACGGCCACGTCGACGGCACCCTGGAGCGCGCGGTGGAGCACGCGCGGCGGCTCGCGAGGGCGGGTGACGTGATCCTGCTCAGCCCTGCCTGCGCGAGCTACGACCAGTTCGAGAACTTCGAGCAGCGCGGCGAGCTCTTCACCCGCCTAGCCAGAGGCTAGGCGCGCCCACACGTTCTCGACGAGTCGGCGGGTCTGCGGCCAGAGGAGCATCTGCCCGCCGAAGTCGAGGGCGCCCGCGCTGAAGACCCTCGCGCCGCTCCAGTGCTCGTAGTAGGTCATCTCCGCCGTCCGGCCGGGCCCGAACAGGTCCGGGATCGTCGCGAGCACCTGCGTCGACGGCGGTGACGCGGGGGAGCGCGCGTCGATCTCGATCCCGTAGAGCCCGAAGGTGGCACCGTTCGCAAGGCCCGTTCCCTCGAAGGCCCAGGGGGCGATGTCCGCGCCGGCGACCGTGAAGGGCGCGCGCCGCCGGCCGCGGTCGGAGGCGATGTACTGGTTGCCGAGCAGCGCCGACTCCGGGCGGCCGAGGTCACGCCACTCGTCCACGAGCGTCTGGCGCCCGTTCTCGCGCACGACCTTCCGGAAGAAGTTGTTCGCCGACAGGAACATCAGGTTGCCGCCGAGGTCGCGGAACGCCTCGACCAGGTCGAACGCACGGTGCGTCACGTACTCCGTGTGCCCCGGGAACACGAGCAGGTCGTACGCGCGACGCAGGTCGGCGGGCGTGGCGAACAGCTCGAGGTCCTCGTCCGCCCATGTGTCGACGTGCTGTCCCGCCTGCGCGAGCCAGTGCTGGAACGCCAGGTCGTAGCTGCGGTAGCGATACGGGACGCCGCCGGTCGCGTGCGGGCGGGTGAGGTCGGCGACGTGTGTCCGCCAGCGCGCGTACCAGGTGTCGCCCCAGCCGTCCCCGTCCTCGTCGTAGAAGTTGTAGGCACCCCACGTGCTCGTCGGCATCACCACGGCGACCCGTGCGCCCGGAGCGGACGGTCGCACGACGAGCGGCGCGAACCCGCGCCTGCCGTCGTCGGCGGTCAGCTGCGCCGCATAGACGCCGCTCGGCCAGTCGGCGGGCAGCTGCAAGCCGATCGGCGCGGGCGCGTCCCCGTTTCCCGACCAGTCCACGGAGATCGGGTCGCCGACGGGGACGCCCTTGATCTCGTCGTTCGCGTACGTCGGCTCCGTCTCCGGCCCGCTTCGGAGGAGTTGCACCGAGAGCGCCTTCGCGTCCGTCCGCACGACGAGCGTGACCGGCGAGCCTGGGGCCGCGCTGCGCTCGGCGAACGCCGCGTCGACGCCGAGCAACCGGACGACGGCGTTGCTGGTCTGCGTCCTGCCGTCGGAACTACGCGCCGAGACGCGAGCCACGTAGGTCCGCGGCGGCAGCGCCGCGGGAGGCGTCCAGTCGAGCGTGTGCGGCCCCGCGGCGAGGCGCCTGCGCATCGTCGAGAGCGACGACTCGACCCCCTTCGCGGGCTGCTCCGACGCGACGCCCTGTCCGGTCTGGAGGATGGACAGCGAGACGACGGCAGGGCGGGCGAGCGTGAACGAGAGCTGCGCCGTCTGCCGCGTCGACCCGAGGGTGGCGAGCAGCGGCCCGTCTCCCGCGAAGGGGCGGCCGCCGCTGCCGACGCGCAGGCCGGCGAGGAGCCCCGTAGGCCGGGCGCCGGCGAGTGCCCGCGTGCCGCGGGCGAGGAGCCAGAGACCGCCGGCGGCGCCGAGCCCGAACAGGCGGCGGCGCGAGCCGCGCCAGTGGCCGTGGCGATCCACGGTGAGAAAGCTAGCGACCCAAGGAGTCGGGTCCGCGCCGGAGAAAGCTGCGGCGATGCACCGGCGCGAGCTCGATTCCCGTCTCCTGATCATGGTGACGCTCGCGCTCGTCGCGTTCGGCCTCGTGATGGTGTACAGCGCGACGTCCGCGGCGGCGGCCGTCGGCGGGAACGACCCGAGCTACTACCTGAAGCGGCAGGGCGTCTACGCCGCGGTCGGGATCTGCCTGATGATCCTCGCGCAGCGCTGGGACTACCGCCGCCTCAGGGCGTTCGCGCCGATGCTCGTGCTCGGCTCGCTGTTCCTGCTCGTGGCCGTGCTCGCGATCGGCCCGCCCGTCAACGGCGCCCGCCGCTGGATCTCGTTCGGGCCGGCAGCCTTCCAGCCGTCGGAGCTCGCGAAGCTCGCCCTGGCGGTGTGGGCGTCGGCGTACTTCGCGAAGAGGAAGCCGCCGCGCACGCTGAAGGAGCTCGCCCGGCCCGTCGGCCTGCTCGTGGGGCTGTTCGGGATCCTGCTCGTCGCAGAGCCCGACATGGGGACGACGATCGCGATCGGGATCATGCTGGTCGGCATCCTCGCCGTCTGCGGCACGCCCGCCCGCGTCCTCGGCCCGGCCGTCGGCCTCGTCTCGTCCGCGGGGCTGCTGATGATCTGGATCCGGCCGTACAGCCGCGCACGCTTCTTCGCCTTCCTGCACCCGGCCCGCGACGCGGCCGGTTCCGGCTACCAGATCCTCCAGGCCGAGATCGGGATGGGATCGGGTCACATCTTCGGCGTCGGGCTCGGCCAGGGCGTCCAGAAGATCTTCTACCTCCCCGAGGCCCACACGGACATGATGCTCGCGAACATCGGCGAGGAGCTCGGCCTGGTCGGCGTCGCGGCCGTGATCGGCGCCTACGCGCTCTTCGCGTACGCCGGCCTCGACGTCGCGCTTCGCTGCCGCGACCCGTTCGGGAAGCGCCTCGCCTCCGGGCTCACGGTGCTCGTCTGCGGGCAGGCGGCCGTCAACCTGCTGGCGGTGATGGGCCTCGCGCCGCTGACCGGCGTGCCGCTTCCGTTCCTCTCCTACGGCGGCTCCAGCCTGATCGTTCTCCTCGCCGGGGTTGGGATTCTCCTTAACATCGCCCAGCGTGGCGGTGCAGCGGCAGCTTCGGTGCCTGATCGCGGCCGGCGGGACGGCCGGGCACGTCCTGCCCGCGCTCGCAGTGGCGGACGCGCTGACGGAGCGCGGCGTTCACGTGACGTTCGCCGGGTCGCCGGATCGCGTCGAAGCGCGTCTGGTTCCTGAGGCGGGATACGAGCTCGACACGTTCCGGATCAGCGGCCTGCCGCGCCGGCCGTCACCCGCGCTCGCACGCGCGCTTGTACAGGCGGGCGCCGCGCCGCGTGCGTGCCGCCGCATCCTTCGCGCACGGCGGCCCGACGTCGTCCTCGGCGGCGGCGGCTTCGTCGCCGGGCCGATGGTCTTCGCGGCATCGACGCTCGGCATCCCGACCGCGCTCACGGAGGCCGACGCCCACCTGGGCCTCGCGAACCGTCTCGCCGCGCCCTTCGCGACGCGGCTGTTCCTCGCCTATCCGATCGAGTCCCGCTGGAGCCGCAAGGCGGTCGTCGTCGGGCGGCCGATCCCGGCCCGGTCGCGGGCGATCCCGCAGGAGGAGGCGCGCGAGATCTTCGAGTTGCCGGACGACGGCCGGGTGCTCGGAGTCTTCGGCGCGCTCGCCGGCGCCCGGTCGCTGAACGAGCTCGTGGTCGAGACGTGGGGCGAGGCCGGGCCGCACATCCTCCACATCACGGGCCGTCGTGACTACGACCTCGTCCGTCGCCGTGCGCGCCGCGGCGACTACCGGGTCGTCGCCGAGACCGACCGTCCCGGAGCCGCGCTGTCGGCCTGCGACCTCGTGCTCGCGCGGTCGGGCGGCAGCGTGTGGGAGGCGGCCGCCGCCGGCAAGCCCGCGATCCTCGTCCCCTATCCCTTCGCCACGGCCGACCACCAGGCGCTGAACGCGCAGCACTTCGTGCGTGCGGGCGGGGCGATCATGGTGCGCGAGCTCGACCTCGACGACGTGCCCGATCTGGTGCGGACGCTGCTCGACGACCCGGCGCGGCTCGAGCGGATGCGCGATGCGATGCTGCGGGCGGCGAGGCCGCACGCCGCGGAAGAGATCGCCGACGGGCTCGTCGCGCTCGCCGCCCGATGAAGGGGCGGCGGCTCTGGTTCGTCGGCATCGCCGGCGCCGGCCTGTCGGCGTATGCGCAGCTCGCGCGCGCGTGGGGCGCAGAGGTGGGCGGCTGGGACCGCGTACGGACGCCGTACCTCGAGCCGCTCGCGGACGTGCGGGTCGAGATCTCGCCCGAGCCGGTCGTGCCGGCCGGGTGGGAGGCCGTCGTCTCCTCGGCGTATCCCGGCGTGGCCGGGATGCGCCGGAAGGACTTCCTGCGCGAGCTCGTGGACGCGAGGCCCGCGATCGCGGTCGCCGGCTCGCACGGCAAGGGAACGACCGCGGCGATGATCGCGTTCGTGCTGCGCGAGAGCGGCCGCGACCCCGCCTGGCTGATCGGTGCGCCCGTCCCGCAGCTCGGCTCGAACGCGGGCTTCGGCACCGGCCACCTGGTGGTCGAGGCCGACGAGTCCGACCGTACCGTGTTCGCGCTCCGGCCCGAGCTCGCCGTCGTCACGAACCTCGAGCTCGACCATCATGCCGAGTACGGGTCGGCGGCCGAGCTCGAGGCGGAGTTCGAGCGGTGGCTCGCAAGCGTCCCGAACGTGGTGCGTGACGCGCCGCCGTACGACGGCGAGCTTGCGCTGCCGGGCGAGCACAACCGGCGCAATGCGGGAACGGCGCTCGCCGCGCTCGACCTCCTGGGCGTCGGGAGGGAGGAGGCGGGTCCGCTCCTCGCCCGCTTCACGGGCACCGGACGCCGCTTCGAGGTGCACGAGCTCGCGCACGGGCGCGTGCTGGTCGACGACTACGGGCACCACCCGACCGAGGTCGCCGCCGCGATCGCCGCCGTGCGGGAGAGATTCCCGGGGCGGCGCGTACGAGTGCTCTTCCAGCCGCACCTCTACTCGCGCACGCGGCACCTCGCATCCGAGTTCGCGGACGCGCTCGCCGCGGCCGACGACGTGACGGTGACCGACGTCTATCCGGCGCGCGAGCGTCCGGTTCCCGGAGTCACGGGGAAGCTGATCGTCGACGCCCTGTCCGACCGGGGCATCATGGCCGGGTGGACGCCGACGGTGGAGCAGGGCGCCGGGCGACTCGGTCGCCGGTCCCGCGACGGGGACGTGCTGCTCGTCCTCGGTGCCGGCGACGTCGACCGGGCCGTCGGCATGCTGGTCTCGTGATGGACGAGCAGGTCGGCCTCGCCCGCTACACGACGATCGGCACCGGCGGCGCCGCGCGCTTCTTCGCGAGGCCCGGCACGCTCGAGGAGCTCGTCGGCGCGCTCCGTTGGGCGCGCGAGCACGACGTTCGGGTCGAGGTCGTCGGCCTCGGCTCGAACGTGCTCGTGCACGACGGCGGGGTCGACGCGCTCGTGCTCAAGCTCACAGGCGAGCTCGCTGCAGCGAGTGTCGAGGGCGATCTGCTCGTTGCCGGCGGCGGCGCGCCGAACGCCGTCTGCCTGCATCGCGCCCGCGCGGCCGGCCTCGGAGGGTTCGAGTTCGCCTCCGCGATCCCCGGCACCGCCGGCGGCGGCGTGCGCATGAACGCCGGCGCGTACGGCCGCGAGTGGCGTGACGTCCTCGTCGACGCGATCGTCGTCGGCGCCGACGGCCCGCGCACCCTGAGGGTCGCCGAGCTCGACCTCTCCTACCGGCACTCCGGAATCCGGCCGGGTGAGGTCGTCGCCCGGGTGCGCTTCGCGCTCGACCCGAGCTCACCCGAGGCCGTCAAGGCGAAGGTCTCGCAGCTGCTCGCGCAGAGGAAGGCGACGCAGCCGACGAACAAGCGCACGTTCGGCAGCGTGTTCAAGAACCCGAGCGCGGAGCTCGGCGCCGGCCGTGCCATCGAGGAGTGCGGCCTCAAGGGCCACCGGATCGGCGGCGCGCTGATCTCGCCGCGCCATGCCAACTTCATCGAGAATGCGGGCGACGCGACGTCGGCCGACTGTCTCGCGCTGATGGCGGAGGCCCGGGCGCGTGTGCACGAGCGTTTCGGCGTCACGCTGCAGCACGAGGTGCAGTTGCTCGGGCCGCTCGAGCTGCCCGCCCTGTAGGGAAACGGGCAGGCCGCGGCGAAGTGGGCCCCGTGGCCGCCCGCCGAAGGACGACCGTCCGCGTCGCGGCTCTGCCGCTGCGCGGGACCCTGCCGGAGCTCGGGCACCTGATCCCTTCCTTCCGCTCTCTCGGCATCGGGCTGCTGCTCGCCCTGCTGGCCGCGCTCGCCTACGTCGGTGCGCGCGAGACGTCCGTGTTCGCGGTGCAGACGGTCGACGTGCGCGGCGGCACGCCCGTCCTGCGTGCGCAGGTACGCGCGGCGCTCGCGGACGTGGTCGGCACGAGCCTGCTCAAGGTGGGCGGGGCGACGGTCGAGTCGCGTCTCTCGCCGATCCCGGGCGTGCGCAGCTTCACCTACGACCGCTCGTTCCCACACACGCTCCGCGTCGTCTTCAAGCGCGAGGTGCCGGTGCTCGTCGTGCGCCGCGTGCCCGGAGACGACGCGCTCCTCGTCGCCGCGAGCGGACGCGTGATCAAGGAGCTCCCACACCCGCGCCTCTCGCACCTGCCGCGCCTGTGGGTGAAGAAGACGGTCCCGGTGACGGTCGGCGCGCCGCTCTCGCCGTCGCTCGCGGGCGCGGCCGGCGCGCTCGCCGCGCTCCACGGCGCGGGGCTCCCCGGCGGCGTCTCGACCGTGACCGTGGGGGACGGCGAGCTCTCGCTCCACCTCTCGGGCGGGCTCGAGGTACGCCTCGGCGACACCGGCGACCTGCGCCTGAAGCTCGCGATCGCGCGCCGGATCCTGCGGCTCACGCGTGCTGCGACAGCGGGCGGGGGCTACCTGGACGTGAGCCTCCCGGAGCGACCCGTACTGGACACGAACCCTCAAGTCGGAGGTTGAGGTCGAGGTCGAGGAAGGTCGAGAGGTGCATTCTTCACGTTGACACGGCAGGAAACCGTCCCTACTCTCCCGAAAGAAGGAGGCGCTCGGCAGCCCCATCCTGCACTCGAGCTTGAGGTCGAGCCACATTGACATGAGAGACCGTTCCGGCAACTACCTGGCTGTGATCAAGGTCGTCGGCGTCGGCGGCGGCGGCACGAACGCCGTCAACCGCATGGTCGACGCGGGCCTCACGGGCGTCGAGTTCGTCGCGGTCAACACGGACGCGCAAGCGCTCCTGATGTGCGACGCCGACGTGAAGATCCACATCGGCGCGAAAGCGACCCGCGGCCTCGGCGCAGGTGCAGACCCGACGGTCGGGCGCGAGGCGGCGACCGAGTCGCGCGACGAGCTGAAGGAGGCGCTGAAGGGCGCGGACATGGTCTTCGTCACCGCGGGCGAGGGCGGCGGCACCGGCACCGGCGGCGCCCCGATCGTCGCCGAGATCGCCCGCGAGCTCGAGGCGCTGACGGTCGGCGTCGTCACGCGGCCGTTCTCGTTCGAGGGTCGCCGGCGCGCGCAGCAGGCCGAGGTCGGCATCGGCGAGCTCGCCGACAAGGTCGACACGCTGATCGTGATCGAGAACGACCGGCTGCTGCAGGTGGTCGAGAAGAAGACTCCCCTCTCCGACGCGTTCAAGATGGCGGACGACATCCTTCGCCAGGGCGTGCAGGGGATCACCGACCTGATCACGGTGCCAGGAATCGTCAACCTCGACTTCGCGGACGTCCGTACGATCATGCGAGACGCGGGGTCGGCGTTGATGGGCATCGGTACCTCGACCGGCGAGAACCGCGCCGGCGAGGCCGCGCGCACGGCGGTCAGCTCGCCGCTGCTCGAATCGTCCATCGAGGGCGCGACGGGCATCCTCCTCAACATCAGCGGCCCCACCGACCTCGGCCTGTTCGAGGTGAACGAGGCCGCGGAGGTCGTCACGAGCGCCGCCGACCAGAACGCGAACGTGATCTTCGGCGCCGTCATCGACGACGCGCTCAAGGACGAGGTGCGGGTGACGGTGATCGCGACCGGCTTCGGCGCCCAGCGGCGCAGGCGCGCGCGGCAGGCGGGCACGACACCGGAGCAGTCGCCGTTCGGCGGCCAGCGCGCGGACTTCGACGTCGGCGACTCGCTCGACGTGCCGTCGTTCCTGCGCGACCAGTAGGTTCGGCGCCGAGGTTTAGCCACCGGAGCTTCCGGCAACGACGGGGGTGCCCTCTCGGGACTGGAGTGCAGTCCCACACGACCCGGTCCGAGGCCCCGCCAGGTTTCCTGACGGGGCCTCGCCCTTTCCGTACCTTCTACGACCCCCGGGCGGTCCGCCGTCCGGTTAGCATCGCGCCCGGATGCAGACGCTCCGCCGCACGCCGCTCCACGACCGGCACGTCGCCCTCGGCGCGCGGATGGTGCCGTTCGCCGGCTGGGAGATGCCGGTGCAGTACGAGGGCGTCATCGCGGAGCACCGGGTGGTGCGGAGCGACGCGGGGGTCTTCGACGTCTCGCACATGGGCGAGCTCGAGGTCGAGGGGCCGACGGCGCGCGAGTTGCTGCAGGCGACGCTCTCGAACGACGTCGAGAAGCTCGCGCCGGGCGATGCGCAGTACACGCTCGTCACGAACGACGACGGCGGGATCGTCGACGACGTGATCCTCTACCGGCTCGACGAGCACCGGTACCTGGTCGTCGCGAACGCCTCGAACACCGAGACGGTGTACGGCTGGCTGAAGGAGCGCGAGCTGCGCGGCTCCGACGTGCGCGACGTCTCTGAGGACTACGCGCTGCTCGCGGTGCAGGGCCCTCGCGCGCTCGAGCGGCTCGGTCTCGACCCGGCGAGGGCCTTCACGTGGTCGATGGGTGAGGTCGACGGCGTCGAGGTGATGATCAACCGCACCGGGTACACGGGCGAGGAGGGCGTGGAGCTCGCCTGCATGGCCGAGGACGCGGTCTCGCTGTGGGATGCGATCCTCGCGCGCGGCGTCGTGCCGTGCGGGCTCGGCGCGCGCGACACGCTGCGGCTCGAGGTGTGCTTCCCGCTGCACGGCAACGACATCGGCCCGCAGTGGGACGCGATCTCGTCGGGGCTCGGCTGGGCCTGCGCCCTCGGCACGGACTTCACCGGCGTCGAGCGGCTCCGCGCCGTCAAGGAGCAGGGACCGGCGCAGAAGCTGGTCCCGTTCGTGATGACCGAGAAGGCGATCCCCCGGCAGGGCATGGCGGTCGCGGGCGGCGGCGAGGTGACGTCGGGGACGATGTCGCCGATGCTCGACGTCGGCATCGGCATGGCGTACGTGCCGGCCGCGCACGCGCAGCCGGGCACGGAGCTCACGATCGACGTCCGCGGCAGGGAGCGGCGCGGCGAGATCAGGAAGAAGCCCCTCTACCGGAAGGAGTCCTCCTAGATGGCCGCGAGCGAGAGCTATCCCGACGACCTGCTGTACCACCCGGAGCACGACTGGGCGCGGATCGACGGCGACGAGGCGACGCTCGGCGTCACCTGGTTCGCGCAGGACGCGCTCGGGGAGCTCGTGCACTACGAGCCGCCGGATACCGGCTCGACGGTCACGAAGGACTCGTCGTACGGCGAGGTCGAATCGGTCAAGGCGGTGTCCGACCTGATCTCGCCGCTCTCCGGCGAGGTGCTCGAGGTGAACCAGAAGGTGGTCGACGCGCCGGAGACGGTGAACGAGGACCCGTACGGCGACGGCTGGTTGATCCGGATCCGCCTCACGAGCCCGGACGAGCGGGAGCAGCTGCTCTCGCTCGCGGAGTACAAGCAGGTCCTGGCAGACCAGTGAGCTACCTCTCGGTCACCGACGCCGATCGCGAGCAGATGCTCGCCGCGATCGGCGTCTCCTCGGTCGACGAGCTCTTCGCCGACATCCCGGCCGGTGTGCGCTTCCAGCGCGAGCTCGACGTGCCGCCGGCGCTCGTCGAGGCAGAGCTGCAGCGGCATCTGGAGGAGCTCGCGGCGAAGAACGTCGTCGACGAGATCTGCTTCCTCGGCGCCGGCATCTACGACCACTATGTCCCCGCGGTCGTCGACGCCGTGCTGCAACGCGGCGAGCTGCTCACCGCCTACACGCCCTACCAGCCGGAGATGAGCCAGGGCGTCCTGCAGGCGATCTTCGAGTACCAGACCGCGATCTGCGAGCTCACCGGGATGGACGTCTCGAACGCCTCCGGCTACGACGGCACGACCGTCGCCGCCGATGCGTGCTTCGTCGCGAAGCATGCGACGGGCCGCTCGAAGGTCGTCGTCACGGAGGCGACGAACCCGCAGGTGCGTCAGGTCGTGAAGACCTACGCGCCCGGTTTCGGCCTCGAGGTGGTCGAGGTGCCGCACGAGGGCGGCGCGACCGATCCCGATCGCGTCCGCGAGGCGGCCGACGGCGCCGCGGCAGTCATCTTCCAGCAGCCCAACTTCTTCGGCGTGCTCGAGGGCGCGCCCGAGCTCGCCGCCGCCGCGAGCGACGCCGGCGCGATGCCGATCGCGCACGTCGACCTCGTTTCGCTCGGCGTGCTCGAGGCCCCGGGCGCGTACGGGTGCGCGATGGCGATCGGCGAGGGGCAGTCCGCCGGCAACGCGATGAGCTACGGCGGCCCGCACTACGGGTTCCTCGCTGCGCGGAACGACTACGTGCGGCGGCTTCCCGGGCGCATCGTCGGCGAGACCGTCGACGCCGACGGCAACCGCGGTTTCGTGCTGACACTGCAGACGCGCGAGCAGCACATCCGCCGCGAGAAGGCGACGTCGAACATCACCACGAACCAGACGCTGCTCGCGCTCGCCGGGCTCGTGCACCTGAGCCTGCTCGGACCGCAGGGCCTGCGCGAGCTGGGGGAGACGTGCCTGGCGCTCGCGCACCATACGAAGACGGAGCTGCAGGCCGCGGGCTTCGAGCTCGCGTTTCCCGAGCGTGCGACGTTCAAGGAGTTCGCGGTGCGCACCGGCCGGAACGCGCGCGAGGCCCTCACCCGCGCCCGGGCGAAGGGCGTCTACGCCGGCTATCCGCTCGGCCGGGACTACCCGGGGCTCGACGACGCGCTGCTCGTGGCGGTGACGGAGAAGCGGACGGTCGACGAGATCGCCCGGCTCGTGGAGGCGCTCTCGTGAAGCTGATCTACGAGAAGTCGCAGCCGGGCCGCCGCGGGATCGGCGTCCCCGCCGTCGGCGGGCTCGAGGTGCCGGATATCCCGCCGGAGCTCCGCCGTGAGTCGCCGCCCCGCCTTCCCGAGCTCGCCGAGCCGGAGGTGCTGCGCCACTTCACCGAGCTGTCGACGCGCAACTTCGGGATCGACACGGGCTTCTACCCGCTCGGCAGCTGCACGATGAAGTACAACCCGCGCGTCAACGAGCGGCTCGTCGGGCTGCCGGGGTTCGCGCAGCTCCACCCGCTCGTCGAGGACGACGCCGCGCAGGGCGCGCTCGAGCTCGAGTGGCACCTGCAGCAGATCCTGCTCGAGGTGACGGGGCTCGACGCGGTTTCGCTGCAGCCCGCCGCCGGCAGCCAGGGCGAGCTGACCGGCCTGATGCTCTTCCACGCGTACTTCCGCGACCGCGGCGAGGACACGGAGCGTCGCAAGGTCGTGATCCCGGACACGGCCCACGGGACGAACCCGGCGAGCGTGACGATGGCCGGTTACGAGCTGACGCCGGTGAAGACGGACGCCCGCGGGAACATCGACGTCGAGGACCTGCGCGGCAAGGTCGACGAGCACACCGCCGGGCTGATGCTGACGAACCCGTCGACGCTCGGCCTCTTCGACGAGAACATCGAGGAGATCGAGCGCATCTTCCACGGTGCCGGCGCGCTCATGTACTACGACGGCGCGAACCTGAACGCCGTCTGCGGCATCTCGCGGCCGGGCGACATGGGGTTCGACGTCGTCCACATCAACCTGCACAAGACGTTCTCGCAGCCGCACGGCGGTGGCGGCCCCGGCGGAGGCCCGATCGCGGTGCGTGAGACGCTGGCGCCGTACCTGCCGGTTCCGGTCGTGGCGCGCGAGGGCGACGCGTTCCGGCTCGACTACGACCGGCCGAAGTCGATCGGCAAGGTACGTGCGTACAGCGGCGCATTCGGCGTCTTCGTGCGGTCGTACGCGTTCATGCGCTCGTACGGCCCGGCCCTGCGCGAGATGAGCGAGGTCGCGGTGCTGAACGCGAACTACATGCTCGCTCGCTTGAAGGACGCCTACGACCTGCCGTACGACCGGCTCTGCATGCACGAGTTCGTCCTCAGCGCACGAAGGCTGAAGCGCGAGCACGGTGTCAGCGCGCTCGACGTCGCAAAGCGCCTGATGGACTACGGCTACCACCCCCCGACGGTGTACTTCCCGCTCGTCGTCCCGGAGGCCCTGATGATCGA
>DASUAX010000033.1:0-8849 GCA_035763525.1 Gaiellaceae bacterium
GCGCCGCTCGTGGGCGGCCGGCCACGAGGTGGTCGGGGTGCGCGAGGGCTGGCGCGGCATGGTCGAGCAGAACTTCGAGCCGCTCGGCCGCGAGCAGATCTCCGGCATCCTCCCGCGCGGCGGCACGATCATCGGCACGTCGCGTACGAACCCGTACAAGGTCGACGGCGGCGTCGACGCGGTGCGGGCGGCGTTCGAGCACCTGGACGCACTCGTCGCGATCGGCGGCGAGGACACGCTCGGCGTCGCCTCCCGGGTGTACCGGGACTTCGGCGCGCCCGTCGTCGGCGTGCCGAAGACGATCGACAACGACCTCTCCGGCACCGACTACACCTTCGGCTTCGACACCGCAGTCGCGATCTGCACCGAGGCGATCGACCGCCTGCACACGACGGCCGAGTCGCACAACCGCGTGATGGTGGTCGAGGTGATGGGGCGCCATACCGGGTGGATCGCCGTGCACAGCGGCATCGCCGGCGGCGCCGACGTGATCCTCATCCCCGAGCAGCCGGTCGACTACGACGAGGTGTGCGGCGAGATCCGCAGCCGGCATGCGAAGGGCAAGAACTTCTCGATCGTCGTCGTCAGCGAAGGCTGCGAGCTGCCGGGCGCCGAGGACAAGGGCGAAGTCGACCAGTTCGGCCACCGGCTGCTCGCGAAGCGCGGCGTCGGCGAGCGTCTGGGCGAGGAGATCGAGAGCCGCACCGGCTTCGAGACGCGCGTGACCGTGCTCGGGCACACCCAGCGCGGCGGGTCGCCCACCGCGCGCGACCGGATCCTCGCCACCCGTTTCGGCCTCAAGGCGGCCGACCTCGTCCATGCGGGCGACTACGGGAAGATGGCGGCGCTGCGCGGCGACGACGTCGTGGCCGTCTCGCTCGAGGAGGCGACGGCCGAGCTGAAGACCGTGCCGCGCGAGTGGTACGACGTCGCGCGCGCGTTTTTCGGCTAGCGGCCGTCCGACACCGCTGTCGCTTTGACCGGGAGCCGCGGCAGCCGCTCGACCGCGAACTGCAGGCCGTGCCCCTTGCCGCCGCCGCGCGGGCCGCGCGTCGACGAGACGACCTCGACCCTCTGCCGCCGGGCGAGCTTCGCGAGCGCACGCTGCACCTGCTCGTGCGCCGGGCGGCTGTAGGGCACCGAGTATGCGCGGGGCTCTCCCGAGCCGACGTCGAGCCACAGGTAGATCCGGCCCCGGTCGGCGGTCGCCGGGTCGGGCTCCCGTACGACGGCGGACACGAGCGCCGCGTGGGCGGGCGGCCCGTCGCTGCTCGGCCAGCCCGCGGCGTTCGGGCGGTCGAGCCAGAGCGCGAGCCCGAGCACCGGTGCAGCGACGATGAACGGGACGCGCCGCACCCAGCGCACGCCGCCGGTCAGCGACCACGCGAGGCCGAGCGCCAGGCACGCGTAGGCGGCTGCGAGCCACGCGCTCAAACCCGGCCGAGCTCCTTCAGGATCGAGAACGGCAGCAGGTCATGGCCGACGTAGTTGCCACGACTGCCGAGACGCCAGCGGAAGGCCGTCAGCTCCTCGCCCTGCCGCACGAGCCGGAACCGGCGGCTGAAGAGCAGCCGCTTCCGCAGGCCGCGCAGGTCCCAGAGCTGCACCGTCACGGGCGCGGCGGCCATGCCGTTGTAGAGCTCGACGTTCGCGATGTACTCCCCCGCGGCGGACTCCCGGATCACGGTCAGCTCATGGACGCCGTCTCTGGCGGGATCGGTCGTCCCCGGGATCATGTCGTGCTCGAGCGAGAGGGCGCCCGACTGCAGCGCGCCGAACCAGGCGACGTGGTCGTGCGGGTCGCGGACGTACAGGTCGACGTCGTCGTCGGTCTTCGAGGTGAGCGTCACCGCGTACTGCCCGTATGTCGTGACGGAGGGCCGGGTGAAGCTGGCCCGCTCGATCACCGCCTGCTGCATCTGCACCACCGCGACGAGAAAGTCGACCACGACGACGAGCGCGACCCCGTACCGCAGACGGCGCACGCGTCACCGCGGCTTGTCGAGAGCGTGCTGCAGGTGGAGGAACATCACCCAGACGATCACGGAGCAGACGACGCCGACGAGCGTCGCGGTCAGTCCGTTGCCGAGGCCGAGCGTCAGCTGGTGTACGGCGGCCTGGCCGTCGGCGATCCCCGCAGAGCTCGTCTGCTGCCGGTAGCCGAGCAGCGCCCCGATCATCCCCAGCACCTGGAACAGCGCGACTGCGTAGAACACGAGCTGCGCCTCGTGGCGGAGGTGCTCGAGCCGGGCGTCGTCCCTCGAATCGAGGAGGTCGTCCGCCCGCCAGTGCAGGAGCCCCGCGAGAAGCGCGACCGCCGCGGTCGCGGCGACGATGACGACGCTGACGGCGAGGGGCGCGCCCGAGACGCCGGCGGCGAACCCGCCCGCCGCGAGCGCGACGAGAACGAGGGCGGAGGCCGTTGCGATGCAGAGCCAGCGCAGGAAGAGCGGCCGACCGCGGCCGAGCGCGAGCGGGAGGTCAGTCATGTGCCGAACCGGACATACGGCCCGAACGCGCGCAGGGGCGGCTCGGATACGGCCGGCATGTGTAGGTTCCTTCACGTGATTCGCGTGTGCGTCGCCGGGGTCACCGGGTGGACGGGGAGCGCCGTGGCCGCCGCCGTCCAAGACGCCGACGATCTCGAGCTCGTCGCGGGCGTCGCGCGTCGCGACCCGGGCGCCTACTCGTCGGTCGCCGAGGCACTCGACACCGTCGACGCAGATGTGCTCGTCGACTACACGCACGCCGGGATCGTCAAGGAGAACGTGCTCGCCGCGCTCGGGCGCGGCGTCGGCGTCGTCGTCGGCTCGAGCGGCCTGACGACCACCGACTACGAGGAGCTGGACGCGCTTGCACGCGACCGTGGCGTCGCGGTCGTGGCCGCAGGCAACTTCTCGGTGACGGCTGCGCTCCTCCTCCGCTTCGCGACCGAGGCCGCCCGCCGTCTCGAGACCTGGGAGGTGATCGACTACGCGAGCTTCGGCAAGCCGGATGCCCCGAGCGGCACCGCGCGCGAGCTCGCCGAGCGGCTCGCGAGCGTGCGCGCCCCGGCAGCGAAGGTGCCCGTCGAGGAGACGCTCGGCGAACGCGACGCGCGTGGTGCGACGGTGGCAGGCACCCAGGTGCACTCCCTACGGCTCCCGAGCTTCACCGTCTCGACCGAAGCGGTCTTCGCGTCCGCGGGCGAGCGCCTCTCGATCCGCCACGACGCCGGCGAGAGCGCCGAGCCGTACGTCGCCGGGACGCTGCTCGCGATCCGCGCAGTCCCGGGGCGGGTGGGCCTCACGCGCGGGCTCGACCGGCTGCTCGGCTGATCATGCCGCGCGCGGCGGCGGCGGCGCGTGGCGGATCACGCCGAGCCGCTCCTCCACCTCGCGCAGGCGATCCGGCGGCACGCGCGGCCCGTCGGGCGGCGGCTGCAGCCACGGCCACTGCGCGGGCTCGGCGAGCGCCCTCACGTACTCCTCGATCCCGGCGGGCGTGCTCAGGAAGAGCAGACGGGCGGTGTCGGACTCGACCCGGAACGTGTGCGGCGCGCCTCCCGGCGCGTAGAGGAGGGAGCCCGGGCCGAGCCGGCGCGGCTCGCGTTCCACCCAACCGTCCTCGAGGAGCCCGGTCGGGAGGACCCACGCGGTCAGCTCCCCGTCGAGCACGTAGAGCGTCTCGTCCTGCGGGTGGGAATGGAGGGGCGGCGCCGCGCCCCGCGGCATCAGCCCCTCCCACACCGCCAGCCGCCCGTCCGACCGGGCGCCGTCGAGCTTGACCCGCTGCAACGTGCCGAGGAACCAGAGCGGCTCCGCCGACGTCACGACCTGCGACTGCGGCACGCGTGGACCGTCTCACGCGGCGCCTCGCCGAACAACGTCGCGGACGTCAGAGCTCGGCGAGCGGGAAGGAGCGGTGCCGACGCGGCGGCACGAGGAAGTTCTGGCGATGCGTCGTCGAGAGCACCGAGTTGAACCCCTGCTCGCGGGCGCGCGGCGCGAACGGGATGCGGCCGCCGGGCAGCACACCGTCCATCGCCCTGCGGTTCCGGTCGAAGTCGTCGCTCGTCGGGTTGAAGATGACGAAGTGGACGCCGGCCGCCGGCGTCTCCCCCACCTCGTCCGCGCGCTCCGACCAGGCGAACGGGTTGTCGAGCGTGTTGAAGTCGGCCCGCACCGGGATCGCCGTCCCCTTGCGGTAGACCGTTCCGTCGGCGGCGACGACGTCGTGGAGCAGGCGGGAGGTCGTCTGGATCGAGGCGCTGTGCCCGATGCGGCGAGAGCTCCTGTACTCGCGGCGCACGTCGCCGACCGTCGAGACGTCCTTCGGGCCCTGCGGGACAGTCTGCGTGTCCTGCCGTACACGCAGGTTCGGCCGGAAGGTCGTCGCAACGCGCTCGTCGTACTCGAAGTTGAGGTACCACGCCTCGAGGTCCTCGCTGATGTGCGAGAGGTGCATGTGCGTGCCGTTGCGGAAGTAGTCGCTGCCGCGGAAGTCGACGTAGCCGAGCGTCTCGAAGTTCGCGATCGGCCCGGGTCCCATCCCGGCCCGCTGGGTCGAGGTGAAGCCGAGGAAGAGCTCGGAGGTGTCGGGGATCAGGTCGGCCCCCGGGATCTGCGCCGCCGTCGCCATTTTCTTCGGCAGCGACCGGCCGCCGTCGAAGCCTCCACCGGCAAACCCGTGCCGGATGGAGGTGAGGTGGAAGAGCTTCGATTGCCGCAGGCGCTTCTCCGCGTCCCTCAGGTGGTCGAGCCTGTCCGAGCGGAGGAGGATCGCGACGTCGTTCGCCTCGAGCCGCGTATCGGGCGGGTCGCTCGGAAAACGGCGCGCGTCGACGAGCACCGGCTTGCCCGCGCGCCGGTCGTGTGGGAGCAAGCGCCTCGTCTGGCGGGGGACGAGCCGCCGGAAGTACGGGAGCCCCCAGGCGACGGTGACGCCGAGGCCGGCCGGCGACGGCGCATAGTCGCTGTCGAGGCCGTCGAGGACGGCCGCGAGCTCGCGCTGCGCGTCGTGAAGCTCCCCCCGGGACGCGGTGACGCGCGCAGTCACGATCTCGTGGTGGAGCGGCGGCACGAGCACCTCGACGCCGTTCGAGTGGGCGACGCGGACGCCGTCGAGCAGGTGCTGCTCCGGCAGCGTCTCGGCCGCCTGCGCGCGCTGCGGCGCTTTGCCGACGAGCTCGTCGACGAGCTCGTAGATGCCCCCCGCCGAGGCGACGCCGGCAAAGGCGCCGACGACCGCTTGGCGCCGCGTCAGCTTCCTCATCTCAGGAGGCGGTGGGCCGGATCAGGACGAGCGAGGAGAGCTCGCGCTTCAGGTAGCTCTTGACGTGCGGGCCGGTGAGCGGCGGAGCGACGTGCTCGGAGAGCGTGTACAGGTTCCCGAAGCGGCGCCAGACGAGCGCGTAGTGCCACGCATCTGCATCCTGGTTGACCGTGTAGAGCGTCGTCTCGATCCCGTTCGCCTTCACCGTGCCACGCGGATCGGCGAAGCAGGGGACGTTCCGGCTGTCGCTGCCACCCGTGCGGCAGGTCGGGATCTTCGTCACGCCCGGGTACGCACGCAGGTTGACGTGCAGCTCGCCGCCCGCGGCGCCGCCGCCCGTCTCCTGCCACACCCAGCTCTGGAGGTAGCTGCGGTCGGCCGAGACCGAGTTGATGTTGTTGTCGCGTGCGCCGAGCTTCCCGGTCAGCGGGTCCGGCAGCCAGCCGGGGCAGTAGACGGGCGCCTGGATCCTGTCGGCGAGCTTCTGCCACGCGACCGGGTCGGGGCACTTCGCCTTCGGGGCAGGCGGCGCCGCCTCGGCCGTCTTCGCCTCCGAGCCGCAGCCCGTGAACGCGACCGTGGAAAGCGCCAGGAGCAGGCACAACGCGAGCAGCCCTCTCACGGGCGTCATCGTAGCCTCGCTAGACGGAAACCGGCCGGTCGCCGACGAGGTCGCCGACGTGCTGCGAGCGGACGAGAACCGCGTCGACGCCGGCGCGCTCGAGCGCGAGCACCTCGTCGCGGCTCCCCACCTCGACCTGCGCGATCGCGAGCTTGCCCGCCGGGACGTCGGGGAGCAGCTCCAGCACCGCGTCGAGCGGGTCGACGTCGTCGTCGATGTCGTGCGCGTTCAGGAGGAAGATCTCCGGGTCGAGCCGCTCCAGCGCGAGCTCGAGCTCCTCGTCGTCGCGAACGTCCACGACCGACTCGAGCTCGTCGTGTCTCGGCTCCTCGTCGGGCCGGATCCGGACGGCGTCCGCGTCGCTCGGGGCGCCGGCGCCGATCCAGAGGAGCGGCAGGCTCGTGGCGTCCCGGATGCCGTCGATCCGGGAGGCGAGGGCGACCGCCTCTGCCCCCTGCGCCTCCGCCGCCCTGGCCGCGCCCGCGTCGTCGACGCAGACGATGATCGAGATGCCATCCCCTTCGGAGATGCGCTGGCTGAGACGTCGCGACCTGGTCACCCTGCTACGAAAGCGTAACCGGGGCGGCGGGGAGCCGTTCGAGCCCCGCCCAGTCGGCCCGCGGCGGCGCGAACAGCTCTGCGAGCCCCGCGCCCTCGGGCCCCGCGACCACGGTGTGCTGGACGTCCGCTGGGATCACCCACATCGCGCCGGGCCGCAACTCCCGCGTCTCGTCGCCGATCGTGAACGTGAGCGAGCCGCGGACGAGGATGCCTGTCTGCTCGTTGGGGTGCCGGTGCTCCGGCACGACGACGTTCGGCTCGAGCTCGATCCACGTGAGCGACGCCTCGGCACCGATCACTGCGCGGCCGTGGACGCCGTGCCAGATCTTCAGCACCTCCAGCTCGTCGGCGTGCGAAAAGGGGCTCATGTGCCGATCGGGTGCCAGACGGTCTTCAGCTCGAGGAACGACGAGATCTCGTACAGCGACTGCGCGTCGGGCTTCCCGACGACGACGCGCTTGACGTTCTCGGCCGCCGCGCGCTCGAGGTCGCCGCGCAGCCCGTCGGCGCCGGTCAGGTCGATCGCGTTCACGTCCATGTGGCTCGCGAGCCAGGGCGCGAGCTCGGCGCGGTAGCCGGTGAGCAGGTTGACGACTCCGCCGGGGACGTCGCTCGTCGCTATCGCCTCCGCCAGCTCGACCGCCGCCAGCGGCTGCGCCTCGGAGGCGAGCGCGACCACGGTGTTGCCGCCGGTGAGCGCGGGCGCGATGCGCGACACGAGGCCGAGCAGCGGCGGGTCGTCGGGCGCGACGACGCCGACGACACCGGTCGGCTCCGGGATCGTGAAGTTGAAGTACGGCCCGGCAACCGGGTTCGACGAGCCGAGCACCTGCGCGAGCTTGTCGGCGAAGCCCGCGTACCAGACCCAGCGATCGACCGCCCGATGCACCTCGTCCGTGCCCGAGCACAGCTCGGCGAACTCGGGGACGCGCGCCTCCATCATCTCGGCGATCCGGTAGAGCACCTGGCCGCGGTTGTACGCCGTCGCCGCCGCCCACTTCGGCTGCGCGGCGCGCGCCGCGCCGACGGCGTCGCGCACGTCCTTGCGCGAGGCGCGCGCGACGTTCTGGCCCTGCGCCTCGTAGGTGCGGCCCGACTCGCTGCGCGGGAACGCGCCGCCCACGAAGAGCTTGTACGTCTTCTTGACGGGAAGGCGGCTCACGCGAAGTCGAGGTAGGGCTCGAGCCCGTGCAGGCCGCCCTCGCGTCCGAAGCCCGATTCCTTGTAGCCGCCGAAGGGGCTCGTCGGGTCGAAGCGGTTGAAGGTGTTGGCCCAGACGACGCCGGCACGCAGGCGCTGGGCCATCCAGAGGATGCGCGAGCCCTTCTCCGTCCAGATGCCGGCGCTGAGACCGTACGGCGTGTTGTTCGCCTTCTCGACCGCCTCGTCCGGCGTGCGGAAGGTGAGCACGCTGAGCACCGGGCCGAAGATCTCCTCCTGCGCGATCCGGTAGCTCTGGGCGACGTTCGTGAACACGGTCGGCGCGAACCAGTAGCCCTTCTCGGGCAGGCGGCACGGGGGCTGGTAGATCTCCGCCCCCTCTTCCTTGCCCGCGGCGACGAGCTCCTCGATCTTCTCGAGCTGCATGCGCGAGTTGATCGCGCCGACGTCGGTGTTCTTGTCGAGCGGGTCGCCCACCCGCAGGGTCGCCATACGCTTCTTCAGCTTCTCGACGACGGGCTCGTAGATCGACTCCTGCACGAACAGGCGCGAGCCGGCGCAGCACACGTGGCCCTGGTTGAAGTAGATGCCGTTGACGATGCCCTCGACCGCCTGGTCGAGCGCGCAGTCGTCGAAGACGATGTTCGCCGCCTTGCCGCCGAGCTCGAGGGTCAGCTTCTTGCCGGTGCCCGCCAGGCGGCGCTGGATCGCCTTGCCGACCTCCGTCGAGCCCGTGAACGCGATCTTGTCGACCTCGGCATCGACGAGCGCCGCACCCGTCGAGCCGTCGCCGGTGACGATGTTGACGACACCGGGCGGCAGCTCCGCCTGGCGCACGACGTCACAGAAGAGGAGCGCCGTCAACGGCGTCGTCTCCGCCGGCTTGAGCACGACGGTGTTGCCGGCGGCGAGCGCGGGCGCGATCTTCCAGGCGAGCATGAGCAGCGGGAAATTCCAGGGGATGATCTGGCCGGCGACGCCGACCGGCCGCGGCTCCCGGTTCGGGAACGCGTACTCGAGCTTGTCCGCCCACCCCGCGTAGTAGAAGAAGTGCGCGGCGGCGAGCGGCACGTCGACGTCGCGCGACTCCTTGATCGGCTTGCCGCCGTTCAGGCTCTCGAGCACCGCGAACTCACGGCTCCGCTCGGCGAGGATGCGTGCGATCCGGAACAGGTACTTCGCGCGCTCGCTGCCCGGCAGCGCCGCCCACGAGGCGGCCGCCTCACGCGCGACCCCGACGGCGTTGCGCACG
>DASUAX010000034.1:0-42721 GCA_035763525.1 Gaiellaceae bacterium
GATCTCTTTGCCTGAGGCAACCTGGTAGCTGACACGGTTGGCGAGCTCGGGAGGCAGGGTGCGGCGGGCGCGTTCGACCTCTTCGGCGTCCGGGTCGAAGGCGAGAACGTGCGCGGCGTCTTCCGCGATGCCGAGCGTAAGTCGGCCGTCGCCGCAGCCGAGCTCGAGTACCCGCTGGCCGTGAAAGTCGCCCAGTCGGTTGAGCGCAGCGAGGTGGACTCCCTCGGGGTCGAGCACCGGTGTCATCGGCTTCTCTTCAGGTCAGGTCGGTTTATATGCCTTGAGGGTGGTGCCGCGAGCGCCGAACTTCTGCGCCTTGCGCCGTGTGTCCTCGAAGCTGGAGCGGGCGTAGGTGTCGACGAGCTGGCCGGTCTCGATCCGCTCGAAGCCGTGGCCTTCTAGGAGCTTCGCGTACGCTGCTTCCAGCAGCGCCCCGGCAATTCAGCCGGTCCACAGGTCGATCTTGCGCCTGCCTTCCTCGCTGACCGGGTTCTGGATCGTGACGTCGGCGATCTGCATTCGCCCACCCGGAGCGAGCACGCGATGGAGCTCGGCGAACACGGCGTCCTTGTCCGGGACCAGGTCGATCACACCGTTGGAGATGACGACGTCGAAGCTCGCGTCGGCGAAGGGCAGCTCCTCGGCCTCGCCCTCGACGAACTCGACGTTCGTGACGCCGATCTCGGTGGCGGCCGCACGCGCCTTGGCGAGCATCGCGGCGGTCATGTCGATGCCGGTCACGTGGCCGCCGGCTCCGACCATCTGGGCGGCGACGAGCGCGTCGGTGCCGGCACCGGAGCCGAGATCGAGCACCCGCTCTCCCGCTGCGAGGCGCCCCATCGTCCACGGGTTGGCGACGCCGGCGAACGATTCGACCGCGCTCTCCGGCACGTTCGCGAGCTCATCCGGATAGCCGAGATCCTCAGCCCAGGCGCGGCCGGTCGGGAAGATGAAGTCGCGCTCGGGCTCCTGCGAGACAGACGAGTACGTCTTCTTGATCTCGCTCTTGAGCAGCTCGACGTCGATGTCGACTTCGACGGTCACAGGACATCAGCTCCTTGGACGACGGGAATCTGGGAGTCTGCACCTTTCGATACGCACTCGGCAACCCGCGCGATCCGGTCGGCAGTGCGCGGTGCCCGCGCCCTCAGTAGCTGAAGACGGTGGTGTCGTCTCCGGCCCACTCCCACAGCGGCGTTGCACCGACCACCTCGCTGTGCTGCACACGCTCCGCCTCGCCGAGGTCGCGCGAGTTGAGGCAGATCGGGCAGAGCCAGAGCTCGCCGCCTGCCTCGGTGAACTGCTCCCACAGGCGCTCGAGCGGCGGGCAGCCGTTGCAGGCGACTCCCTGAAGCTCGCCGGGCAGTCCGAGCCGCACCGCGTCCTTGGTCGTCCAGATCCGGACTTGCTTGCCTTGCTGCTGTGCCGCGGTCGCGACGAGCAGGGCGACGAGCACGCGCTCGGCGTCCTCCATGCCGGTCGCGAGATTGATCAGAACCTTGCCGTTGGCTGCCATCTTCTTCCTCCTTCGACGGGAGTCGGGTTGAGCACCGGTCGCGAGTGCCGGCCGGTTGCGACCACGACGCGCACGTTCGCTCCGTGTGCGGCGAGGTAGAGCGGGGCGGGTCGAGGACGGCGAGGAACGGGCGTAACAGCATCTCTCGTCTCAGCCTGCAGTCTCGACCGGCAGCCCGGCCCGCTGCCACTCCGGATAGCCGATGTCCAGGCGCCGCGCCTTCAGGCCTCGGCTGCGCAGCAGACGCACTGCGTCGTCCGCGTAGACGCAATAGGGGCCACGGCAGTACGCGACGACCTCGCGACGCTTGGGCAACTCGGTGACGAGCGCGTCGAGCTCGTCGACAGGAACGGAACGAGCGCCGGCGATGTGACCGGCTCGAAACTCTGCCTCCGGGCGTACGTCGAGCACGACCACATCGCCCCGCTCGAGCCGCACTGCGAGCTCCTCGGCCGAGAGCTGTTCCACCCCCTCGCGCGTCCCGAGGTATTCATCGGCGAGTACCGACACCTCGGCCACGTGACGTATCGCGACGTCGCGGACCGCCGCCCATAGCGCCGCTACGCTGTCGCCGGCGAGCCGGTAGATGATTCGTGTCCCCTCGCGGCGCGAGCGCACGAGGCCGGCCCGCGCCAGTACCTGCAGATGCTGCGAGGTGTTGGCGACGCTCTGGGAGATTTCGCCCGCCAGCTCGTCGACCGACCGCTCGCCCTGGGCAAGCACGTCGACGATCTCGGCCCGGCGGCCGCTCCCGAGCGCCTGCGCCACCGACGCCAGCGCATCGAACAACGCCACCTTTGCCTGTCCGCCTGCCATCGCGTTGGCAACTTATCACTTGAATACTTGTAGATCAATCGAGCATGCCGCGGCAAGCCTTCTCCGCCTGGCGACCGGGTCACGATCGGCGCGAGCGAAGCGATCGCGAACGGCACCTCCCAGATCGTCGGTGTCGCTCAACCCTCTACCGATACCCAGGCTGCCCGCAATCGCTCGCAGTCGGCGCTAGAAGCGAAAGCGTGCGAGCTCGAGTCCGCCGACGCGCCGTTCCGCTGCGACGGCGTGGAAGGCCGGAACCATCTCGCTGGTGACCAGGCCCGCTTGGTGCGTGAGGTCGTCGACGATCCGGAACCAGTGCTGGATCCGGTCGGGTGTGTCGACGATCGAGGTGACGACCGGGACCCGGCGACGAACGTGGAAGAGCCGGTCGCCGTGCGGCGGGTGGTCGCCGGAGAATCCCCAGATACCGCGCAGGCCGGTCGCGCCGCTCGCGCCCTGCTCGCGGAGGCGGCGGATCAGTTCGACGTAGAGCGGATGGGTGCCGTGACGTGCCTGCTCGCCGGCGTAGACCATCAGCTTCTGCCAGATGCCGAGGCCGGCGTCGTCCTGTTCGGGGAGGTGGCGTGGCTGGGCGAGCAGCCGGCCGTCGCGTTTGCAGACGTGGACGCGCTCGAGCGTGACGATCGGGTCCGTCAGCAGCTGGTCGAGGACCGGGAGTGCGCGCGCGATGGTGTCGCCGCTGCCGATGCTGATGATCATGAGCGGCACCCCGTCGTTGCGGGAGAAGAACCTCGCCCGCCGACGCTGCCGGTGCGCCATCCCGTCGACGCCGAGCAAGACGGTTGCACCCGCCAGCCCAAGCCGATGCAGTTGCTCGACGACTTCGAGGAATGCCGGACGGCGCCCGATCCGCTCGTCGCGGCCGAGATAGAGCGTCAGCTTCGTGGTCTCGTGCAACTCCTCCGGCAACTCGACCGCTTCGAGCCCGTCGTGCAGGAGGCGAGCGCGCTCGAGTGTGACGAGCCCGCCGCCGACGAGCTCGGTCACCTGCGGAAGCAGTGCCTCGACCCGTTCGCGCTCGTCGACAGCGACGGCGACCAGCGGCAGATCCTCGGATAGCGTGAGGAAGCGGTCGGTGCGCAGGGTGTGCTTGATCCCGAAGCCTTCGACGGCGCGCATCAGCACCGCCGCGTGCAGCCGGTGCTGGTCGAACAGGTCGAGCATCGCGTCGGAGAGCAGCCGGCCGTCGACCCGGTCGGACTCGCCGAAGTGGATCGTCAGCTTCAGGCAGTCGTCGTTCACAGCGCGGCTCCCACGAGCCATCCGAGGATCGCGGCGACGATTCCGCCGGCGAGCGAGACGGCGACGTTGGCGCCGGCGATGCCGATCTCGCCCTCCTCGCTCGAGCGCTCGGCCTCGAGCATCCAGGTGGAGAAGGTCGTGAACGAGCCGAGCGTCGCCGTCCCTTCGAGCAAGAGTGCGTCGCCGGTGACGGACAAGCCGGTGAGCAGGCCAAGGCAGAACGAGCCGAGCACGTTGACGGCGAGTGTCCCGAGCGGAAACTCACCGCCGAAGCGGCGCTGGATGGAGCTGTCGAGTCGGAAGCGGAGGAGCGCGCCGACGCCGCCGAGCAGCGCCACGCCGAGCCAGACGAGCACGCTCATCGAAGCCGCACCCTGCGCGTCAGCGCCGTCGCGAGGTAGACGCCGATGAGTCCGGCGCCGACGCTTGCAGCGGCGTAGGCGACCGCGGTGCCGGCGGCGCCGTTGTGGACGAGCCGGAGCAGCTCGATCTGAAAGGTGGAGAAGGTCGTCAGCGCACCACAGAAGCCGGTGCCGAGCAGCGGCCGCCGAAAGGTCGACGGCGGAAGCCGCTCCTGGAGCCGAGTGGCGAAGTAGCCGAGCAGGAGCGTGCCGCCGACGTTGACGAGAAAGGTCGCCCAGGGCCAGCCGTGCCCGTCCCAGGGCAGCGCCTTGACGAGCCCGGCGCGCGCAAGTGCGCCGACCACGCCGCCGGCGAAGATCGCCACGTACAGCCGCCCATGCGTTCGAGGCGCACGACGCCGGCGAGAACGCGGCTCGCCTGTGCGCACATCCTCTTCAGGCTCGAGCTCGAGGCGTGGGGTCTCGGTCATCTGGTTCCACCGGTTCGTGTTCGGTAGAAGCCATCAGCCCCACAGGGCGGTTCAGGCGGGCCTCATCGCCTCGAGCAAAATCTACCCATAGCCGTTGGTCGGCGAACCCTCGCCGTGATCACGGCACGCTTGACTCGGAGCTGGCCTGCGATCAAACCCCAGTAGGGATGCGACGGTGCCACGAATGGCAGAAGGTGCCGGACGGGCTCTTCGACTACGGCGTGCTGAAGTTCGTCGTGCCGCTGTTGCTGCTGTAGCCGTTGGCGGTCACGTCGGCGAGGGCGCACCAGGCACCCGTTCGGCGGGTGCTGAAGGTGAAGCCGACCTGTCCGGTGGATCCGGTCGTGCCGCTGCCCGATGCGACGGCGGTGCCCGCGCAGGTCGAGCCGGCGTAGACGAGGAAGGTCACGCTCGCCCCGCTGAGTGGCGCGCGCGTCGAGGCGTCCGCTGCGGTGACGGTCAACGGCACACGATAGTTCGGCCCCTTCTTCGAGACCTTCCCGGCGCTGACGCCGACGGTCATCGTCGACAGCGTGCCCGAGACGACCGTCACGCTCGTGCTGCCACTCGTCGCGCCCGTCGCGCCCGTCGCGCTCGCCGTCAAGGTCCAGGTACCGACCGAGCTGTCGGTGTAGGTGAACGGACCGCTGGTCGTCTTCCCGGCGCTGATCGTCACCGAGGCCGGAGAGAAACTGCCGGTGCCGGAGGTCGAAGAGAGGCTCACGGTCAGGTCGCTCGAGAGCGTCTTCGAGATGCTGACCGTCATCGACGTCGTCGGCTCCCCGGCAGTGATCGTCTGGCCGCCGCCGGAGATGCTGAGCGACGGCTGCGCGGGCGGCGGCGCCACGCTGCCGTACAGCCAGCTGCCGCGCCCGGAGCAGAGGTCGAACCCGGTGAGACAGACTGCGCCGTTGTTTCCCTGCGTGATGTCGCGGAAGTCGATGTTGCTGCCGTACACGTACGACGAGTCGACGACGGCTCCCGCGTCGGCCGCTGCCGCCGCCCACATCGGCGAAGAGGCGCTCGTGCCGCCGACCGTCCACCAGCCCGACTGCCCCTGGTAGCTCGTGCTGTCGTAGACCGAGACGCCCGAGCTCGGATCGGCATCGAGCGAGACATCAGGGGTCGCGCGCTTGCCTGCGCAACTCACCTTCGCGTACTCGCCAAAGCCGGCTTGTGCGGACGTCGCAGTCTCGTATGCGCTGCAGCCGCCGCCGCCGCTCGACCAGGCCGTCTCGCTCTTCAGACTGCCGTCGCCGTTGAAGGTCAGGCTCGTGCCGCCCACGGAGATCACCCTGGGCGAGGCGGAGGGGTACTCGGCCGGCAGGCCGCTGTCCCCGGCCGAGACGAAGAAGCTGACGCCGCTCCGGACGAAGTGTGGGTCGTAGGAGGACTCGCCGCTGAACTCGGAGCCGCCCCAGCTGTTCGAGACGTACTGCGCCTGTGCGCCGGCATAATCCTCCGCGGTCAGGAGGTTCGTGAAGCTGGCCGAGGCCGCCTCGACGAGCAGGATCCGCGCGCCCGGCGCAATCGCGTGCGCCCACTGGACGTCGAGCGAGATCTCGAGCGCCCAGCCCGAGTTCGTCTGCGGATAGCTCGTGCCTCCCTGCTGGTCGACCTTCTTGAAGCACCCGTTCGCGGTCGTGCAAGCGGGCAGGCCGTACTTGCTCGAGAAGGTATTGAGGTCGGCCTCGGCAGTCGGATCGTCGTATGCGTCGACGATGGCGATCGTCTTGCCGGAGCCCGGCAGCGGCGCAGCCGTCGTGTTCGTCGGGAATCCGTAGACCGCCTTGATCGTGGCCGGGGAGAGGCCGGTCGGCGAGCTGCTCACGAGCGGATTGCCGTGAGCATCGGTGGTCACCAGTGCGTGGCAGTGTGCAGAGCCGGCCGGCGGACCGGGACAGACAGCCCGGTAGTTCGCGTGGTCGTTCGCGCCCTGCGCGGCAATCGGGACCGCCACAAGCGCAAGCGCACCGACGACGACGAGAAGACGACCGAACCGACCCGGCATCACACGCACCCCCAGGCTACTCGAGCTCTCACGACCAGAACCCACGCACCGTAGTCGGTGACAGGGCACCTGACAACCCCGGGAGCAGCACCCGGCAACCAGCCGTTCCAGAGCGCGCCGCACCGTCCGGCGCACGAAGCAGAGAGCCCGCGAGCATGTTTGTAAGGTGAGGAGATCGCCCCGCGGCCGTGGATTCGGATCGCAACCACGGCAGCCGCCGTGATCTCAGCGCTGGCGGCAGCCGCGGCGGCGTCTGGGTCGACCTCACAACCGACACGGCTCTCGATCACCGTCTATCCACACGGACGAAGCAACCCGTTCGTCCACCGCTACGAGCTCCGCTGCGGGCCGGCCGGTGGCAACCTGCCGCGACCGATACGGGCCTGCCAATCACTGACATCTCTGCCGCACCCGTTCGCGCCGGTGCCGAGAGGCCAGATCTGCGCGCAGATCGCTCTCGGCCCGCAGGAAGCGATCGTCACCGGACTCGTCGGCGGTCGACACGTCTGGGCGCGGCTACGCCTGCGCGACAGCTGCCAGATCGCCCGCTGGCGACGGCTCGCCAAGGTGGTGCCGGTCCCGGTGTCGCGGCGGTAGCCTCGTCGCCCGGAGCTGCGTTTTGAACGAGGCCCTAGCGGCTCGGGGCCAGCCCGAATTCGCGAGCAAGCCACTCGCTGCCGCGCGGCGTCAGCATGATTGCGCGGCCGCCGGGGAGTCGCTGCACCCAGCCGCGGGTGAAGAAGACGTCGGCGAAAGCTGCGCCGAGGGCTCCGGCGAGGTGCGGGCGCCGTTCGGTCCAGTCGAGGCAGGCGCGGGCGAAGCTGCGCCGCTGCCGCTCGAGCGCGGCGATCTCGATCCCGAGCTCGCTCAACCAGGCGCGGCCGGCGCGCGTGACCCGGAAGGAGTCGTCGTCGGGGTCGAGCAGGCGTCGCTCGACGAGCGCTTCGGTGACGCCGACTCCGAGCTCGCCGGCGAGGTGGTCGTAACAGGTGCGCGCGCGCTTGATCGCCCGTGCCGCCTCGGACTGGCGGAGCGTTCGGGGAGGCCGACGCGGCGCAACCCGTGCAAGCATCTCGAGCGCCTCGGCAATCTCCGAGTTGGCAAGCCGGAAGAAGCGGTTGCGACCTGCCTCCTCGGTCACGACGAGACCAGCATCGCGAAGCGCGCGAAGGTGAGCGCTGGCACCGGACGGTGATCTGCCGGCGATCCGTGCGAGATCCCCGGCTGTGAGTGTCTCGCCGCCGAGCAGCGCGAGCAACATGGCGGCGCGGCTTCGGTCGGCGAGCGCGGCTCCGACTGCGGCGATGTCTACGTCGGCGATCATGCTTCTACGCTAGCGCAGCGACTTTTCAGCTTCGGCTGAAGAGTCTGCCGCCTACGGTGAAGCCGTGGAACCAGCCGAAGCCGATCGGCACGTGCGGATCGAGCCGTCGATTCTCTACTTCGGCACGCCCGTGGTGCTGCTCTCGACGCTGAACGAGGATGGGACCGCGAACCTCGCGCCGATGTCATCCGCCTGGGCACTGGGCTACACCGTGATGCTCGGCCTGGGCGCGAGCGGCAAGACGCTCGAGAACCTTCGTCGCGAGCGAGAGTGCGTGATCAACCTTCCGGACGCGGGCCTCTGGCGGCACGTCGAGCGCCTGGCTCCGCTGACGGGACGTGACCCCGTTCCCGCGTGGAAGGCAGCCGCGAAGTTCCGCTTCGAGCCGCGCAAGTTCGACGCGGCCGGATTGACGCCGCAGCGGTCCGAGCGCGTCCGTGCTCCCCGCGTCCTCGAGTGCGCGCTGCAACTGGAGGCGGTAGTGCGCGACATCCGGGCGCTCGGCGCCGGCGCCGACACGGCAGCCGTCGAGACGGAGGTCGTGCGCATCCACGCTGCGCCCGAGATCGTCATCACGGGAACGAACCACGTCGACCCGCATGTGTGGACACCGCTGCTGTACGTCTTCCGTCACTACGTCGCCGCCGGTGAACGGCTCGGCAAGACGTTCCGCGCCGAGAACTAGCCCTGATCAGGCGGGAGCCGCTCGATGTCGCCCCTCGATGAGTAGTTCCACGAGCCCGTGCGTCCGGCTGCGCGATCCGGGCAGGCTGGGACGACGCCGCACAGGCACCGATAGCGCCGCTATCGGCACCTGCACGTCGCCTCGCCCCAGCGCGCCAGCTCACGCCCCGGAGAAGACGGCCCCGTGGAACTACTCATTTAGGAGCCGGCCAGCGAACGCAGGACGGCCTGCTCGGCGGGGTCGTTCGTCAGGTAGGCGCCCCGGATCACGCACCACGCGCGGATGCGCGACTCGTCGAGGCCCGCTCCGACGAAGCGCTCGATCCGCCGTTCGGCGTCGGCACGCGTCATCCGGTAGGGCAGCGGGTTGTGCAGCCACGGGTAGACGTCGTACTCGCGGTCGGCGAGGTACGGCTTCGGGTCGATCGCCACGAACCCGTCGCCGTGGCGGAGGACGTTGTGGTGGTGGAAGTCGCCGTGCACGACGAAGTCGCGGCCGGGCCGCAGCGACTCCCACAGCTCGAGCGCGAGCGGCGTCAACGGCGTCGGCGCGTTCGCAAGCCAGCGCGGGACGTGCTCGTCGACCGGCCGGAAGGGCGCCTGCGCCGGCCGCCACAGCCTCCGGCCCAGCTCGACCGCGACGTCGAGCGCGGCCTCCTGGCCGAGGCCCGAGATGTCGGTGCCCGGGCGCGCCCGATCGAGCAGGAGGGCGCGGCCTTCGCGGCGGATGAGCCGCACGGCCCCGTCGCCGCTCCACAACTCGAGCGCCTCGGGCTCGTGCAGCGACTCGTCGTCTCCCTCCCACGCCACCTTCAGCACCGCGCCGTCGCCGGCAGGCGCGACGAACGAGTGGCGTGAGAGCGCGAAGGGCGCGCCGAGCTCGACCCCGAACGCGCGGGCGGCGGCTTCCGCCGCCGCCCGCGTCCCGCTCAGGTCGACTTCCACGCGTTATTCATAGGACAGCGCCGAGAGCACGTCGAGCTTGCCCGCCCGGCGCGCCGGCAGCACCGCGGCGATCACGCCGACGACGAGCGAGAGCCCGACGAACGTCGCGAGCGTCGGCACCGGCACCGAGAGCGAGAGGCCGTAGCTCGAGAGCCCCTGGGTCGCGAGCGCGGCCAGCCCGATCCCGACGGGCAGGCCGAGCGCGGCCCCGAGCAGCGAGGTCATCATCGCCTCGTGCCGGATCATCCGCCGCGCCTGGCGGCGCGACATGCCGACCGCGCGCAGCATCCCGATCTCCCGCGTTCGCTCGAAGACGGCGAGCGCCAGCGTGTTGACGATGCCGAACAGGCTGACGATCACGCTCAGAGCGAGCAGCACGTAGATGATGCTGAGCACCTGCGAGAGCCACTCGGCCTTGCTCTTTGCGAACCCGTCGCGCGTCTCGACCTTCACGACCTGGTCGCCGGCGTACGCCGCCTTCAGCGCCGTCGTCGCCGCGTCGGAGACGCCGCCCGCCACCTCGACGAACGCGTAGCTGTCGCGTGGCCGGGGCAGCGAGCGGTCGAACGTCCGGTTCGTGACGACGATCGCCGAGAGCAGGGAGTCGAGCTTCGGCGCCTCGAAGATGCCCTTCGCGACGAGCTGCGTCGGATGACCGTCGGGGCCGCGGAAGGTGAACGTGTCGCCGAGGGCGATGTGGTTCGCCTTCGCGAAGCGGTCCTTGACGACCGCCTCACCCGCTCCGAGCTGCGAGAGCTGCTGCCCGGTCACCTTCACGTCGACGGCGCGGCCGATCGTCGCGGGGTCGATGCCGTTGATGCCGGCGTTCGAGCCGCCGACGCGGCCGCGGTCGCCGCGAACGTGCGAGACGAACTCGACTCCCGGCCGGCCTGCCGCGCGGTCGGCCGCCACCGACGAGAAGGCATCCCAGCCGTTCTGCGAGGTGACGACGTAGTCGGCCGTGACCTGGCTCTTCCACGCGTCCTCGTCGGCGTTCCGGAGGGAGCGCCCGAAGAGCGAGATGAACGAGACGAGCGTGATCCCGATCATCAGCGCCGCCGCCGTCGAGGCCGTCCGGCCGGGGTTGCGCCTGACGTTGAACGTCGCGAGCGCGCCCGAGCTGCGGCCGAGCTTCGCGAACGGAACTCCGATCGCAGCGACGATCGGGCGGACGAGCCGCGAGAAGATCGCCGCGAGCGCGACGAAGAGCAGCAGGAAGCCTCCCACCAGCATCAGGATGCGTGGACCGGTTGCGATCGCGTGCGAGAAGAAACCGACACCGAGGAGCGCGGCGGCCAGAGAGCCCAGCACCGCCGCGACGATCGGCGCCGTCTTGCCGCTGCGTCCCTGCGCCGCCGCAGCGCCGTCGCGGACGGCGGACACCGGCGACACGCGCGTCGCGCGCACGGCCGGGATCAGCCCTGCTGCGACCGTCAGCACGGTGCCGGCGAGGAGCGGCAGCACGATCGTTCGCGTCTCCACCGGCAGACCCGCCTCCGGCATCGAGAGCCCGAGAGCGGAGAAGAGCGAGCTGAGGCCCTTGGCGAGGCCGATGCCCGCCGCGATCCCGACCGCCGACGCGGCGAGGCCGGTGACGACCGCCTCGAGCACGACCGACCGCAGCACCTGGGCCCGCGACGCGCCGAGCGTGCGGAGGGTCGCGAGCTCGCGCGTCCGTTGGGCGACCGTGATCGAGAGCGTGTTGAAGATGACGAACCCGCCGACGAACAGCGCGACCATGCCGAAGCCGACGAGGAAGTAGCGGATGAACTTCACGAATCCCGCGACGTCCTTCTCGTCCTTCTTCGCCTGCGCCGCGCCCGTGCGCACCTGCGCGTCCGCCGGCACGAGCGTGCGGAGCTCCGACACGAGCCGCTCCGACGAGACGCCGTCCTTCGCGGCGACGGCGATGGTCGTGTAGCGGCCCTCGAGCCGGAACAGCCGCTGCGCCGTCCTCGTGTCGAAGATCGTGAACGTCGCGCCGCCGAGCGAGTCGAGCCCGCCGTACTTCGCGATCCCGACGATCCTCACCGGGACGACGCCCGCGTCGACGGCGACGCGCGTGCGGTCGCCGACGTGGAAGCCGTACTTCGACGCGACCCCGTTGTCGATCGCGACCTCACCCGGCGCCGCTGCCCAGCGGCCCGCCGTGAGCGTCATCGGGTTGAAGCGCGACGCCTGCGGGTCGATGCCGACGCCGAAGGTCGGGTTGCCGTTCCCGTTGATGATCTTGCCGTGCTTGTCGTAGAGCTTCGCGAGCAGGACGCCGCCGCTCATGTCGCTGAGGAGGCCGTCCGCCTGCTGCACGTCCGGCAACGAGCGCACCTTCGCGAGCAGGCTCGCCGGCACCGTCGCGTTGCCCGAGTTCGAGTAGTCGACGAGCTTCTTCCCCGAGACGACCGCGTCCGTGTTCGCGTACGCCGACGAGAAGACCGAGTGGAACGCCTTCTCGATCGAGTCGGTGAGGACGAACGAGCCGCTGACGAGCGCGACGCCGAGCACGATCGCGAGCGCCGTCAGGACGGCCCGCAGCTTCCGCGCGGCGAGACCCTTGAGCGCGACCGAGCTCATCGGTTCGTCACCTCTTCGACGATGCGCCCGTCCGCGAAATGGAGGACGCGGTCGGCGATCTGCGCAGCCTTCTGGTCGTGCGTGACCATGATCGTCGTCTGGTCGTAGTCGTCGACGGCGCGGCGGAGCAACTCGAGGATCTCGGCCGAGGTGCCGGAGTCGAGGTTGCCGGTCGGCTCGTCGGCGAACAGCACCGTCGGCCGCGAGAGCAGCGCCCGCGCGACGGCGACGCGCTGCTGCTGGCCGCCCGAGAGCTCGGACGGCCGGTGAGAACGGCGCTCGCCGAGGCCGACCTGGTCGAGCACCGTCTCGAGCCACTGCTCCTCGACCTTGCGACCGGCGATGCGGAGCGGCAGCGTCACGTTCTCCTCGGCCGTCAGCATCGGCAGCAGGTTGAAGAACTGGAAGACGAAGCCGATGTGCGTGCGGCGGAGCTTCGTCAGCTCCTTGTCCGACATCGAGGTGATCTCGCGCCCGGCGATCCGGACGTCGCCGGCGCTCGGCCGGTCGAGCCCCGCGAGGATGTGCATCAGCGTCGACTTCCCCGAGCCCGACGGGCCCATGACCGCGACGAGCTCACCCGTCGCGACGTCGAGCGAGACACCGCGAAGCGCGTCGACGGCGGTGTCGCCGGAGCCGTAGCGGCGGGTGACGCCCTCGGCGGCGACAACGGTGGGACGCGCGTCCGTCAGCTCGCGGGCGCGCTCGTTCGGCAGAACTGCGGACATCGTGTCGTATCCCTTCGTTCGCATTGGCCTTCGTGTCGCGGCCAAGCCTCGCGCCGGGGAGCCGCCGCGACATCGGCCCGGCGCTCGATCCCGCATCGTCCGCAGGGATGATCTTCCGGTCGTTTGCGGGGAGGATGCGGCGCTCTGGAGGCAGCGATACCGTGCGGACCGTGCCGGAGATGATCGTGCGGCTGAGACCCCGTCTGTTCGAGGCGTTCGTGGTCGTCTTCGCGGTCGCCTCGCTGATCGAGCCGTTCGTCACCGGCGGCGTCCGTCACCCGGTCGCCGACGCGATCTTCTCGCTGTTCTGGTCGCTTCCCTACCTCGCGCGCGAGCGCAACCCGGCGGCGCCGCCGCTCGTCGCCGCCGCCGCGCTCGCGGTCTTCGGTGCGGTGGAGGGCGCGGGCACGCAGCAGCTGACGCTGCCGTTCATCGCCGCGATCCTCACCGCCTCCTCGTCGGGGGCCCTCGCCGACCCGCGCATGCGGATCGCCGGCTGGTGCGCGATCGTCGGCGCCGCGGCGGTCGTCAACTACCGCTCGTCGAGCGCGCCCGCGGACTTCTTCTGGACGACGCTGATCCTCTCGCTCGCCTGGTTCTTCGGCGTCGCACTCGCCTCGCGAACCGCGCAGGCGCGGGAGCTGCGCGAGCGTGTCGCGACGGTGGAGCGCGAGCGCGCGGGCGAGGCCGAGCGTGCGGCCGCCGAGGAGCGGTCGCGTATCGCGCGCGAGCTGCACGACGTCGTCGCCCACTCGGTGTCCGTGATGGTGGTGCAGGCGTCGGGCGTGCGCCGGCTCCTGCACGCGGACCAGGAGCGCGAGCGCGAGGCGCTGCTCTCGGTCGAGCACATCGGGCGCGAGGCGCTCGCGGAGATGCGCCGCATGCTCGGCGTCATGCGGGCGGGCGAGGAGAAGCCGGCGGAGCTCGCACCGCAGCCGGGCCTCCTCCACCTCGACCGGCTGATCGCGCAGGTCGAGGAGGCGGGGCTGCCGGTGACGGTGCGCGTGGAGGGCCAGCGGCCGGAGCTCCCGATCGGGATCGACCTGTCGGCGTACCGGATCGTGCAGGAGGGCCTGACGAACACGCTCAAGCACGCGCCGGGGTCGCATGCCGAGGTCGTCATCCGCTACGGCGAGAATGACGTGGAGGTGGAAGTCATGGACGACGGGGTCGGCGCGACGAACGGGTCGCGTGCGGACGGCGGGCACGGGCTCGTCGGTATGCGCGAACGCGTCGCCCTCTACGGCGGCTCGCTCGACGCGGGGCCGCGCGACGGCGGCGGCTTCGTCCTGCGCGCGCAGCTGCCGGTGGGGGAGCGCTCGTGATCCGGATCCTGCTCGTCGACGACCAGGCGCTCGTCCGCGCCGGTTTCCGGATGATCCTCGACGCCGAGCCGGAGATGGAGGTCGTCGGCGAGGCAGGCGACGGGCGCGAGGCAATCGACCAGGTGCGGTCGCTGCGACCGGACGTCGTGCTGATGGACATCCGCATGCCGGAGCTCGACGGGCTCGAGGCATCCCGCCGCATCCTCGCGAACGGCGTCGCGGGCGACGAGGCGCCGCGGATCCTGATGCTGACCACGTTCGACCTCGACGAGTACGTCTACGAGGCGCTGCGCGCCGGCGCGAGCGGGTTCCTGCTCAAGGACACGCCGCCGGAGCAGCTCGTCGCCGCCATCCAGGTGGTCGCGGCGGGGGACGCGCTGCTCTCGCCGTCGATCACGCGCCGCGTCATCGCGGAGTTCGTCAAGGGGACCGGGCCGAAGCCGCAGGCGCAGTTCCCGCGGCTGCAGGACCTGACCGCTCGCGAGCTCGAGGTGCTGGTGCTGATCGCGCGCGGGCTCTCGAACGCCGAGATCGCGAAGGCGCTGTACGTCTCCGAGACGACCGTGAAGACGCACGTCGCCCGGATCCTGATGAAGCTCGGCCTGCGCGACCGCGTCCAGGCCGTCGTGCTCGCCTACGAAGCGGGCGTCGTCACGCCGGGCGACAACCCCGACGCCTGAGCCGCCACGCGGCCGGGGACACGCCCGTCCGGGGCATGTCGCGCGGCGGCAGCCGAGGTGGTCAGACGAAAGATCACGAGATCGTGCCGGGGACCCCACCAGCCGCCTGCGAGCAGGGGAAAAGGGGCCTGCGCTGTCCGTTCGGACACCCCGCGAAGGGCCGGGTGCGTTGGTCAGACCAGGGGTCCCGCCGCGTAGTCGAGCACGGCCGTGAGCGGCGCCGGCACCTGCTCGGCGGTCGCTGCCAGGATCGTCGCATAGCGCATCTTCCGGCGGTCGGCGCTCGTCAGGAACCGCCGCAGCTGGTCGTCGGCCGGCCGGCCGCGCCACGCGGGCTGCTTCTGGAACGTGCGGAACGCGGCGAGGTCTCCGTTTCGCCGCAGGAGAGACTCGACCGCCTCGACCCCGTGCGCGCGCAACAGCTCGTCCTCGAGGTCGGCCGTGCAGACATGGACGGCAGGTGCGTCGAGGGCGCCGCGGAAGATCCCCGCCTCCTGCGCGTCGCACAGCCCGGCGAGCCGGAGGTGCGCCAGGCGCTCGACGAAGCGGCCGACGGCGTGGGCGCCGCCGATCGGCAGGATGGCGACCCCGGCCGGCGCCAGATCGAGGCGCCGCCGCCGCGCGACCGCCTCGAGCGCGAGCTGGTCGCTGAGCCCCTCGACGAGCACCACGGCGCGCGCCTCGACGAGGCGCGCAAGCGCCCGCTCGGTCGCCGGCGGCCCGCCGGGCGGAATCGTCTCGCCGACCCTCACCACGTCCCGAGGGTACTCGTCCGTGCAATCCGCGTTCGCTCGCCAGACGACGTGCCGGAGTGTGACGAGTCGTCCACAGGGCTGAGCGCCCGCCGGGCTGCGTCGTCCGAGGGGACGACTCGTGATCCGCCGGGGCGCCGAGCGAAGATCGGCCTCCGCGCCGACGAAACGCCGGACGCGGAGGCCGAGACTCCCTGATCGACACCACTCGACAGGAAGGAACGGAAATGATTCGTGCAGGAGACACGCTCGTCAACCCGGTCACGGGCGAGCGTCTCGTCTGGGAGGTCACGGCGCAGGACACGAACGGCGCCTACACCATGTTCGACACCTACGTCGAGCCGGGCGGCGCCGTCGCCGCGGCGCACGTGCACCCGTACCAGACCGAGATCTTCACCGTCGTCGAAGGGCGCCTCGGCGTGAAGCGCGGCCGCGAGAAGCTCGAGCTCGGCGCGGGCGAGGTCGCGATGATCGACCCCGGCACGCCGCACAAGTTCTGGAACGCCGGCGAGGAGACGCTCCGCTTCCGCGCGGAGGTCCGCCCCGCCCTCCAGTTCGAGTCGCTGATCGCGACGATGTTCGGGCTCGCCGTGGAGGGCAAGACGAACCGGAAGGGGATGCCGGCACCGCTGCGCCTCGCCGTGATCGCGAACCACCACTTCGACGTCGTCCGCCTACCCGTCATCCCGCAGGTGCTGCAGAAGATGGCGCTCGTCCCGGGCGCCCTGCTCGGCCGCGCCTTCGGCTTCCAGCCGACGTTTGCCTAGTCACGCACGCACAGCAGCAAGCCGTCGACCCCGAGCACGTCGCGCCACCCCGCCGGAGCGCGCGGCGTTGCGAAGGGGTCGACGGCAGCTGCGGCGAGCACGGACTCGCCGCGCACGAACGCGCACACGCCCTCGCCGAGGTCGGCCCGCTCGTACGAGCCGGCAAAAGCCTCCTCGTGTTCGGCGCGCAGCCGCAGCGCCTTCCACGTCACGTAGAGCTTGACCGTCCGCTCGTCGGGCGCGGCTCCCGCCTTCAGCTCGTCGAGCGCGCGCCGCCGCTCGTCCCAGTCGACCGGACGCCGGTTGTCGGGATCGACGAGGGACAGGTCCTCCAGCTCGTCGCCGCGGTAGACGTCCGCGACGCCCGGCGACGTCAGCTTGAGCAGGAGCTGCGAGAGCGCGAGCCGGCGGCCTACCTCACGCACCCGCTCCAGGAAGGGGTCGCGCCCGACGAGCGCCGAAGCACGCGCCGCCCACGCCTTCACGCGCGCCTCGTGCTCCTCGTTCGGCACGAGCCAGTTCGTGTTCACCTTCCCCTCCCGCAGCGCCTTCTCGAGATACCCGTCGAGGCGCTCGCGGTCGATCGGCGCGGCACCCGCGAGCGTCTGCAGGACGAGCAGCTCCTCGCGCGGGTCGTCGAGCGGCCCGAGCGCCTCGCGCCACTCCGTCACCTTCGCCCACCACTCGTCGGCGAGCCACGTGAGCGCGACGATCCTCGCGCGCACGTCGGGCGCCCGCTTCGTGTCGTGCGTGTACGTCGTCAGCAGGTGCAGCGGGAACCGCGCCGCCCGTTTCTCGTTCGCGTCGTGGAGCTCGTCGACGGTCATCCCGAAGCGGCCCGGGCTGCCGCCGACCTCGTTCAGGGCAGCAAGCCGGAAGTACCGGTAGAACGCCGTGTCCTCGAGGCCCTTCGCCATCACCGGCCCGGTCGTCTGCTGGAAGCGCACGACGAAGTCCTCGTTGTCCGGCTCCTGCAGGAAGAGGATGCGCCGCAGCTCCTCCGTCACGTTCGCCCGGCCGATCTCGGCGCGATCGGCATCGTCGACCTCACCGGCGTCCGGCCGGATGTAGGTGCGGTAGACGTGGAACGATGCGAGCGCGAGCGGCAGGTTCGGGACGTCGACCTCCTGGTGCAGCCGCCGCAGCTCCGGCTCGAAGATGTTCACCGCCACCTCGAGCTTCGAGAGCGCCGCGATGTCCTCGAACCGCCGCGTATCGCCGGTGACCGACTCGTAGAGCTCGGAGAAGACGTGCTCGGCGTCGGGATTCACGCAGACCGCCATCACGTCGTTCAGGAACTCGTAGCCGGTCGTCCCCTCGACCGGCCAGCCGCGCAGCTCCTCGCCCGGCTCGAGGATCTTCTCGGCCCACACGTGCTCGACCCCCGCCTCCGCGAGACGCTCGAAGTACTCCGCCGGGTCGGCGAGCCCGTCCGGGTGGTCGACGCGAACCCCGTCGACGACGCCGTCGCGGACGAGCTCGATCACCTTCGCATGCGTCGCCCAGAACACCTCCCAGTCCTCCTGCTTGACGCCGCCGAGCTCGCCGACGTCGAAGAAGCGGCGATGGAACCCCGTGTGCAGGTCGACGTCGAAGAACATCTCGCGCAGGGAGAGATCGCGCCAGAACTCGTTCTCGTCGACCGCCGCCATGTGGTTCGGGACGATGTCGAGGATCACGCCGAGCCCGGCGCCCGCAAGACGGCGAAGCTCCTGCTCCCCGCCGAGCTCGCGCGAGACATGGCGCGGGTCGATTACGTCGTACCCGTGCTGCGATCCCTCGCGCGCCTGCAGGGACGGCGAGAGGTAGAGATGCGAGACGCCGAGCTCCTGCAGGTACGGCACGAGCTCGCGCGCCTCGCGAAAGCCGAAGTCGGGCGTCAGCTGCAGGCGGTAGGTGCACCTAAGCACGGCGAAGGACGGCGAGCGAGCGGCTCTCGACCCGCACCTCGGCGCCCGGCACGAGACGCTCGCCGTCGCACGCGCCGGTCGAGAGCACGACCTCCCAGCGGTTACCGAATCGCCGCGCCGGCAGGCGGAACGCGATGTCCTCGAAGTGCGCGTTGAAGAGGAGCAGGAACGAGTCGTCGCGCACCTCCTCCCCCTGCAGCGTCTCCGCCTTCAGTTCGTCGCCGTTCAGGAAGACGCCGATCGCGCGCGCCTCCACGTTGTCCCAGTCGCGCCGAGTCATGCGGCGACCGTCCGGGCGCATCCACCACACGTCCGGCAGCACCTCTCCCTTTCCCTCGAAGAACTTCGTGCGCCGGAACGCCGGATGGCCGAGGCGCAGCTCGATGAGGCGGCGCGTGAACTCGAGCAGCTCGCCGTCGGCGCTCGCCCAGTCGAACCACGAGATGTCGTTGTCCTGGCACCACGCGTTGTTGTTGCCTCCCTGCGAGCGGCCGAGCTCGTCGCCGCCGAGCAACATGGGGACGCCCTGCGAGAGGAAGAGCGTCGCGAGGAAGTTCCGCGACTGGCGCGCGCGCAGCGCGAGCACGCCGGGGTCGTCGGTCGGCCCCTCGACGCCGCAGTTCCACGAGCGGTTGTCGGTCGTGCCGTCGTTGTTCTCCTCGCCGTTCGCCTCGTTGTGCTTCTCGTTGTACGAGACGAGGTCGCGGAGCGTGAACCCGTCGTGCGCCGTGACGAAGTTGACCGACGCGAACGGGCGGCGGCCGTCCTGCTCGTACAGGTCGGCGGACCCACCGAAGCGCGACGCGAAGTCGCGGAGCGGCGCGGCACCGCGCCAGAAGTCGCGCATCGTGTCGCGGTAGATCCCGTTCCACTCCGACCAGAGGATCGGGAAGTTCCCGACCTGGTAGCCGCCGGGGCCGACGTCCCACGGCTCGGCGATCAGCTTCACCTGGGAGAGGATCGGGTCCTGGTGGATGATGTCGAAGAACGCCGACAGGCGGTCGACCTCGTAGAACTCGCGTGCGAGCGCCGAGGCGAGATCGAAGCGGAACCCGTCGACGTGGCACTCGATCACGAAGTACCGCAGCGAGTCCATGATCAGCCGCAGCACCGTCGGGTGCAGCGGGTTGAGCGTGTTGCCCGTGCCGGTGTAGTCCATGTAGAAGCGCGGGTTGTCGGGCACGAGCCGGTAGTAGCTCAGGTTGTCGACGCCGCGGAAGCCGAGCATCGGCCCGAGGTGGTTCCCCTCCGCCGTGTGGTTGTAGACGACGTCGAGGATCACCTCGATGCCCGCGCGGTGGAGCGCCTTGACCATCCCCTTGAACTCGCGCACCGGGTCGTGCGTCGCGGCGTACTCGGAGTGCGGCGCCAGGTACCCGATCGTCGAGTAGCCCCAGTAGTTCGTCAGGCCGCGGCCGTGCAGAAAGCCCTCGTCGACGATGTGGTGGACGGGCAACAGCTCGACGGCGGTGACGCCGAGCGACCTGAGGTACGCGAGCGAGTCCTCGCTCGCGAGCCCGCCGTAGGTGCCACGAAGGTCCTCGCGGACGCCCTCACGCTTCTGCGTGAGCCCCTTGACGTGCACCTCGTAGATGACCATGTCGTGCCACGGGATGTTCGGGCGCACCTCGGCGTCGTCTTCCCAGTCGAACGACGGGTCGACCACCACGCATTTCGGCATCGCGGCGGAGGAGTCGGTCTCGTCGATCGTCAGGTCGGCGTTCGGGTCCGGGGACGGCGCGTACGGGAGCACGTTCGCGGCGTCCCAGCGGACCGGCCCCTCGATGTGCTTCGCGTACGGGTCGATCAGGAGCTTCGCCGGGTTGAACCGCCGGCCGCTCGCGGGGTCGTACCGACCGTGGGCGCGGTAGCCGTAGCGCTGCCCGGGCCCGACGCCCGGCAGGTAGCCGTGCCAGTTGAACGCCGTGCGCTCCTGCAGCTCGACGCGCTCCTCGCTCCCCGCGTGGTCGAACAGGCACAGCTCGACGCGTTCCGCGTTCTCCGAGAAGAGCGAGAAGTTCGTGCCCTCTCCGTCCCATTCCGGCCCGAGCGGGAACGGCTGCCCGGGCCACACCTCGCGCGTCAAGCTCTCAGCTCCAGCGTGCGGTTCTCGAGGTCGGCGACGAGCGTCGCTTCCCCGCGGCGCAGCGTCAGCACCGGCCAGGCGAGCTGAACTTCGAGCTCGCGCGGCAGCTCGCGGTGCAGCGCGATCAGCTCGCGGTAGAGCGGGTCGTGCTCGCCCTGCGACACCTGCGAGCGCTCGAAGGTGGCGCGCGCCTGCGGGTCCGGCACCTGATCGCCCGAGAAAGCGGTGAACGCCTCGAACTCCCGGCGCCGCCCCTCGCGCGTCGCCTCGGCGAAGAGCCTGTCCGGGTGGTCGGAGAAGAACTGGAACGGCGCCTCCTCGTCGTGCTCCTCGCCCATGAAGAGCAGCGGAGTGCACGTCGAGAAGAGGCAGACGGCGAGCGCGAGCCGGTGCGCGTCGGGCGGCAGGCGGTCGCCGAGCGCGCGGTTCCCGACCTGGTCGTGGTTCTGCGCGGAGACGATCAGACGCTCGGGCTGCGGCCGCGTCAGCTCGCGCACGAGCCCCTCGGGCGTCCCGTGCTTCGCGTAGTAGCCCTCGTGCTCTCCGGTGAGGGCGACATGCAGCTCGTGGTGGAGGTTGTCGAGCCACATGGCGTCGTGCCCCCACTCGTCGAGCGGGCGGAAGTCGTCGTAGCCCATCTCGCTCGCGATCAACCCGGGCACGCGTTCCTTCAGCTCGCGCAGCACGTGCACGGGCGAGTCGTCGTGGATCGCGTGCACCGCGTCGAGCCGCAACCCGTCGATCCCGTACTCGGTCGTCCACATGAGGGCGTTCTGGATCGCCCACTCGCGGACGCCGCGCCGCGCGTAGTCGAGGGCGTCACCCCACGGTCCCGCGTGCCGGTCCGTGAAGTAGGGGCCGAACCGCGCGACGGCGTCGCCGCCGGGCCCGAGGTGGTTGTAGACGACGTCGAGGAAGACACCGAGCCCTTCGCGATGTGCGGCGTCGACGAGTCGCGCGAGCCCCTCGGGGCCGCCGTAGGCGTGATGCGGCGCATACGAGTAGATCGTGTCGTAGCCCCAGCCGCGGTCGCCGGGGAAGGTGGCCGACGGCATCAGCTCGATCGCCGTCACGCCGAGCTCGCGCAGGCCGCGCAGGCGCGGCACGATCGCGTCGAAGGTCCCTGCCTCGGTGAACGTGCCGACGTGCAGCTCGTAGAGGACGAGCTCGTCGAGCGTGAGCCCCGGTCCCGGCGCGATCGAGAACGACGACGTGTCGACGACGCGCGAGGGCCCGCGAAAGCCCTCCGGCTGCGAGCGCGAGCACGGGTCGGGGAGCACGTCGCCGTCGAGGACGAGCAGGTAGTCGTCCCCCGGGTCGGCGAACAGCTCCGCCGCCCAGACGCCCTCCCCCACCTCGTCGAGCGGATGCTCGCGCCCGAGGATGCGCACGGCGAGCCGCGACGCCGCCGGCGCCCAGACGCGGAGCTCGATGCCGCCCTCTTCGAGGGGAACGGCCCCGAAGGGCCGCTGCCAGACCTGCGTCGACACCGGCTCACCGTACCCCTCCGACGGGACCGGGAACCTGTCGTCAGCGGCGGACGGTGACCCGGATCGTGACGCGTGCGACCGCGCCGGTCGCGTCGACCACCTGGAGCGGCAGCCGGTACCTGCCGGGGCGCGTCGGCCGCCCCTCGAGCTCGCCGCGGGCGAGCAGGTGCAGCTTGACCCGGTGGAGCGCCCGTCCCTTCGCGAGCCACCGGAGCGGCCCGACGCCTCCGACGGCGTGCAGCCGCCGGGTGACTCGGCGTCCGGCGCGGACGACGAGCGTCCGGTTGTGCGCGGCCGCGAGCGTGCGCGCCGCGCGCGGCGGCGGTGCAGGCGCGAGCGCGCCCTCGATCGCCTGGTGAAGCCACGTCGCGATCGCGATCCCTCCGCCGGGGAGAAGATGGATCCCGTCGGTCTGGTACCAGTCCGCGTGCGGCGACGAGTACCCGTTCCAGTCGAGCACCCGCAGCTCGGGGTGGTGTCGCGCGGCGGCGGCGAGCACCGCGTTCTTGTCCACGAACTCCTGCTTGACCGCGTGCAGGTTCACCCAGAGGACGTGCTGCACGCCGCGGTCGCGCAGCGTGTCGAGGGTCAGCTCGACGTCGCCGGTGAACGACGCCGGGATGTCGTTGTAGCCGTCGACGATCACGACGACCGGCCCGAGGTACCCCCAGCCCGCCAGTACCTGGAGCGTCGTCGGCACATGGCCGCCCGCGAACTCGCAGCTCTCGCCGTTCAGCCGGCGGCAGACGCCCGCGTCGATCGCCACGTCGAGGCCCTGCGTCAGCGCCGCCTGCGCCGCGTCGTTTCCCCAGGTGACCGCGGTCAGGACCGAGTCGGAGACGATCGAGACGTGCGGCGGCGGGTCGGCGCGGCCGGCGCCCGGCAGGAGCGCGGCGAGCGCGAAGGCGAGGCTGGCGGCCGCAGGCGCGGCCAGGCGGCGGGGGGCAAGCATGTGCGGCGACGTTCCGGGGCGTGCCTGGACGGAGTCGGCACGCGTCGCGCCCCCCGCGATGACCCCAACGAGTGATGCCGGCCGCGCCGGCTACGCCGGGCGCAGCCAGAGCACCGACAGCGGCGGCAGTGTCAACGACGTGCTGTAGGGCTGGTCGTGCCACGGGCGCTCGTCGGCCCTGACCGCGCCCATGTTCCCGATCCCCGCGCCCGAGTAGTACGTCGAGTCCGTGTTCAGCAACTCGCGCCACTCGCCGCCGCGCGGCAACCCGACCCGGTACCCCTCGCGCGGCACCGGCGAGAGGTTCGCGACGCACACGATCTGCCGCTCCCCGTCGCGCGACATGCGCATGAAGGCGAAGACGTTGTTCAACGCGTCGTTCGGCTCGAGCCAGCGGAAACCATCCGGTGAGAAGTCGACCTCCCAGAGCGCGGGCTCGTCGCGGTAGATGGTGTTCAGGTCGCGGATCAGGTCGCGCATGCCCGCGTGCTCCGCGTGCTCGTACAGCCACCACGGCAGCTCTCCCTGGTCCGACCACTCCCACGGCGTCGCGAGCTCGCCGCCCATGAAGAGCAGCTTCTTGCCGGGATGCGCCCACATGTAGGCATAGAGGGCGCGCAGGTTCGCCAGCTGCTGCCAGCGGTCGCCCGGCATCTTCCCGAGCAGCGAGCCCTTGCCGTGCACGACCTCGTCGTGCGAGAGCGGCAGGATGAAGTTCTCGTTCCACGCGTAGACGAGCGAGAAGGTGAGCTCGTGGTGGTGGAAGCGGCGGTAGATCGGGTCGTACCCGAAGTACCCGAGCGTGTCGTGCATCCAGCCCATGTTCCACTTGAAGCCGAAGCCGAGCCCACCGACGTAGGTCGGTCGCGAGACGCCCGGCCACGCCGTCGACTCCTCCGCAGCCGAGATGACGCCGGGCTCGCGCGCGTGCACGAGCTCGTTGAACTCCTTCAGGAACGCGACCGCCTCCAGGTCCTCGCGGCCGCCGAAGCGGTTCGGGATCCACTCGCCCGCGTTGCGGGAGTAGTCGAGGTAGAGCATCGACGCGACCGCGTCGACGCGGAGCCCGTCGGCGTGGTACTGGCGCAGCCAGAACAGCGCGTTCGCGAGCAGGAAGTTCTGCACCTCGCTGCGGCCGAGGTTGAAGACGTACGTCCCCCAGTCGGGATGGTGGCCGCGCCGCGGGTCGTCGTGCTCGTACAGCGCCGTGCCGTCGAAGTGCGCGAGCGCCCACGCGTCGGTCGCGAAGTGGGCCGGCACCCAGTCGAGGATGACGCCGATCCCGTTCGCGTGCAGGTGGTCGACGAAGTAGCGGAAGTCGTCGGGCGATCCCATCGTCGAGACCGTGGCGTAGAAGTTCGTCACCTGGTAGCCCCACGAGCCCGAGTACGGGTGGTGCATCACCGGCAGCAGCTCGACATGAGTGAAGCCGAGATCCTTGACGTACGAGGCGAGCTCGACGGCGAGCTCCCGCCAGCCGAGACCCTTGCGCCACGACGGCGCGTGCACCTCGTAGATCGAGACCGGCCGTTCGAGCGGCTTCTGCCCGCGCCGCGCGTCGAGCCAGTCGCCGTCGAGCCACTCGTAGTGCGAGTCGAAGACGACCGACGCAGTCTTCGGCGGCACCTCCTGCTCGAACGAGACCGGATCGGCCTTCTCGCGGCCGTCGAGGTGGTACTTGTAGCGCTCCCCGACCGAAGCGCCCTCGGCGACGCCCTCCCAGATGCCGGTCGCGTCGACCGGCCGCAGCGGGTCGGCGGCGCTGTCCCAGCCGTTCCAGTCGCCGACGACGCTCACGTAGCGCGCGTTCGGCGCCCACACCGCGAAACGCACGCCGTTCTCGGCCGGGTGCGCGCCGAGCTTCTGCCACAGCTCCTCGTGCCGGCCGGCGCGCGCCAGCCAGATGTCGAGCTCGCCGAACGCGGACTCTCGCTGAGAGGTCAGAGCGGAACCTCCTCGTCGAGCATGCGCGCGATCCCTGCGACGGGTATGCGCACCCAGTCCGGGCGGTTGTTCAGCTCGTAGCTCAGCTCGTAGACGGCCTTCTCCAGCTCGAACACTCTCAGGAGCTTGTCCATCGCGGCGCCGGACGGAACCAGCGAGAGGTCGACGGTCTGCCGGTAGCCGTCGAGGAACTCGGCCCGCGCCCGCTCTTCCCAGTCGGGGGGCGCGTCGACGTCGCGCAGCACCCGGGCAGCCGAGGCGGCGTAGGCGAACGAGCGGAGCATCCCCGCCACGTCGCGCAGCGGGCTGCGCTTGCGCCGCCGCTCCGGCAGCGAGCGCGCGGGCTCTCCCTCGAAGTCGAGCAGCACCCAGTCGCCGCCGGCCCAGAGCGTCTGGCCGAGGTGGAAGTCGCCGTGGTTCCGGATCACGCGACCGGCGCCGCCGATGTTCGTCAGGAGCCGCAGCCGCTCTCGCACCTCCTCGCCGCGGCCGCGAATCGGCTCGAGATCGGGCTCGTCGTCCGGAAGCATCGTGAACACCTGCTCGATCTCCTCGTCGACAGTCGCAGTCAGGAGGCCCAGCGACTCCGCCGAGGTCTGCTCGGGACAGAAGTTCGGGTCCGCCGTGTTCGCGCCGAGGACGGTGTGCATCTCGCCGGTGATCTCGCCGAGCCGCCGCAGGGTGTCGAGGAAGACCTCGTCGTGGGCGACGATCGCGTCGAGCGCGCGTTCCCAGCCGTCCTCCGCACCGGCGATGTAGTGCTGCGCGATCCCGAGCGTCGCCTCCATCTGCAGGCCCGAGTACGCGTACCAGCCGGCGAGCTGCGCGATGCTCTCGAAGCCCGCCTCGGTCAGGAAGTGGAGCAGCTCGAGCTCCGGGTTGATGCCGGCCTCGAGCCGGCGGAACACCTTCAGGATCAGCTCCTCGTCGAAGACGACCGACGTGTTCGACTGCTCGCTGACGATCAGGCGCGCCTCCTTCGGCTCGCCCCTGCCCGCGTGCCCCGCGAGCTGCGCGAACTGCACCTGGCCGTCCTGCGCCGCGACCGTCTCGCCGGCCCGGACCAGCCGCAGCAGCTCGAGCGCCTGCTCCTCGTCGCCGAGCGCGTCGAAGCCGCCCTGGTCGGTGAGCAGCTGGTACGTCTCGTGCGTGCCGGTGTCGAAGACGACCTCGACGAGCTGGAGCTCGAGGTTGTCGCGCAGGGAGGCGCGGTCGACGACGGACGCCTCCGACACGTCCCGCGTCTTCGAGCCGTACCACCGCTGGCTCGTGATGAAGTCGACGAGGGAGACGCCGTTTGTCATGTGGCCCGCTCCAGCCACCGGCGAAGCCGGTGCCTCCGCTCTGCCTCCGCTCCGACTGCGGCGAAGCCGCCACCTCCGCTCCTGGCCGGCTCCGTCGAGCCTACGCCGTTGATGAGCTCCGTCAAGCCTACGCTCATGCGGTTTCCTCCTTCCGCAGCTGGAACCAGAAGAACCCACGCGGCGCGAGCGTGAGCAGGTACGGCAGCTCGCCGATGCGGGGGAAGCGCGTCCGCCCGAACATCTCCTCGGGGATATAGCCCTCCCACCGCGAGAGGTCGAGCTCGACCGCCTGCGCCGAGCGCGCCACGTTGTGGACGCAGAGGACGACGTCGTCCTGGTAGGTGCGCGCGTGCGCGAAGATCCGCGGGTTCTCCGGCCGGAGCGCCTCGTACGTGCCGAGCCCGAACACCGGGTGGTCCTTGCGCAATGCGATCAGGCGGTGCAGCCAGCGCAGGAGCGAGTTCGGCTGGCGCAGCTGCGCCTCGACGTTCACCGCCTGGAACCCGTAGACCGGGTCCATCAGCGGCGGCAGGTAGAGCTGCTGGAAGTCGGCGCGAGAGAAGCCGCCGTTGCGGTCGCCGGTCCACTGCATCGGTGTACGCACCCCGTCGCGGTCGCCGAGGAAGATGTTGTCGCCCATCCCGATCTCGTCGCCGTAGTAGAGGACGGGCGAGCCGGGCAGCGAGAACAGGATCGCGTGCATGAGCTGGATCTCGTCGCGACCGTTGTCGAGGAGCGGCGCGAGCCGGCGGCGGATGCCGAGATTCAGCTTCATCCGCGGGTCCTTCGCGTACTCGGCGTACATGTAGTCGCGCTCCTCGTCGGTCACCATCTCGAGCGTCAGCTCGTCGTGGTTGCGCAGGAAGAGCCCCCACTGCGCGTTCTCGGGGATCAGCGGCGTCTGCTCCAGGATCTCGACCATCGGCAGCGCGTCCTCGCGGCGCATCGCCATGAACATGCGCGGCATCACCGGGAAGTGAAACGCCATGTGGCACTCGTCGCCCTCGCCGAAGTACTCGACGACGTCGGCCGGCCATTGGTTCGCCTCCGCCAGCAGCACGCGGTCGACGTATTCCGCGTCGACCTCCTTGCGCACGCGCTTCAGGAACTCGTGCGTCTCGGGCAGGTTCTCGCCGTTCGTGCCGTCGCGCTCGTAGAGGTACGGGACGGCATCGAGCCGGAACCCGTCGAGCCCGAGGTCGAGCCAGAAGCGCAGCACGTCGAGCATGTGCCGCTGCACCTCGGGGTTGTCGTAGTTCAGGTCGGGCTGGTGCGAGAAGAACCGGTGCCAGTAGTACTGGCCGCGCACCGGGTCCCACGTCCAGTTCGACGGCTCGGTGTCGATGAAGATGATGCGCGCCTCGTCCCAGCGGGTGTCGTCGTCACCCCACACGTAGAAGTCGCCGTACGGCCCGTCGGGGTCGTCGCGGCTCGCCTGGAACCACGGATGGTCGGCACTCGTGTGGTTCATGACCAGGTCCGCGATCACGCGGATGCCGCGCTGGTGCGCCTGGTCGACGAAGTGACGGAAGTCGTCGACCGTCCCGTAGTCGGGGTTGATCCCGTAGAAATCGGCGATGTCGTAGCCGCCGTCGCGCAGCGGCGACGGGTAGTACGGCAGCAGCCAGACGCAGTCCACGCCGATCCACTGCAGGTAGTCGAGCTTCTCGCTCAGGCCGCGAAAGTCGCCCGAGCCGTCGTCGTTCCCGTCGAAGAACGCACGCAGGTGAACCTCGTAGAAGACCGCCGTCTTGAACCACAGCGGGTCCCGCTCGAACCAGCTCTGCGTCTCCGTCAACTGTGGACCTTGATCACGTGGCTCTTCCCCGGCGGCAGCCTGACGTAGTTGCGGCCGGCGCGCCACGTGAACGTCTGTCCCGACAGCAGGTCACGCGCGTCGAACGCGGGCGGGAAGCGCAGCGCGACCGGTACCACGCAGACGCCTTCCTGCACGTTGAACGGGTCGACGTTGACGACGACGATCACGTCGTCCTTCGCGTAGGCGACGAGCTGGTCGTTCTCGGTCTCGACGAAGCGCAGGTTGCCGAGCCGCTGCAGCGCGGGCTCGGCCCGGCGGATCTCGTTGAGCCGCTGCACGAGCGGCAGCAGCGGCCCGTCGAGGCTCCGCTTCTTCGCCTCGTACTTCTCGGAGTCGAGGTACTCCTCCGAGCCGGGCCGCACGGGCACGTTCTCGAAGTGCTCGTAGCCCGAGTAGATCCCGTACGACGGCGAGAGCGTCGCCGCCAGCACGAGCCGCGCCTCGAACGCCGGGCGCCCGCCCTGCTGCAGGTACTCGTGGAGGATGTCGGGTGTGTTGACGAACGCGTTCGGCCGGTAGAACGGCTGCCACGAGAGCAGCTGCTCCATGAACTCGTGCAGCTCCCACTTCGTGTTCTTCCACGTGAAGTACGTGTAGCTCTGGGCGAACCCGAGCTTCGCGAGCGTCGTCATCATCGCCGGCCGCGTGAAGGCCTCCGCGAGGAAGATCACCTCGGGGCTCTGCGCACGGATGTCGCGGATCAGCCACTCCCAGAACGGCGCCGGCTTCGTGTGCGGGTTGTCGACGCGGAAGACGGTGACGCCGCGCTCGACCCAGCCCGCGACCACGTCGCGGAGCGCCTGCCAGAGCCCCTGCCAGTCCTCCGACTCGAAGTTGACGTTGTAGATGTCCTGGTAGCGCTTCGGCGGGTTCTCGGCGTACTTGAGCGTGCCGTCCGGGCGACGGTTGAACCACTCGGGATGCTCCTTCAGCCACGGGTGGTCGGGCGAGCACTGGATCGCGAAGTCGAGCGCGACCTCGAGGCCCGCCTCCTTCGCGGCCGCGACCATCGCGTCGAACTGGTCCCAGGTGCCGAGGTCGGCGTGGATCGCGTCATGGCCGCCCTCCTCGGAGCCGATCGCCCACGGCGAGCCGACATCGTCCGGCTCCGGGTCGAGGGTGTTGTTCCGGCCCTTGCGGTTCGTGTGGCCGATCGGGTGCACGGGCGGCAGGTAGACGACGTCGAACCCGAGCTCGGCAAGCCGTGGCAGTACGCCCGCGACGCCGCGAAAGCCGCCCCACGAGCGCGGGAAGAGCTCGTACCAGGCGCCGAAGCGAGCGAGCTCCCGGTCGACGTCGACCTCGAGCGTCTGCGAGCAGGCCTCGCCGTGGCGGTCGCCGGCGGGGACGGCAAGCCCCTCCTCGACCGTGAGCGACTCCCGCCCGAGCAGCACCGCTGCCTCGGACAGCTCGCCCGCCAGATCCTGCTGTCCCGCCTCGACCTTGCGGCGGATCTCGTCCTGCCAGGTGGCGACCCGATCGGTCCAGGCGGCGACCGCGAACCGCCAGCGGCCGGGCCGGTCGACGGTGAAGCTGCCGCCGAAGCGGTCGCTCCCGAGCGGGCGGAGCGGCTCCTCGCGGAAGCGCCGGTCCCCCGGGCCCTTCACGCGGACCGCGCCGTCGAGTGTGTCGTGGCCGTCCTTGAGCACGGTCGCGTACACGTCGACCGTGTCGCCGACCGTCGCCTTGACGGGGTAGCGGCCGCAGTCGACGATCGGCTCGATCGCCTGGATCTGGATGCGAGGGTTCGGAGACTTGGGGAGGGGCACAGTGCGTGGCATTCCTAACCGGGTGGCTGTTCTAAACGCATGAGGCTCGAACGCGCTTCGGGAATCCTCCTTCATCCGAGCTCGCTGCCGAACGGGGTGCTGGACGAGCATGCGTACCGCTTCGTCGACTGGCTGGCCGCGGCGGGGCAGCGCTGGTGGCAGGTGCTGCCGCTCGGGCCCCCCGAGGGGATCACGCGGTCGCCGTACATGTCGCCGTCGGCGTTCGCCGGGGCGCCGGAGCTCCTCGCGAGCCCGCGCAGCCGTGTGACGCGCGACGAGAGGGCCGCGTACCGCGAGCGCCACGCGTACTGGCTCGACGACTGGGCTTCCTTCGGCGGGAGCGTCGACGACCAGGTGCGCTTCGACCGCGAGTGGGCGGTGCTGCGCGCGTACGCACGGGAGCGCGGCGTGCGCATCTTCGGCGACATGCCGATCTACGTCGCCGACGGCGGCGCCGACCACGTGACGCACCCGGAGCTCTTCCAGCGCGACTACGTCGCGGGCGTCCCGCCGGACGCGTTCGCGAAGACGGGGCAGCTGTGGGGGAACCCGCTCTACGACTGGGCGGCGATGCGCGCGCACGGCTACCGCTGGTGGATCGAGCGCTTCCGGCGGACGTTCGAGCTCGTCGACCTGACGCGCGTCGACCACTTCCGCGGCTTCGTCGCGTACTGGTCGGTGCGCCGCGGGAACCGCACTGCGAAGAGCGGTCGCTGGCGCCGCGGACCGGGAGCACGGCTCTTCGACGCGGTCGAGGCGAAGCTCGGGGCGCTCGACCTCGTCGCCGAGGACCTCGGCGTGATCACGGAGCCGGTCGTCCGGCTTCGTCACGAGCTCGGCTACCCCGGCATGGTCGTGCTCCAGTTCGCGCTCGGCGGCGACCCGACGAACCCGCACCTGCCGGCGAACCACGCCGAGCAATCCGTCGTCTACACGGGCACCCACGACAACGACACCACCGTCGGCTGGTGGGAGTCGTTGTCCGAGGCCGACCGTGAGTGGTCCGAGCTCGACCCCGCGGATCCGGCGTGGTCGCTGATCGGCGCTGCCTGGTCGTCGCGCGCCGCGCTCGCGATCGCGCCGCTCCAGGACGTGCTCCGCCTCGGCAGCGAGGCGCGGATGAACCTTCCCGGCTCGCAGGAGGGCAACTGGACCTGGCGCTACGGCCGCCGGGCGCTCACGGGCGACCTGGCGTCGCAGCTGCGGCGGCTGACGGAGCGGGCACGACGGGTCTGATGCCGGGGGAGGGATTCGAACCCCCACGCCCGAAGGCGGCCGGTTTTAAGCCGGCTGCGTCTACCGGTTCCGCCACCCCGGCCGGGTCAGGCTAAGCGAAGCACTACTGGGACGTCGGCCCCATCCCGGGCTTGTCGAGCGAGAGGGGGATGCCCTCGGGGCCGTGCCCGCGGAAGGCCGAGCGGAAGTCGCCGAACGCCTTCTGCACCTTCGGGCCCCACGACGAGCAGGTCCCGATGTGGCCCTGCCCGTAGTAGCCGTTCTTGCCGTACTCGGACGGGTTGCCCGTCCACGCGGTGATCGCGATCTTCGAGCCGAGCTTCGAGTACGGCGTGCCGAACATGCCGTCCGGCTGCTCCTGGTAGAAGGACTGGAGCGCGTTCACGGTGGACGACGGAACCTGCGGGCCCCACCAGAGGACGACGCCGCCGTGCTCCTCGTTGTGGACGACCTGCCGCGGGTTGATCGGGTCGGTGTAGAAGCCCCAGACCGCCCAGAGCGGGTAGTGCTGGCCGTTCGACGGCGGGTCCGTGTTCCAGGGGAACTTCTTCGTCAGGCTGTTCACGTGCACTCCCTGGCCCGGCGGGACGTACGCCTTCACCGTCTTGAACGTGCAGCCGGCCGCGCTCATCGACGCCGCGACCTTCTTCGCGCTCGCACCGCCGCCGTTTCCGAGTGCCACCACCAGCACGATCACGAGCAGCGCGACGATCCCGGCGCCCGAGATCCCGTAGAGCAGCGCCCGGTGCCGTGCGAGCGAGTCGCCCGGCACCTCGACGCGGCGCTTCGGCGCCTGGGCACGCGGCGGCGTCGGGGTTCTCGGCTTCTTCTTGGCCATCGGCCGGCCATTCAAGCGGAAACGGCCACCCTGTCGCCGAAAAACGCCGCGACCGCCGCGGGGTCCTCGGCCACGGGGCAGCGAGGCAGCGCAGCGAGGAACGCCCGGCCGTAGGGGCGTGTGCGGAGGCGCGGGTCGAGGATCGCGACGACACCCCGGTCGGCGTGGCCGCGGATCAGGCGGCCGAACCCCTGGCGGAGCTGGAGCATCGCCGTGGGGAGCGCGTAGTCGCGGAACCAGTCGCCGCCCTGGAGCTCGACGGCCTCGCAGCGCGCCTCGTGGAGTGGGTCGCCGGGCGCCGAGAACGGCAGCTTGTCGATCACGAGCAGCGACAGCGACTCGCCCGGGACGTCGACCCCCTGCCAGAACGTCGACGTCGCGAGCAGGACCGAGTCGACCTCGGCACGGAACCGCTCGAGCAGCCGTTCCCGCGGCGCCTCGCCCTGGACGAGCACCTCGTAGGGGACACGCCCGCGGACGTGGTCGCGGTAGGCGTCGAGCGCCCGGTAACTCGACGTGAGTACGAGCGCCCGCCCGGCCGAGAGGCCGAGCAGGGAGACGATCTCGTCGGCCGCGCGCCCGGTGAACCCGTCGCTGCGGGGGTCGGGCATCGTGCGCGGCACGTAGAGGAGCGCCTGCTCCGGGAAGTCGTACGGCGATCCGACGACCGCCTCGCGGGCACGGTCGAGGCCGAGCCGGCGGCGCACGAAGGCCGCGTCGTCACCCGCCGTCAGCGTCGCGGAGACGAGGATCGCGGTCGGCCCCTCGTCCCAGAGCCGTTCGCGGAGCTCCGCGGAGACGTCGACGGGCGCCCATGCGAGCGCGTCCGGCTCGGACCACGCGACCCGCCCGGGGCCGAGCTCGAGGCATGCCTCCACCTCCGTTGCCGCGGCGAGCGAGCGCCGCGAGAGCGCATCGAGATCCTCGCCCTGGCCGTGGAGCGCGGCGGCGAGGTCACCGAGCGCGTCCATGAGGACGAGCGCCGGCTCCGGCGGCACCTCCCGCAGCCGCCGCCGCCCCGCGGGCGGCGCGACGGCCCGCAGCAGCCGCTCGCCCGTGCGCTCGACGCGGTCGAGCTCGCGGGCCGGGACCGGGCGCTGCGCCTCGCGGCAGGCGCGTTCGACGTCGTGGGCGAGGCGCCGGAGCCCCTGGCGGGAGACCCTGCCGCCGAGCCACGACGCGGCCGACTCCTCGAGCCGGTGCGCCTCGTCGAAGACGACGGCGTCGTGCTCGGGCAGCACCGCGAGCCCCGACGCGACGTGGGCGAAGTAGAGCGCGTGGTTCACGATCACCAGGTCCGCCTCGGCGGCGCGGGCACGCGCCCCCTCGGCGAAGCAGGCCGAGAAGAACGGGCAGCGGCGTCCCGAGCAGCGGTCGGGGCCGACGGAGAGCTCGGCCCAGAGGGCGGCCGACGGCTCGAGCTCGAGCTCGGCGCGATCGCCCGTCTCGGTCGTGTCGAGCCATCCCTGCATCGCCTCCCACGCCGCACCGTCGCGGCCGTCCGGGAGCAGGAACGGCTGGAACCCCTGCAGCTGTCGGCGGCACAGGTAGTTCGCCCGCCCCTTCAGCACCTGCACGTCGACGTCCCGCCCGGTCGCGGCGGCCGCGACCGGGACGTCCTTCGTCAGCAGCTGCTGCTGGAGCGCCTTCGTCGCCGTCGCGACGACCACGCGCTGTCCCGACTCGAGGGCGGGCACGAGATAGGCGAGGCTCTTCCCGACGCCGGTGCCTGCCTCCGCGACGAGGTGCTCGCCGAGGCTGAGCGCGCGGTCGATCGCGGCCGCGAGCGCCGCCTGCTCCGGCCGCGGCTCGTAATCGGGGAGCGTCCGGGAGAGCGCACCGCCTGCTGTGAAGACGTCCTCCATCCGTGATCCGAGAGGGTACGCGGCCGAACGGATGTTCCCCCTCCCTCGGCGGGCGTCTCCGCGGATTCGTTCGCATTTTGCGACATTCCGGTCAGACAGCTGTTGACGGGTCGCCGCGGCTCGCGTTAGGTTGCGCCCGTCGGATCCGGTAGCTCTTCGGAGTCGCTGGATCCGGCACTCAGCCCCGGCGGCTCCTCGGAGTCGGTGGGGCTGATTTTTTGTGCGTGTCACCGCCGAGGCGTGCCGTCCGACGCCGTCTCTAGCGTTCGTCGGCCCATGATTGGTATCGCCTTCCTCGTGCTCGGGCTCCTCGTCGGCGGCGGCGCCGTCCTCCTCTGGGCACGCGCGCAGCTGGCGGCCCGCGACATGGCCCTCGCGGGGGAGCGCGAGAGGCGTGCGCTCGTGGAGGGGAGCCAGGCGCAGTGGGAAGAGCGGCTGAAGGCCGCGACGGGCGATGCGCTGCTGAAGAGCCAGTCGTCCCTGCTCGAGCTCGCCGACGCGAAGCTCGCACCGATCAAGGAGACGCTGACGAAGTTCGAGCAGCAGGCGAAGGCGCTCGAGGAACGACGCCTGAGCGAGGTCTCGCGAATCGGAGAGCAGCTGAAGTTCGTCACCGAGGGCCAGGAGCGCCTGCGCGCAGAGACCGGCAGCCTCGTCACCGCGCTGCGGGCGCCGCACGTCCGCGGGCGCTGGGGCGAGGTGCAGCTGAAGCGCGTCGTCGAGCTCGCCGGCATGCTCGACTACTGCGACTTTCGCCTGCAGGAGAGCGAACGCGACGACGACGGCCGCCTCCTTCGGCCCGACCTCGTCGTGAAGCTACCGGGCGGTAAGAGCATCGTCGTCGACTCGAAGGTGCCGATCGAGGCGTATCTCGACGCCGTCAACTGCGACGACGTTGAAGCAAAGCGCGGGCATCTCGCGCGGCACGCGGCGCAGGTCCGCGACCACATCGGGAAGCTCGGTCAGAAGCGCTACTGGCAGCAGTTCGACCCCTCGCCCGACTTCGTCGTCATGTTCGTCGACGAGGGCCTCTACCGGGCGGCGCTCGACCAGGACGGGTCGCTGTTCGAGGCGGGGGTCGATGCGGGCGTCATCGTCGCGTCGCCGGCGACCCTCGTCGCACTCCTGCGCACGGTCGCCTACACGTGGCAGCAGGAGACGGTCGCCGAGAGCGCACGGTCGATCTCGAAGCTCGGACGGGAGCTGTACGACCGGCTCGGCGTCTTCGCCGCGCACTTCGCGAAAGTCGGCAGGGGGCTCGAGACCGCCGTCGGCGCCTACAACCAGGCGGCGAGCTCGTTCGAGACCCGGCTGCTCGTCACGGCGCGCAAGTTCCCGGACCACGGCGTCACGGGAGACGAGCTGCCGGAGACGAAGCAGGTCGAGCGCAAGCCGGTGGTCGTGAGCGCACCCGAGCTCGTCGCGCTGCCGCAGCCCGACGCCGACGCGGCGTAGGCCATGATCCCGGCAGAAGAGCTCGCCGCACGCCGCGGCCGGCTGCTCGAGCACGCGAAGGAGCAGGGCGCGAGCGGCTACGTCCTCTTCAGCCCCGACTACGTCCACTACTTCACGGGCTTCTGGTTCCTCTCGAACGAGCGCCCGATCGTCTATGCCCAAAGCACGGGGGGCGAGGAGGCGATCCTCGTGCCCGAGTTCGAGCTCGAGCGCACGCGGGCCGAGGCGGCGTTCGAGCGGATCGAGACCTACCCCGAGTATCCGGGGACGGAGCACCCGATGCGGCACCTCGCGCGGGTGCTCGCCGAGCTCGGCGTTCGCGGACGGGTTGCGGCGGATCAGGACGGCTACCCCGGGATCCTCGGCTACCGGGGACCGGCCCTCGGCGCGGCGCCCGGGGCGCCCGTCGTCCGGGTCGCCGGCGAGATCGAGCAGCTGCTGGCGCGCAAGAGCCCGGCGGAGATCGAGCTGATCCGCGAGAGCGGCCGCTGGTGCGCTCACGCGCACCGGCTCCTCGAGGAGCACACGCGCGTCGGCGCGACGGAGGCCGAGGCGAGCCTGCGCGCGCAGCAGGAGGCGACGCTCGCCATGCTCGCCGCGCACGGCTCCCGGGGCCTCCTGGGGTCCGGTGACGGCGTCAAGGCGGGCTACCGCGGCCAGATCGGCCGGCGGAGCGCGTGGGCGCACGCGGTTGCGCACAACATCGAGTTCGCGCTCGGCGACGTGCTCGTCTCCGAGACCGGCGCGCCCGTATGGGGCTACCAGGCGGAGCTCGAGCGGGCGCTCGTGATCGGCCCGCCGACGGATCGAATGCGATGGCTCTTCGACCACATGCTCGCCGCACGGCGGGTCGCGTTCGACGCGATCCGGCCGGGCGCGACGTGCGCCGACGTCGACGGCGCCGTGCTTCGCTACTTCGATGAGCACGACCTGCTCCCGTACTGGCGCCAGCACACCGGCCACGGCGCCGGCCTGCGAAACCACGAGGCCCCGTTCCTCGACGTCGGCGACCCGACGCCGCTCGAGCCCGGGATGGTGTTCACGATCGAGCCGGGCCTCTACGACGCCGGGGTCGGCGGCTTCCGCCACTCCGACACCGTCGCCGTGACCGACGACGGGTACGAGCTCCTGACCGAGTACCCCGACGACCTCGAGAGCCTGACGCTGCCGGCGTAGCCGCGGCCGGGGCCGCCTACCGGACGACGAGCTTCAGGTGGTTGTCGTCGGCGGCCTGGCCGATCATCGTGATCGCGTAGCTGCCGGTGCCGAGCGTGAGCGTCCGCCCGACGCCGACGCGCCTGACGGCCCCTGCGCCGACGACCTTCAGCGCAGCCTCGTCGACGTTGAGGAGGCGTGCCGGGCCGGCGACGACCAGCTTCGTCTTCAGCTTGCCGCCGACCGAGAACCAGTGGCAGCCCGGGTCGTGCATGACGATCGTCACCTTGGTGACGGTGCGCGCGTGTGTGGGTTGCGCGAACGCCTGACCGGCTCCGAGCCCGATCAGGGAGACGACTGCGGCTGTGGTGACCATGTGCTTCATCGAACTGTCCTCCGCTCTCGCCCGCCCGTGGTTTTCCACGATCCTGGAGGCACGGCGTCGCCGCGGCGTCCGCGGTCCGCAGCAGATCGGCTCGGTAGTTCGCCGCAGGTCTGTGGGGATCAGAACCGCAGAAGCGCGCCGACGCCCTTGGGGTCGCCGAGGGCGCCTGACCCGACGCGGACCACGGTGCCGCCGTGCGCCAGCGCCCGGTGCAGCGCGAGGTCGACGGCGTCGTCGCGCTCCTCGAGCTTCGTCCCGTCGAGTGGGCAGTCACCGCCGTCCGCGGAAGCGCGGCCGCACTGCGGGCACTCCCACGCCCGTGCCTGTGCTCCCTCCTCGACGAGCAGCACGTCCACCCTCGCGTCGGAGGCGGCGTCGAGGACCTGTTTCCATCCCGTCGCCGAGCGCTCGCCGCGGCCGTGCAGCTCCTCGAAGCGGGCGAGCGCGGCGCGATCCGAGCGGGCGCGAGCCTCGTCGAGGAGCGGGCGGACGACGTCGAGCAGCTCGCTCGGCCCCGCGTGCGCCTCGGCCGTCGCCCAGCCGACGATCGCCGCACGCGCCTCGTTCGAGAGCGCCGCCTCGAACTCGCCGCGCATCTCCTCGGGCCCGACGACGACCATGCGCAGCCCGCCGGCGCGGGCATGCTCGTCGAGGGCGCCCCCGACCGACTTCAGGTGCTGCTGGACGAGGTTCTCGATGTGCCGCTGGTAGCGCCCCTGCGACCAGCCGCCCTGGTCGTGCTGCCCAGGTTGCTCCTCGGAGTCGTCTGCGACCTCCTGCAGCCGACCCGCCTCGAAGCGGTAGATCGTGCCCCGTTCCCGGCTCACGACGGCGACGAGCGCACCGTCGCGGTCGAGGGCGCCGGCGAGCGGCGCCAGGTGGAGCGACGGGCCGACGTGGACGGAGTCCCCGGTGGCGTCGGCGAGCGGCAGGACGCGGAAGAACCCGTCGCCGGAGGAGGCGAAGACGGCGACGCCGCGCGCGCCGTCGCGATCGAACTCGTCCTCCCACCACTCCCGGATCCGCGCGATGTCGTCCCGAACGGCGAGGCGGCAGTCGCGTCCCCTGCCGGAGGCGTCCCCGGCGGCCTTCTCGGCCTCGGAGAGGACGGCGTTGAACTTCGTCTGGACGTCCCGGATCGTCGGTGTAGCGGACGGGTCGAGGTCGAGGTAGATGCTGATCGCGCAGCCGTTCGCGGCGCGGAAGCCCGCGAGCCCGCGCAGGGTGTCGGTCGTGACAGCGGTGGCCATACCGCCCTCATTGCCGGAGCCCGGCAGAAGTACGCATGGGAACGTCCAGCCGCCCTGTGACGTTTACTACACCGAGACGAGATTTCGGGAGGAGCACCGTGAACGACCCAGAGACGCGTGAACTGATCATCGTCGGCGGCGGCCCCGCGGGCTACACCGCCGCGCTCTACGCGGCACGCGCCGACCTCGAGCCGCTCGTGATCGAGGGCTTCCAGTGGGGCGGCCAGCTGATGATCACGAGCGACGTCGAGAACTACCCCGGCTACCCGGACGGCGTGATGGGGCCGGAGATGATGGCCGACTTCCGCCGACAGGCCGAGAAGTTCGGCGCCGAGTTCCTGACGGACGACGTGACGAAGGTCGACTTCGCCGGCGAGGTGCTCCGGGTGTGGGTCGGAGACGACGAGTACGCCGCCCGCGCCGTGATCGTCGCGACCGGGGCGACGGCCCGCTTCCTCGGGATCCCGTCCGAGGAGAAGCACAAGGGCCGCGGCGTCTCAGCCTGCGCGACCTGCGACGCGGCGTTCTTCCGCGACAGGGACGTGTACGTCGTCGGCGGTGGCGACTCCGCGTTCGAGGAGGCGCTCTTCCTGACGAAGTTCGCGTCCCGCGTGCACCTCGTGCACCGGCGGGACGAGTTCCGCGCGTCGAAGATCATGATCGATCGCGCCGAGCGGAACGAGAAGCTCGACTTCGTGCTGAACGCCGTCGTCGACGAGATCGTCGGCGACGAGAAGGTCGAGGCGCTCCGGCTGCGCAGCACGGTGACCGGCGAGACGTGGGAGGTGCCGGCGGACGGGCTGTTCGTCGCGATCGGCCACGACCCGAACACGGCGCTCTTTCGCGAGCAGCTCGACCACGACGACCAGGGCTACCTCGTCACGAAGCCGGGCTCGACGGCGACGAACGTGCCCGGAGTGTTCGCAGCAGGCGACGTCCAGGACCACACGTACCGCCAGGCGATCACCGCCGCCGGGTCGGGGTGCATGGCCGCACTCGACGCCGAGCGGTTCCTCGCCTCGCTGGAAGGTCACCCCGGCACGGCGCTCACCGCCGGCCGGTAGCCGGCGAAGCGCGAATCGACCACGCCCTCGCCGTGGGTCAGCCCCGGCACCTGCCGTTGCAGGTCTGCGACGCGCAGCGCGGGAAGCTCGCCCGAGACGACCGCGCGGTCCCCGGACGTCTCGGGCACGTCGAGCGTGGCGCCGAGGCGGACGGCGGCCGCCATCGTGGCGCCGAGGGCCGAGGCCGGCAGCTCGACGCGGATCCGGTGCACCGGCTCGCAGACGACGGTGCCCGCGCGCTCGAGCGCCGCCGAGAGGACGAGCGGCGTCAGGCCGCGGAAGTCGGCGGGCGTGCTGAGCGGCCCGCGGCGTGACGGCGGCCCGTCGGCGAGGCTGTACCAGCTGTCGGTCATCGTCACGATGCAATCCGTCACCTCGCGACCGCGCCGGCCCACCCGGAGCGCGTCGCGGACGTACTCGTCCATCGCGGCTTCGAACTCCTCCCGCCGCTTGTAGGCGTAGAGCGGGACGCGCCGATGGCCGACGGCAAGCCGGAAGGCGACGCCGGAGCCGGCGGGGGCCGGCTCGACGCGGAGCCCTACCTGCGCGTGGAACGGGTTCGACGGCGCGTTCAGGAGCTCCACCGCCTCACCCGTGCCGACCGGCCGCTCGACGTACACCGGCGTCGTGTCGCGGAAGCGAGCGATGACGCCGAAGTCGTCGGCGAGCGTCGCCTCGAGCACCTCCTTCTGCACCTCGCCGTAGAGCAGCACCGACAGCTCGGCGCGCTGCCGCACGCCGATGAGCGGGTCCTGCTCCGCAAGCTCGTCGAGCGCCGTCTTCAGGCGCGTCGCGTCGGCGGGGTCGACCGGCTCCACGACCGACTCGAGCGTCGGCGGCGCGAACTGCCGGGACGCCTGGACGCCCGCGCCGAGCCGGTCGCCGACGCGCACCGAGCGAAGCCCGCGCACCTGCGCGATCTGCCCGGCCGCGACCTCGCTGCGCCGGACTGTGCCGTGCTCCTCGAACACGTCGATGCCGGTCACCTTGTCCTCGCCGACCCGCTCGCGCACCCGGAGCGTCCCTGCGAAGACGCGGACGTAGGCGACCTTCTCGCGATGGCGGTCTCGCTCGATCTTGAACACCGCGGCGGCGAGCGGCGATGCCGGCGCGGCCGGCGCGGGCACGAGGCTCGCGATCGATCGGCGGAGCGAGTCGAGACCGTCGCCCGTCATCGCGGAGCCGGCGAGCGCGCCCGCGTCGGTCGCGAGACGCGATCGGATCTCACCCTCGACGCGCTCCACGTCGGCGCCGACGCGATCGGTCTTGTTGACGAACAGGAGCGTCGGGACACGCAGCCGCTGCAGCGCCCGCCAGAGGACGAGGGTCTGCGCCTGCACGCCTTCGACCGCCGAGAGCACGAGTACAGCCCCGTCGAGGACGGCGAGCGCGCGCTCGACCTCCGCGATGAAGTCCGGGTGCCCCGGCGTATCGATCAGGTTGACGACGATGCCGTCGAGCGGAAACGAGACGACGGCCGTCTTGATCGTGATCCCGCGGGCCCGCTCGAGCGCGAGCGTGTCTGCCTGCGTCGTCCCGCGGTCGACGCTACCGAGCGCGCGGATGACACCGGCGTCGTAGAGAAGCCGCTCGCTGAGGGTCGTCTTACCGGCGTCTACATGCGCCAGGATCCCGAGGTTGAGGGTTGGATGCAGCACGGTTCATGACCTCCGAAGTGGTGGTGAAGCTCTTCGCGTTGGACATGAAGCTCGTGCGCATGCGCCCTCCTCGGGTCGCTCGGCGGTTCGTGCCGCCCATCATACGTCCGGCGGGCGGCCTAGCCTCGTTGCGTGCCGAAGTGGATCGATCTCGTCGACCCGGGCGCGCCCGAGCTGCACGAGGCGCTCCCGGAGCACGTGCACGCGACCGCGCTCGCCGCGCTGCTCGCGCCGCACCAGCACGACGACGAGCCGCGGCCGCGCATCGAGTCGCACGGCGACTACGTGCTCGGGATCCTGCTGCTGCCGATCGAGGTGGCGAACGAGGACCGGCTGTACTACCAGGAGATCGACTTCGTCGCGACACCCGAGGTGCTGCTGACCGTCTCGAAGACGCCGCCGGGCGAGAAGCCGTTCGACCCCGCGCCCGCCAAGGAGGCCTGTCGGGTGCACGACGAGGTCGGCATGTACGTCTACCACCTCGTCGACGAGGTGGCCGAGGGCTTCCTCGACGTCGTCGACGCACTCGACGACGAGATCGACGGACTCGAGGACCTGGTCGAGTCCGAGCAACCGCAGGAAGTCGGGCGCCGCATCCGCGGCATCCGGCACGACCTGCTCGGCATCCGCCGCACGCTCGGGCCGACACGCGACGCGGTGCGGAAGATCGTCGACGACCGCATCGAGCTCGACGAGGGCGAGCTCTTCCCGCGTGACGTCGAGATCGCGTTCGGCAATGCGTTCGACAAGCTGCTGCGCGCGTCGGAGGGGCTCGACGCGGCGCGCGACTCGCTGGCAGGGATCCGCGACTACCTGCAGGGCAAGATCTCGAACGACCAGAACGAGGTGATGAAGCGGCTGACGGTGATCGCGTCGCTGCTCCTCCTCCCCACCTTCATCGTCGGCCTGTACGGCCAGAACTTCCACCACATCCCGGAGCTCGGGTGGTCGTTCGGCTACTGGTGGGCCTGGGCGTGGATCGTCGGCACGACGATCGGCCAGCTCGCGTTCTTCCGCTGGAAGAAGTGGTTCTAGACCGTATGGAGTTACCGGCGCCTCGCTCGTAAGTTGGCGCGGGTTGCCGTCGGGAATGGCCCGGCGGTAGAGCCGCAATTACGGGAGGCGCCGGTATGGCTGAGGGTACGTGGGTCGGTCTTGATGTGCACGCGCGCAAGACGGTCGCGGGTGTGCTCGATGCGTCGACGGGTGAGGTGCGGAGTCTGCGGGCGCCAACGGTGCCTGCCGAGACGGTTGAGTGGCTCGGTCAGTTCGCGGCGCCGGTGCGGGTCGCGTATGAGGCGGGTCCGACCGGCTATGGGCTTGCGCGTGCCTGCGCGGCGGTGGGGATTGCGTGCACGGTGGCGGCGCCCTCGAAGATCCCGCGTGCGCCGGCCGACCGGGTCAAGACAGGTCGGCGTGATGCGGAGCGGCTGGCTCGCCTGCTTCGTCTGGGCGAGCTGGTGGCGGTGCGCGTCCCGGAGCCGCACGAGGAGGCGGCGCGTGATCTGATCCGGGCGCGTGAGGACGCGCGCGGTGAGCTGATGCGGGCCCGGCATCGGCTCTCGAAGCTGTTGTTGCGGCACGGGCTGGTCTACGACGCGAGTGCGTGGACGCTCGCCCATGACGCCTGGCTGCGCCGGCAGCGGTTCGAGAGCCGGCCGTTGCAGCTTGCGCTCGTGGAGTCGTATGCGGCCGCCGTGCAGGCCAAGCAGCGCCGCGACGCGCTCGACGAGGCGATCGTCGAGCTGGCAGCCGAGCCGCCGTTCGCGGACACCGTCGGGCGCCTCTGCTGTTTGCGCGGTGTCGGCACGCTGACCGCGCTCGCGCTCACGGTCGAGCTCGGCGACTGGACACGCTTCCGGCCTCAGGCGCTCGGCCCATTTCTCGGGCTGACCCCGAGCGAGGACTCAAGCGGCGAGCGGCGCCGGCTCGGCTCGATCACGAAAACCGGCAACACGCACGCACGCCGGCTGCTGGTCGAGGCGGCCTGGCAGCAGCGGCGGCCGCTGCGCGAGAGCGCGACGCTGGCCAAGCGTCGTCAGGGGCAGCCGGCCGCGGTGCGGGCACGCGCCGACCAGAGCGCGCGCCGGCTGCACGCACGCTGGCAGGCGCTTGAGCGGCGCGGCAAACGGCGCACCGTCGTCGCGGTCGCGGTCGCACGCGAGCTCGCCGGCCACTGCTGGGCGCTCGCGACGATGTAACACCACCGATCATCGGCCCGGCGAGGAGAGCGCGAGCGGCGCAAACGACACGCGAGGAACGACCCGCGGGAGCGCTACGAGCCGCCATCACGGCGACGCCCGACTCTAGAAAGCGGCTCCGTTCCT